>CALAIL010000035.1 GCA_937923255.1 uncultured Propionivibrio sp. | reverse complement strand
GTTTGGCAGGTATTTCTCCTGAAGGAGAAGGTTGGACTGCTATGAAATTCTGGTTGGCTAGGCGTTATTGCCCGTTTGGTACAAATCCATTTAATACAAGAGAAGCCTTTAAAAATGGCAGGTTGGTTTATGATTACTTAAGTAATGGAGGTAAAAATGACTAATTCAATTTCTCTCTTTGAACAGACTCAATTGGCGGAAGCTAATTAAGCTTTATTCTCAAATAATAATAGGATTTTTAATAAAGCAGTCTTTACTAATTTTTTAGATTCTTTTAAAGGCAATAGGCAATCACTAACCCATTGAGGCTTTTGCAAAGCTTTCTGGTTTTCTCTTGGTGTTTTTAATTGATTGAGAAATACGATGCGCAGATTCCTTAAAACAGGTTTCTGCCAGGTTTTGCAAAGGTTTTATTTTTTTCGGATGAACGTCTTGCCAAGATTCTTCCAAAAACTTTCTGATGTTTAATTTTTATGCTTGAAATTCCAACCTTGCAGCGGCTTGCCGACGGTACGCCGTTTTCCGTGCGTTACGGCGATGTTTATTATGCGGCTGCGGGCGGGCCGGCGCAGGCGCGGCATGTGTTCCTTGCCGGCAATGATTTGCCGGCGCGCTGGCAGGGGCGAGGGCGTTTCGTCATCCTCGAAACGGGCTTTGGCCTTGGCCTGAATTTTCTGGCGACCTGGCAGGCCTGGCGGGCCGATCCGCGGGCTTGCCGCGAGCTGTGCTTCATTTCGCTGGAAAAGCATCCGTTTGCCGCGGCCGACCTGGCGGCGGCGCATGCGGCCTGGCCGGAGTTTGCGTCCTTGGCCGGAATGCTGCAGGCGCAGTGGCCGCCTTTGCAGCCGGGCGAGCATCGTGTGGTGCTGGAAGGCTTGCCTGCGGCGCAGGGGCAGGAGGCGGCAGGCGATGCCGGGAAAAGGGAAGGTACGGAAATGCGGGGGATGCCGGATGTGCCGGAGATGTCGCCGTCGCCGGAGGTGCAGGCTGCGCAAAATATGCCCGCTGTGCGGCGTGTCGAGCTGCGCCTGCTGTTCGGCGATGCCGCAGCGCTTCTGCCGGCCTTGACGCTGGCGCCGGACGAGGCGGTCGATGCGTTTTTTCTCGATGGTTTTTCGCCCGCCAAAAACCCGGATCTGTGGTCGCCGGCGCTGTGCCGCGCGCTGGCGCGGTTGGCGAAGCCGGGCGCGACGCTGGCGACCTGGTCGGTGGCTGGCAGCGTTCGCCGCGCCTTGTCCGAGGCCGGGTTCATGGTGGAGAAGCGCCCCGGTTTTGCCGATAAGCGGCAGATGCTGGTCGGCCGGTTTCCGTAATGTGCAGCGGCGGGGCGTCAACTATTCAAAACCTGAAACGACTGTGACGGCGGCTGCGTTGTGGCTGTGTTGCGCGCATTGCCTGCGCGTGCCCGTGTAAGTATCGCCTACCCGCGGCGGTGTGCGTCGTGACGGCTTGGGGTCTGTTCGACGATACAATGCCGCTTTTTTGAATTTCTGGAAATTCCCGGCATGCCGACTGGAATCATCGAATCCCTGGACCACGAAGCGCGCGGCGTGACGCGGCTGGATGGCAAGACTATTTTTGTGGACGGCGCGCTGCCCGGCGAACGGGTCGAGTTCGTCAGTTATCGCAAGAAGCCGACGTATGAGAATGCCCGCGTCGAGCGCATCATGACGCCTTCCGCCGAGCGCGTGATGCCGCGTTGCCCGCATTTTGGCGTGTGCGGCGGTTGCAGCATGCAGCATCTGTCCGCGCCTGCGCAGGTAGCGGCCAAGCAGCGCGTACTGGAGACCAATCTCTGGCATCTGGGACGGGTGCAGGCGGAGCAGCTCTACGCGCCCATTCACGGGCCATCCTGGGGTTATCGCTGGCGGGCGCGGCTGTCGGCGCGGTGGGTGGCGAAAAAGGGCGGCATGCTGATCGGCTTTCACGAGCGCAAAAGCAGCTATGTGGCCGATATGCGGATATGCCCGAATCTGCCGCCGCATGTTTCCGAGCTGCTGATGCCGCTACGCGAACTGATCGGCGCGCTGTCGATCAGTACGGCGATGCCGCAGATCGAGCTGGCCGTGGGCGAGGATATGACGGCGCTGGTGCTGCGCATTCTTGAGCCGCTCAATGGCGCTGACGAAACGTTGCTGCGCGCCTTTGCCGACCGGCATGACGTTGTTTTCTACCTACAGCCGCAGGGGCCGGCCAGTGTCTACCGCTTTTACCCGCAGGCGGGGGCGGAACTGTCGTACCGGCTGCCGGATTACGGCATCGAGCACCGCTTCTCGCCGACGGAATTTACTCAGGTCAATCACGCCATTAACCGCGTGCTCGTGCGCCGCGCCATGACGCTGCTGGCGCCGCGCCCCGGCGAGCGGATTGCCGATATGTTTTGCGGCCTGGGCAACTTTTCGCTGCCTATGGCGCGCCTGGGGGCGCGCGTCGTCGGGGTCGAAGGCAACCGCGAACTGGTGCGCCGTGCCGGCGAGAACGCCGCCGCCAACGGGCTGGCCGGGCAGGTCGAATATGGCGTGGCCAACCTGTTTGAGGCGACGCCGGCATCGCTGGAACAACTGGGGCGCTGCGACAAAATGCTGATCGACCCGCCGCGCGAAGGCGCGGTCGAACTGGTGAAATCGCTTGGGATGGCTGGCGAAAACGGCCCGCAGCGTATCGTCTATGTTTCCTGCAACCCGGCGACGCTGGCGCGCGATGCGGGGATTCTGGTGTCGCAGAAAGGCTATCGCCTGCGCGGCGCAGGGGTCGTCAATATGTTTCCCAACACGTCGCACGTCGAATCGATCGCGCTGTTTGAATAGGCTGGGGTTCTTGGCTCTGCCAGCAGGGCAAGGGAGGGCGCGGCAGGGTTCGGGCATAGGGGCAACCCTAAGCATTTTTCGGCAGGTATCGCTGAAGCCCGCGTAGATAGGGCGTTTCCGGAAAGGTGCCTCTGAAACGCCCTATTTATAAGGGTTTCAGAGCACCCCTCTCGGAGAAGCCCTAAATACGCGGGCTTCAGGCCACCTCTTTTTGGAGATGCGCCTGCGCTTCCGCCCCAGCGTTTCTCCAATTCTCCCCTGTCGGGGAGATGCCTAGAAACCCGCGTGGATAAAGGACTTCAGGGCAGGTACCCTGAAACCCCTGTGGATAGAGCGTTTCCGAGCAGGCACCTCCGAAGCCCTTATAAATAAAAAGCTTCATGGCAGGGTGTCCGGAGATACCCTGTTTACAAGGGCTCCAGAGCATCCCTCTTGGAGATGCCCTAAATACGCGGGCTAGCGGGCAGGTATCCTGAGACGCTTTAAATATAGGAATTACCACAGCCTGCGCGCTGACTTCCACCCACGAAACTTCTCTTAATGCCGTTGCGCTGAGCGGCAGCGCGCCCCGCTGACTTTCTTTGCCTCGCCAAAGAAAGTCAGCAAAGAAAGGCGACCCCCAGGCGCAGAAAACCCCTTGTCACGGGTTGCTTGGCGGCGGGCTTGATAACTCGCTTACGCTCAAACAATCAAGCCCTTGCTTCCGCCAAGCTTCCCCGCGCCTGCGGCTGCGCCTAAGGGGTTTTGGGTGCTTCGTAGTGATCGAATACGCAAAGGGGCATGCCCGTAACCCCTTATGGATAGGGCGTTTCCGGGAAGGCGTCTCTGAAACCCTTATAAATAAAGGGCTTCAGGACAGGGGCAGCGGAGATGCCCTAAATACAAAGGGTTTACGGGAACCTCCTCTGAAATGCCCTAAATACGCGGGGTTCAGGGCACTTCTTCCGAGATACCTCTCAATAGCGGCTCGACTTTGCCAAAAGACAAGGCGGCGAGCCGCTGACAGT
>CALAIL010000034.1 GCA_937923255.1 uncultured Propionivibrio sp. | reverse complement strand
ATGTAATGGAATCAGGGCATCCCTCTGAAGCCCGCGTGGATTAGGCGTTTCCGGGTAGGCGCCTCTGGAACCCTTATCAATAAAGGACTTCAGGGCAGGGGTACCGGAGATGCCCTAAATACGCGGGGTTCAGGCCACCTCTTTTTGGAGATGCGCCTGCGCTTCCACCCTCTGAGTTTTTCCAATTCTTCCCCTGTCGGGAAGATGCCCCAAAACCCGCGCGGATAAAAGTGCTCTAGGTAGGTGCCCGGAAACCCCCGTGGATAGGGGAGTACAGGCAGGGTGCCCTGAGATGCCCTGTTTACGCGGGGTTTAGAGCACCCGCTCTGAGATGCCCTAAATACGCGGGGTTCAGGGCATCCATATTTGAGACACAAAAATATAGCGGCTTAACTTTGCCAAAAGACAAGGCGGCGAGCCGCAGACAGTACGAGTGGTACGGCAAGGCGAAGCCAACGAAGTATTTTGGTAAAGGAAGCCGCTATACAAGGGCTGGCCGCCTATTTCTTGAAGCGAACGATGCGCGAGTTGGCGAGGTCGATCTGGGGATTGGCGATGACGCCGGGGAAAGCGCCTTCAACGAAGATACGGCGCATGTCCTCGACCATTGTCTGCCCCATGCCACGCAGGGAAACGACCGAATAACCGCCGAGATGCGGCGTGATGATGACATTGGGCGTTTTGAGCAGAACGTGATTGCCGTCGATCGGCTCGCCTTCGACAACGTCGGTGGCATAGCCGCCGACTTTGCCGGATTCGAGCGCGGCGATCAGGTCGGCCTGCTTGTAGATTTCGCCGCGGCAGGTATTGACGAGGATGACGCCCGGACGCATCCGGGCAATCTGCTCGGCGCCCAGCATGCGTGAGGTTTCCGCTGTCAGCGGGCAATGCAGGCTGATGATCTCGCTGTCGGCCAGCAGTGTGTCGAGATCGACTTTGTTGGCGTCGCGCGCAGCAATTTCCTCGGCGCTGACATACGGGTCGCAGGCGATCACTTTGGCGCCGAATCCTTGCGAGAGGATGCGGGCGACGGTTTTGCCAATGGCGCCGATGCCGATCAGGCCGATTGTCGCCCCGGCGAAATCGACGCCGAGCGCGAGCCTGGCGCGCCGCGCCCATTGACCGGCTTTGACCACGTCGGCGCCTTCGCAGATGCGGCGGGCGGAAGCATTCATCAAGCCGACAGCCATCTGCGCGACCGATTCACGCTCGACTTCCGGGCCAACTTTGGAAACGGCGATCCCCAGTTCGGCGCAGGCGTCGAGGTCAACGTTGTCGCAGCCGACGCCGTGGCGCGCGAGCAGGCGCAGCTTGGGCAATCCCAGCAGGACTTCCTGCGTATAGACGGGCGTGACGCTGGCGATGATGCCGTCGGCGCCGCTCAGCTTCTGATGGAATACCGAGGCCGGTGCGCCGTTCGGGATATCGACGCGGATCAGTTCGGCGAATTGCTCCAGCTCGCGCAGATGTTCCGGGAAGGAGACGCCGAAAGAACTGGAATTGACGATGGCGATGGTCACTTTGGCTTGGCTCATACTTATTGTCCTGGTAAAAAACGTGAATTTGCGTGAGTCGAAGAACGGTTGAAAAAGGATTGCGCGGGGCGAGCCGTCAATCCGCCGACTGCCCCAGGCGGGCGAGCAGCGGCGCGCGGAGTGCCTGACGGATGCTGAAGTAGCGCTCGGCAAGCGCCTCGTAGATTTTGGCATGGCGCGCGATAGGTTCAAAAACGGTGGCCTCGCGCATGATGCGGCGCGAGCATTCGATGAGGTCGCTGCCCTCGCCGTAGCGTGCCATGTAGGCGGCGCCGATGATGCCCATTTCCGGATTCTGCGTGACACAGACGCGTAGATCGAGGACGTCGGCCATGATTTGCATCCACTGCGCATTGGTCGAGGCGCCGCCGCCGAGGCGAAATTCCTCAATCTGCCGGTGCGGATCGAGCCGGTTTTTTATAAGCAGGTAGGAAAAGGCAACCCCTTCGAGAAAGGATCGCGCCAGATCGTCGCGCGTACTGGCGGCGCCCAAGCCCATGACCACGCCGGTGCCAATATTGCCGACGATCATGTCGCGTTCGCCGGTGAAGTAGGGGAAAGTCATCACCCCGTTTGCGCCGGGAACAGAGAGTGGCGTTTTTTGCAGATAGTCGAGATTTTCGCCAAGCAGAGACAGCAGGAGATTGGTGGCGCTGGTGCAGTTATTGATGCCTGCGCCGGTGAAAAAGCGTCCCGGCCGCAGCAGGCAGCTCTGAATCAGCCCGCCCTTGAGGTCTTCGACCGGCGCTGGCGTCGGGATGCGGAACATGCCTGAGGTACCGAAGTTGCCGACGCCGATACCCTCGTCAAAGCCGGTCATCGCGGCGGCGACCGCGCCGCCATCGTAGAGGCCGGCGGCAATCGCCGTGCCTTCGCGCACGCCCAGATGGCGGCAAATGGCGGGCAGCAGCGGCACTTTGTCGGTAAAGCCATTGAGCACGCGCGGAAACTGTTCGACGGCAAAACCGGTTGCCCTGATGATCGCCTCATCCCAGCGGCCGGAAATATCAAGGCAGCCGAGCGAGTTGGCCGTGCTGTAATCGGAAACATATTCGCCGGTCAGCGCATGCATCAAAAAGGCCTTCGAGTCGAGCACATGCGCCGTGCGGGCGGCAATCTGCGGCTGTGTGACGCCGATGTGGTGAAGGCGGTTGGCCGGGTACTGGAAAATCGGCGGACAGCCGGTGCGCAGATACATGTCGTTAACGTCGCCGATGGCGGCCAGGAAGCGGGGAAAGTGCGCCTGCGCCGTGGTGTCGGCGAATGTTGATACGCGGGTCAGCGGCTCGCCGTCTTGATCGAGCAGCACCAGGCCGAACATGTAGGAGGTCAGCGCCAGCATGTCGATTTCGCTGCCATGCCGGTCCGCCGCGCGCCGGCAGACTTCCAGCAGCGCTTCACGGAGCCGGTGCGGGTCGTGTTCGGCGCGGCCGCTCGCGTCGCTTTCCAGCGCCGTGCTGATTTTCTGCGTCTTGCCGTAAAGCTGACCGGCTTCATCGACAAGCGCGGCCTTGATGTTGGTGGTGCCGACATCAATCGAAAGAATCAAGCCCATGGTCTGCTCCGTCTGGAGAAAATGCTAAAAAATCATCAGAGGATGATGCATGCTTGCCGCTGCCGCCAGATAACGCCCAACGGCTGGAACGGAGAGCGGCGGATACGCAATGCCAGTACGCCGGCGCTTGCTTTCTGCGCTGATTTCTTCGGTCGCTTTCAGCGCTGCCGGCCGGCTATTTGTGCTCGATCAGCTCGATCTTGTAGCCGTCGGGATCTTCGACGAAGGCAACGACCGTTGTGCCGTGTTTCATCGGGCCGGCCTCGCGCGTGACCTTGCCGCCCCGCTGGCGGATGGCGTCGCAGGCGGCATGGGCGTCCGGCACCTCAAGTGCGATGTGGCCGAAACCATTGCCGAGGTCATAAGACGTCGTGTCCCAGTTGAAAGTCAGCTCGATGACGGCACTCTCGCTTTCCTCGCCGTAGCCGACAAAAGCCAGCGTAAAGCGGCCTTCCGGATAATCGTCGCGGCGCAGCAGACGCATGCCGAGCACTTCGGTGTAGAACGCGATCGAGCGGTCGAGATTGCCGACCCGGATCATGGTGTGGAGGATTCTCATGGTGTGCCTTTCTTTTTTGTGGTGTTGACCCGTACAGCGGTGGCGATTTCCAACCTAAATCACCGGGCGCCATACGCGTGCCGGCCCGATGCGCCCGCTTGCCGAATGTCGATGATTCGCTGATACCCGGCTGATGCCTGGAATGGTCTGGAATTGTAGCGCCATTCGTTCCTCGTATTCCGTGCCCGTCTGATGAAAAGTGTCCGTCTCGGGTCGAGAAACCCGGTTTCCGGCGCACGGCCCCGATTTTTGGTCAATTTGCCACCGTTTGCCACTGTCCGGCACAACCGGATGCGGGGTGGCATGAAACAGGCAACCAACAACCAATAAACAACAACCGACACCAGGTCGATTCGGTGTCGATCCGCCTGCTTTCTGGTCTTGTCGCACTGTGCCCGCCATGCAAAACCGTTGGGTCTCTTGGTTTTCTCGGCAACTCTCACCATCCGCAAGTCGGCGGGAGCATGGCAAGATATGTCATCCATATGCCATCCTTTTGTCAGCCCTTTGTCAGTCTTTTCGCACGCAGCACAAGCAGGTATTCTGGCGGGTATTCTGCCGCCATTCAGGGCTTTGCCGGCTCAGGCAGGTGGCGCCGGGCCGGATGACCGATCAGATGATGAGATCGGGTATGCCCGCAAATTTCCGCGATTCTCGTGATGGAGTAAACCATGTCCAAGCAGATTCCAGCAGAACTCATCAAGCGAACCCCCGGCCTTGCCCTGCGCCATTCTTCGGAACTATGGCCGGAACGCCATCAGCCCGGCGATGCGGGCCTGCCGATGCTTGCCGTCGAAAATGCGCTGGGGCGCGCCATTGTTTCGCCGCATGGCGCGCAAGTCGTGTCCTTCCAGCCCGTCGGCGGAGAAGAAATGCTCTGGCTGTCGCCGCTGACGGCGTTCAGGGCGAGAACGCCCATCCGCGGCGGCATCCCGCTCTGCTTGCCCTGGTTTGGCCCCGGCCCTGATGGTAAGCGCATGCATGGTTTTGCCAGAAACCATACGTGGACGCTCACGGGCGCTGGAACGACACCTGCGGGAGAAACGCATATCGTTATGGAACTGTCGGGCGAAGCGTCTTTCTGCGATCTGTGGCCGCATGCCTTTGCCTTCCGTTTCGATCTGCTTGTCGGCGCGCGGCTCACGCTTGGCCTGTCTGTTGAAAATCGCAGCCCCCGGCCTGCGCCCCTTTCCTTTGCGTTCCATACCTACTTTGCCGTGGCGAATGTGGCCAATATCCGCATTGGTGGCCTCAACGGGACGCGCTATCTCGACAAGCTCGACAAACGCAACCCTCAGCGACGCAAGCGGCAGACGGGTGAGGTGACGATCTCGGCGCACACGGATCGTATTTACCTCGATGTTCCCAGGTGTCAGAGCCTCGTCACCCCTGACGGACAGACGCATATCGAATCCGATGCGCGCTGCGCCGTCATCTGGAACGCCTGGGACAACGACCGCAACATGCCTGACCTGGGCGCGGGCAACCACGTCGGTTACGTCTGCATCGAGCGCGGCGACGTTGCTGACCATGCCATCATGCTGATGCCGGGCGAGTGCTACCGCCGCTGGATGATTCTGCAAAACTGACCCACCGCCATTTGCCGCCCGAATTCGACAATTCCACGATTCCACGAACATTAGGCGGTAACCGCGGGCTGTCGCCAGTCGTGCCCAGAAGGCATGCCCGGAGACCCGCGAATTTAGGGCGTTTCCGGCCAGCATGTGCCACAGCCCGCGTAGAATAAGGGCTGCGGGGGGAGGGGGGCTTAGAATCGGCTTGGGAGTGGATTCCGGACAAGGAAACTGACCCGCCTGCCATTTGCCGCCCGAATGCCACGATTCTACGATTCCACGAACACCAGGCGGCAACCGCGGGCTGTCGCCAGTCGTTCCCAAAAGGCATGCCCGGAGACCCGCGAATTCAGCGCGTTTCCGGCCGGTATGCGCCACAGCCCGCGTAGAATAAGGGCTGCGGAGGAGGGGGCTGAGAATCGGCCTGGAGCGCGGATGCCGGACAAGGATGGCCGGAAGCATCCAGGCGGCGCGGACGGCAGGCCACCCGCTTTGCCGCGCCCGTGACACCGCCCCTTAGCCACAACACAGCACCCGCACCGCACCGACCGGGCAATTTCCGCCACCGGGAAAAGCAAGTAAAATCCGGGCTTCCCGCGTTTTTCCTGCGATTTACAAATCTCATGTCTTCTACACCCACTTTTCAGGAAGTCATCCTGCGTCTCCAGTCTTTCTGGAACAAACACGGCTGCGCCCTGCTGCAACCCTACGATATGGAAGTCGGCGCCGGTACTAGCCACACCGCCACTTTCCTGCGCGCCATCGGTCCTGAGCCGTGGAAAGCCGCCTACGTGCAGCCGTCGCGCCGGCCGAAGGATGGCCGTTACGGCGAAAATCCAAACCGCATGCAGCACTACTATCAGTACCAGGTCGTACTCAAACCCGCGCCGGACAATATCCTCGACCTCTACCTCGGCTCGCTGGCGGCGCTTGGCTTTGATCTGAAGAAAAACGATGTGCGCTTCGTCGAAGACGACTGGGAAAACCCGACGCTTGGCGCCTGGGGGCTGGGCTGGGAAGTGTGGATGAATGGCATGGAAGTGACGCAGTTTACGTACTTTCAGCAGGTGGGCGGCATCGACTGCCGGCCGATTACCGGCGAAATCACCTACGGCTTGGAACGCCTGGCGATGTACTTGCAAGGCGTTGAGAACGTCTTTGATCTGGTGTGGACCGAGGGACTGACGTATGGCGATGTTTATCACCAGAATGAAGTCGAGCAGTCGGCCTACAATTTCGAGCATTCTGATGCCGATTTTCTGTTCAGCGCCTTTTCCGCGCACGAAAAAGAAGCGCAACTGCTTGTGCGTGAGCAACTGGCGCTGCCGGCTTACGAGCAGGTGCTGAAAGCCGCGCACACCTTCAATCTGCTCGATGCGCGCGGCGCCATTTCTGTCACCGAGCGCGCCGCCTACATCGGCCGCATCCGCAACCTGGCGCGCAGTGTCGCGCAAAGCTACCTCGACTCGCGTGCGCGCCTCGGCTTCCCGCTCGCGCCGCGCGACTGGGCTGATGAAGTCCTAGAAAAACTCGCTGAACAGAACGCCAAGAAAGCTGCCTGATATGAGTACAAACAATCTGCTCGTCGAACTGTTCGTCGAAGAATTACCACCGAAAGCGCTGAAGAAACTCGGCGAAGCGTTTGCCTCAACACTGGCCGAAGCGCTCATCGGCGCTGACCTGGCGGCCGACGATGCGCGCATTACCGCCTACGCTACCCCGCGCCGCCTGGCGGCTCATATCACAAACGTGCTGTCCGTCGCGCCGGAGCGCGCTGTATCGACGCGACTGATGCCCGCCAGCGTCGGCCTTGACGCCGCCGGTCAGGCAACGCCTGCCCTGCTCAAAAAACTGGCCTCACTCGGACTAGATGCCGCCGACGTACCACGGCTGCGCCGAGCACACGACGGCAAGGTCGAGGCGCTGTTTCACGATAGCCGCGCGCCCGGCGCAACGCTGGCCGACGGCCTGCAGAAAGCGCTCGATACGGCGATTGCGGCTTTGCCGATTCCCAAGGTGATGGCCTACCAGCTACACGCACACTGCGCGCAGCCGGGCTGGACGACCGTGCATTTTGTCCGTCCGGCACACGGACTGGTCGCGCTGCATGGCCGCGATGTCGTGCCGGTCTCGGCGCTGGGGCTGACTGCTGGACGCACGACGCATGGTCACCGCTTTGAAGCCGCCGCCGATCCGCTCGATATTGCCGATGCCGACGCCTATGCCGCGACGCTGAAGGAACAAGGCGCCGTCATTGCCAGCTTTGACGAGCGCCGCGCCGAAATTGCCCGCCAGCTTGCCGCAACGGCCGCCCGAGCAGGCGCCGACCTCAAGCCCGTCGACGACGCGGCGCTGCTCGACGAAGTCACCGCGCTGGTCGAATGGCCGAACGTCCTGCCCGGCCAGTTCGAGGAAACCTTCCTCGAAGTGCCGCAGGAATGCCTGATTCTGACGATGAAGGCCAACCAGAAATATTTTCCGCTACTCGACGACGCCGGGCGACTGACCAACCGTTTCCTGATCGTCGCCAACATTCGCCCGGACGATGAGCGCGCCGTGATCGAAGGCAACGAGCGCGTCGTCCGCCCGCGCCTGGCCGACGCCAAATTCTTCTTTGACCAGGATCGCAAGAAAACGCTGGAAAGCCGCATTCCGGAGCTGGACAAGGTTGTCTATCACAACAAACTGGGGACACAGGGCGAACGCTCGCTGCGCGTTGCCGCGCTTGCCAAGGCCATTGCCGGGCAACTTGGCGGCGCGCTGGCGCAGCCGGCGGAACGCGCCGCAAGTCTTGCCAAGGCCGATCTGCTCACCGGCATGGTCGGCGAATTCCCTGAGCTGCAAGGCATCATGGGACGCTACTACGCCCTGCATGATGGGCTGGCGCCTGAAATTGCCGACGCCATTGAAGACCATTACAAACCGCGCTTTGCCGGCGACGAGCTGCCGCGTGGCCAGGTCGGCACCATCGTGGCGCTGGCCGACAAGCTGGAGACGCTGGTGGGCCTGTTCGGCATCGGCCAGATGCCGACCGGCGACAAAGACCCCTTTGCTTTGCGCCGCCATGCGCTGGGCGTCATCCGCATGCTGATCGAAAAAGATTTGCCGCTTGAAGTGTCATCCATCATCGAAATGGCACGTGAAGTACACAACGACGAAGCGATTCAACAGGCTGCTGCGGACAAGGCCCCGGTAGGTGAAGGTGTGTCGGTATTTGTGCCACGAAAACCGTTCGATCCAGAAACCTCTCGGCACGTACTCGATTTTATCTACGAGCGCCTGGCCGGGGTGTTGCGCGAGCAAGGCTATTCGGCGCAGGAGGTCGATGCGGTGCTGAGCCGGCGGCCGCAGCATCTGGCGGGCGTTGCCGCCCGGCTTGCCGCCGTGCGCGCCTTTTCGGCGCTGCCAGAAGCCGCCGCGCTGGCCGCCGCCAACAAGCGCGTGAGCAATATTCTGAAAAAGGCTGGGCCGTCCGTGACGGACGATGCCAACGTCGATCCGGCGTTGCTGCGCGAGCCTGCCGAGCAGGCATTGGCGGCGGCGCTGGCCGAAGCGCGGCCCAAGGCCGACGCCGCCTTCGAGCAGGGCGACTATACGGCGTCACTGCAAGCGCTGGCGGCTTTGCGTGCGCCGGTCGACGCGTTCTTTGCCGACGTGATGGTCAATGCCGATGATCCGGCGCTCAAGGCTAACCGGCTGGCGCTGCTTGCCGCGCTGCATGCGGCGATGAACCGCGTTGCCGACTTGTCGCGCTTGCAGTCGGCCTAAACCATGTACGGCGAACGGGGCGCGCACGGGAGGCGCGGAGCGGACCAGGCGCCGCGTGCAGCCGGCATCGCGCAGGCGAGCCGTTTGCTGCCTGAATGTTCGATGCGCCGCACTGTTTCTCTGGCGAGCTGCCCGCGCAAAGCATCCGCCGCTCCTTGTCAATTTCCGCAGATTTTTCCATGAAGCTCATCATTCTTGACCGCGACGGCGTCATCAACCATGACTCCGAGCGCTTTATCAAGTCGCCCGCCGAATGGCGCGCCATTCCCGGCAGTCCGGAAGCCATCGCCCGGCTCTCCCAGGCGGGCTACCGCGTCGTCGTCGCCACCAACCAGTCGGGCATCGGCCGCGGCCTGTTCGACATGGAAACGCTCAACGCCATCCACACCAAAATGCATCAGACAGTGCAGGCCGCTGGCGGGCGTATCGACGCTATTTTTTACTGCCCGCACGCCGCCGACGCCAAATGCGACTGCCGCAAGCCGAAACCGGGCATGCTCAAGCAGATTGCCGCCTGCTTTAATGCCGATCTGACTGGCGTTTTTGCCGTCGGTGATTCGCTGCGCGACCTGGAAGCCGCCGTCAGCGCCGGCGCCAGCCCGGTGTTGGTACTGACCGGCAAGGGCGAAAATACCTATGCCAACGAGACCCTGCCTGCCGGTACGCAGGTGTTCGACGATCTCGCACAGGTGGTCGACGCCATGCTCATGGCGGAGAAAAAAGCGGAAAAAGCAGAGAAGGCCGAAAAAACCGAGAGAACAGAAAGCAAAAGCGAAAAGGTGGAAAGAAAAACCTGAGGTTCGCCTCGTCACCAGAACGGATCGTACCCAACCATGATTGCCTTGTTCCGTACGCTAATTTTTGCGCCGCTGGCCATTCTTACCACGCTGATTGCCAGCGTGCTGGTGTTGCTGACGGCGATCTTCCCCATGCGTGTGCGCTTTGCCATTATCCGTGTCTGGTACACCGTCGTGCTCGGCCTGTGCAAGACGGTACTCGGTCTGCGCTATCGCCTGCTCGGCCGCGAGCATATTCCGTCCGGCGCCTGCGTCGTGCTCGCCAAACATGAGTCGGCCTGGGAAACCATCGCCTTACAGCAGATTTTTCCTCCTGTCGTTTTTGTCCTCAAGAAATCTTTGCTGAACATCCCGATTCTCGGCTGGGCATTTATCGCCGTGCGGATGATTTCGATCGACCGCAAAGCGGGCCGTGACGCTTTGCGGCAAGTCGCCGAGCAAGGCCAAAAACGGCTGGCGGAAGGCATTTCTGTTGCAATCTTTCCCGAGGGGACGCGCACATTGCCCGGTGAAATCCGGCGATTCAAGCCCGGTGGCGCATACCTGGCCGTCAGCGTGGGCGCTGTGGCCGTACCGGTTGCACACAATGCCGGTGATTTCTGGAGCAAGCGTTTCGCCAAGCGGGCGGGCGAAATTATCGTCAGCGTCGGCCCGCCCATCGATCCGAAAGGTAAAACCGCAGAAGAGGTCAATCGCCTTGCCGAAGCGTGGATTACCGAAGAAATGCAGCGCATTGCGCCGTACCGCAATCGTCGATGAGCCTCGATTTTCTGCGTAGTGGCACTGCGTTACGGAAACGGTCGAGTTTTGCGGCAACAGATGCTGTCGCGCCGCGATAGGGGCGCAATAGTCGATCGACACGGTATGCCGCAACGGATCGAACATTCTCTGGAATTGCCTTTTCCGGATCGGGCAGTGCGTCCGGCAGGGGAAACGCTGCACACCATTGTTCTGTATGATCGCATCGTGCCTTACTCGCTGCGCCGCAGCCGCCGGCGCAGCATCGGCCTGTCCATTGACGAGCGCGGACTGCGTGTCGGCGCGCCTTTGCGGGCGGCACTGAGCGAAATCGAAGCCCTAATTTGCCGGCATGGCGACTGGGTTGCGCAAAAACTCGATGAATGGCGTACCCGCCGCACGCCGCCACAGGCCATCACCGACGGCGCAACAGTTCCCTACCTGGGCGGCATGCTCAGACTGCATCTGATGCAAGGCGGCAACCAGATTCGCTGGGAAAAACACGGTGCGGGAGCCTTGAAAGCCGATGACACCCGCGAAGATGCCGATAGCCTGCATGTTGTCGATGGCGGTGCGCCGCACCTGATACTGGCCGCACGCACGCCGGACGACGCGGCACACCTGCTTGAGCGCGCCCTGCGGCGACGCGCTATGGCGATTTTCCGGGAACGGCTGGCGCATTTTGCCTGCCAGTTTGGCTTGCCCGTACCGCCACTGGCCCTGAGTGCTGCGCGTACACGCTGGGGAAGCTGTAGCCTGCGCACTGGCATCCGGCTCAACTGGCGGCTGATTCACTATCGGCAGGCATTGATCGACTACGTGATCATCCACGAACTGGCACACCTGCGCGAAATGAACCACAGTGCGCGCTTCTGGGCCATTGTCGAGCGCTACTGCCCGAATTATCGCCAATTGCGCGAAGAGCTCAAACGCCTGCCGACATGCGCTCGCTGACGCGCTGATTGCAGAAGAGTGCTTCTCCGGCGGGTAAAAACATCATTGAGAAGCCAGGCAGTAGGCTTGACTCAGTTTTTCTGGTTACGGCGCGGTAGCGCTGCGATGCCAATGATTAGCAAACAAAGCGCAATGACGGGCAGATTGCCCCAGCGTACATAGGGCGTTGCGCCGGTATGGGCGCGTACTTCGCCGGTCAGGGCGCCGCGGGTGAAAGGCGGCAGTACCGCGGCGATGTTGCCATTGGCGCTGACGATGGCAGTCATTCCGGTATTGGTGGCGCGCAGCATGACGCGGCCGGTTTCGAGTGCGCGCAGCCGGGCGATCTGCAAATGCTGCGCCGGCGCGAGCGAATCGCCGAACCAGGCGACGTTGGAGAGATTGACGAGCAGATGGGCTTCGGGCAGAGCGCGCGCGATTTCTTCGCCAAAGGCATCCTCATAGCAGATGTTCGGGGCGATTTTCAGCGCACCAAGACGCAGCGGTGATTGCTGTGGGCTGCCAGCGATGAAGTCGGACATGGGAATTTCCGCCAGATCCATGAACCAGTGAAAACCGGGCGGAACGAATTCCCCGAAAGGAACGAGGTGAACCTTGTCGTAGCGTTGCAGGCCGCCATTGTCGTGACCATTTCCAAGGGCGATGGCGCTGTTGGCATAATTGCTGCCATCGTGGGTGGGAATGCCGAAAATCAGCATGCCGTGTTCGCGTTGTGCCAGCCTGTGCAGGGCGTCGAGGTAGTCTGCCGGCACCTGTTCGAGCAGACTGGGAATGGCGGTTTCCGGCAATACGGTGAGTTGTGCCGGATGCGCGTGCGCCAACTGATGGTAGATGCGCAAGGAATCGTGCAGACGCTCCGGCCGCCATTTCATCTCCTGCGGAATGTTGCCTTGCAGCAGGGCGACGCGGATGGGTTGGCCGATCGGCTGTGTCCATTCGATAAGGCGCAACAGGCTGCCGCAGAGAAGCGTTAGGGCGAGGGTCAGCATGATTGGCAGCGATTGCCGGAAAATCTGCAAGCGGTTTGCGCCCGTTGCCGTGCCCTGAAAGACAACGCGGCCGCAGACTACGGCAAGCAGTGCGCCGAGCCAGGCGCTTAGCCAGGAAAGGCCGTAGACGCCGACTATCGGCGCGAAGCCGGATAAAGGGCTCGGCGGCGTTTGGCTATAACCGATCGCCAGCCAGGAAAACCCGGTAAACAGCCGGCCGCGCAGCCATTCCGTCAACGTCCATAGCGCAGCGAACAGCAGCGTGCGTCGTAGGGTTTGCCAACCCGTCCGCACATCCGCCCCAGAAAAATTCCCCCGGCCGGTTAACAGGACGAACAGCGCGCCGGCCAGCGCTGGGTAGAGGGCGAGATAAGCGCAGAACAGGACGGTGGCAAGTGCCGCCAGCGGCATGGCCATGCCGCCGAAAACGCTGAGGCTGACGTAGACCCAGGAGACGCCGCCCAGGAAAAAACCAAAACCGAAGACGCCGCCGATCAGGGCGCCATGCCGCCAGTGATACATTTCGGCGCGGTCGAGCAATAGGTAAAGGCCGCCCAGCGCCACAAAAACTAACGGAAAAAGTTCAAGTGGCGCAAAGGCCGGCACGCCCGCCAGACCGAGCAGAAATGCGGCAGCCAGAGATTGGCGTGAGGGGGCGCGTTTTGCGGCTTCAGTGGCCATCATTCTGTGGGCGCGGGTTCATCCGGCGTATCGACGCGGGTCATGCTGTCAGCAGCATCGCCGGCGAGGCGGCTGGCAAACAGAGTATGCAAGCGGCGGCTGTCGGCACGCAGTACCTGAAAGCGGATGCCGTCGATGTCGATCAGCTCGTTGCGCCGGGGAACATGCCCCGCGTGATTCAGGACGAGGCCGCCGATCGTGTCGCACGCATCGCTGCTGAACTGGACGCCCAGCGCCGCATTGAAATCCTCGATGCTGGTCCGCGCCTTGATGCGGTAGCGCCCGCGCCGATCGATCTGGATGTTGTCCGCCGCTTCGTCAAAGTCGTATTCGTCCTCGATATCGCCGACAATTTGTTCGAGCACGTCCTCGATCGTAATCAGGCCGCTGACCCCGGCGTATTCATCAACGACGATCGCCATGTGATTATGCGAAACGCGGAATTCGCGCAACAGGACATTGAGGCGCTTCGTTTCGGGAATGAATACCGCCGGGTGCAGCCAATCGTGCAAATTGACATTTTTCCCCGGCGGCATGCGCAGCAGGTCCTTGGCGATGAGGATGCCGAGCACATTGTCGCGGCTGCCCTCGATGACCGGAAAACGTGAATGGGCGGTGCGGTTGATCTGCGCAATGATTTTTTCAAACGGATCGTCGATGGCGACAACCTGCATCATGGCGCGCGGCACCATGATTTCGCGCACGCTGATTTCCGAAGCGGCCAGCGCGCCTTCGATAATCGACAGCGCGTCAGCATCGAGCAGCTTGCGCTCGTGTGCCGAGTGCAGCAATGCCATCAGTTGTGCGCGGTCTTCCGGCTCGCGCAGGAGCAGCGAAGACAGGCGTTCGAAAAAAGTCGGACGCTCGTGTTCCATGACCGCTATATGCCGCCGATGCAGCGCGCTTTATTCCGGCGCATTACCGCTCGTCTCCGTAAGGATCGGCAAAGCCGAGCGCGGCGAGTAGCGCGCGTTCCTTGTCTTCCATGCGTTGCGCTTCGGCGGCCTGTTCGTGATCGTAACCTTGCAGGTGCAGCATGCCGTGCACGATCAGGTGGGCGTAATGCGCCTGGGCAGTTTTATTCTGTTCGGCAGCTTCGCGGGCAACGACGGGGGCGCAGATGACGAGATCACCGCAAATGACGGGCTCGCGCGCATAGGGGAAAGAAAGAATGTTGGTTGCGTAATCCTTACCGCGGTAGGTGTGGTTGAGTTCGCGACCTTCGGCTTCGTCGACGAAGCGCACGACAATCTCACCCCCGCGCGGCCTATCGACATCGAGCGCGGCGCGCGCCCAACGGCGGATGTCAGTACGTGTGGGGAGGGTGTATGTTGCCGCTTCTCCGTGTGGGTCGGCGCAGGCATATTGCACGCTGAGATTGAGTCTGCGCGATGTGCGCGTTTTATCGTCGGGAGCATTCATGATTTGCGTCTTGCGTCCAATGTGGGTCTGGATACCTTACCCCCGTTTTTATTGGCGCTGTCGCCGGTTTCCATTTTTTCCAACGCGATTGCGTGGGCCTCATAGGCCGAGACGATGCGCGCGACGAGCGGGTGGCGGACGACATCTTCTTTCTGGAATTCGGTAAAGGCGATGCCGCGCACGTCGCGCAGAATGAGGCTGGCTTCCAGCAGGCCGCTCTTCTGTCCGTGCGGCAGGTCGATCTGCGTGACGTCGCCGGTGACGACGGCTTTGGCGCCGATGCCGATGCGCGTCAGGAACATTTTCATCTGCTCAGGCGTCGTGTTCTGCGCTTCGTCAAGGATGATGAAGGCATGGTTGAGCGTGCGTCCGCGCATGTAGGCAAGTGGAGCAATTTCGATGGCATTGCGCTCGAACAGGCGCGTCACCTTATCGAAGCCCATCAGGTCGTAGAGCGCATCGTAGAGCGGCCGTAAATAGGGATCGACCTTTTGTGCCAGATCGCCGGGCAGAAAACCAAGGCGTTCGCCTGCTTCAACGGCGGGACGAGTGAGGACGATGCGCCGCGCTTGCTCGCGTTCAAAGGCGTCGATGGCCGAGGCAACGGCAAGGTAAGTCTTGCCGGTACCGGCCGGGCCGATGCCGAAGGTGATGTCGTGAGCCTGAATCTGTTTAAGGTATTCGACCTGGCGCGGCGTGCGGCCGTGCAGATCGGTCTTGCGCGTCATCAGCGCGGGGGAATCATCGGCGCCGTGTTCGCGCCGTTCCGGGCGATTGGCCAGCTCAATCAAGCCGAGCTGGATTTCGTCGATGGACAGTTCATTTTTGGCGCGTGCATACAGGGTTTTCAATGCTTCAGACGCTTTGGCGAGCCGCGCCGTCTCGCCGCGCAAGGTAAAGTGTTCGCCACGGCGCGCGATGGAAACATCGAAGGCGGTCTCGATCTGGCGCAGGTTTTCGTCGAGTGCGCCGCAGAGGTTGGCAAGCTGGGCGTTATTGACCGGTGAGAGTTTGAGTTCGACAGCGCGCGATCGGACGCTGGCAGGCGATCGCGGCCGATTGGCGGATTGGGCGGTTTTTCTGTTCATACTTCGCGGGTCAGGACTTCGCCGCGCAGGGAGTGCGGCATGGCCGAGACGATGCGCACGTCGATGAAACGGTTGACCAGGCGCGGGTGGCCGGCAAAGTTGACGACGCGGTTGTTGTCAGTGCGGCCGGCAAGCTCGCCCGCGCCCTTTTTCGAGACGCCTTCGACGAGTACGCGCTGAACCGTGCCAACCATCGACTGCGAAACGGCTTGTGCCAGCGCGTCGATGCGTTTTTGCAGGCGCATCAGGCGTTCGAGTTTGATATCTTGCGGCGTGTCGTCGGTCAGCTCGGCGGCCGGTGTGCCAGGGCGGGCGCTGTAAATGAAGGAGAAAGAGGCGTCGAAGCCGACATCATCGATCAGGCGCATCGTTTTTTCAAAATCTGCGGCCGTTTCGCCGGGGAAACCGACGATGAAGTCGGAAGACAGCGAAATGTCGGGCCGCACCGCGCGCAGTTTGCGCACGAGGCTTTTATATTCGAGCGTCGTGTAGCCGCGCTTCATCGCCGCCAGCACGCGGTCGGAGCCGGACTGTACCGGCAGATGCAGATGAGACACGAGTTTGGGCACTTTGGCGTAGGTTTCGACCAGGCGCGCCGTCATTTCGCGCGGGTGTGAAGTGGTGTAGCGGATACGCTCAATGCCGGGGATTTCAGCGATGTATTCGATCAACATGGCAAGGTCGGCGGTTTCTTCACCGCTGCCGATTTTTCCGCGATAGGCATTGACGTTCTGGCCGAGCAGGGTCACTTCACCGACGCCCTGTTCGGCTAGGCCGGCAACTTCGGCCAGTACGTCGTCGAGCGGGCGCGACACTTCATCACCGCGCGTGTAGGGAACGATGCAATACGTGCAGAATTTGCTGCACCCTTCCATGATCGAGATGAAGGCGGACGCGCCTTCCGTGCGTGCAGGCGGCAGGTGGTCGAACTTTTCGATTTCCGGAAAAGAAACATCGACCTGCGCTTTTTTGCTGTGCCGCAGCTCGGCGATAAGCTGTGGCAGGCGGTGCAGCGTTTGCGGGCCGAACACGATATCGACGTAAGGCGCGCGCCGCACGATGGCTTCGCCTTCCTGACTGGCGACGCAGCCGCCGACGCCGATGATGAGATCGGGCTTGGCCTGCTTGAGCGGGCGCACGCGGCCGAGGTCGTGGAAAACACGCTCTTGCGCTTTTTCGCGCACCGAGCAGGTGTTGAACAGGATGATGTCAGCATCTTCGGGCGTGTCGGTTCGGATAATGGGTTCGGATGCGGCGAGCACGTCAGCCATTTTGTCCGAATCGTACTCGTTCATCTGGCACCCGAAAGTGCGGATGAACAACTTTTTGGTCATGCGGGTCAGTTCTGGCGGATAGCCGCCATTTCAGCGGGAGGCAGAATCCATACGCGATAGACCGAGCCATAGGAGTCGTTCACGTAGACAATATCCTTGTTGCCTTGAATGGTCATCGACAGGACGATCAGGTTTTTCTCGTTGCGGAACTGTGCAATGGGCGACAGGCGGTGCTTGACCCCGTCGATGACGATCGTGCCGTTGCCGGGCGGCGGTTCCATGACTCCAAGTTTGGCTTCGGGCGGTAGTTTGCGCTGGATGATGTAGTTCTCGTAGGTTTGCGGCGCGGGCGCGCCAACGCTCTGCACCACCGTTTCAATGACGGCGCTGACGATCGATGCAATGAGAGAGGCGGGTAAGGGCATGGCATTATTATAGACAGAATCTCTGGCGGAATAAACCATGGCGTTAACGATCGTTTTCCCCAGTTTTCCGGCACTCGTGACCGGATGATTTTGATCAGCGCATGCCCTTATAAACACGGCGCGCTGGTTTTTCATTTTGGGCGGTAACTGCCGCTGTTTCCCCCGCGTGAGACAAGACAGCGCGGCGTGTATTACAGAATAATTCTGCAAGATGCTTTGCTGTATTTTTGTGGCAGCTCCAGCGCCGCATTGCCGGATGCGGTTGTCTGTAGCTTGCCGCCCGTACATTGGGTTGCCGGTTAGGGAAAATAGCCTATGGGCGACTATCGCACGCCTATTTGACGTCGGCAATCCAAATATCCAAGTGCCCAAGTCGCGTGGCTAGGACCGCCGAGGCAGGATGAGACGGAACAAGACAGAATAAGACAGGCGAGGGGCGGTAACGACGCTAAGGGGTAGCCCTTGCAACCGTTTTTTCATGAACAGTCTGCGATGCCTGCACGGACTTTTTGAGGTGGGGATTAAAAATCGGCTAAATAGCGTTGCCGAAAATCGTATAAATATACGATTGGACGATGCCCTTTCTGTCTCTGCGGCCTGTTGCCCCGGCCGTTCTGTTTTTTATCGGATGTTTTGCGCCTTCCATGCTCAATAGGCGGTTAGCCCGCCGTCGACGGGTAGGGCAACGCCATTGAGAAACGCCGCTTCGTCCGAGGCCAGATAAACCGCAGCATTGGCGACGTCGATGTCCGTTGCCAGGCGCCCCAGCGGAATTTCGCCCAGCCGTTCGGCTTTTCGTTCAGGATCCTGGAATAACGTCTGGATATAGGGCGTATCGACCGTGCTTGGATGAATCGAGTTACAGCGGATGTTGTCTTTCGCGTAGCGGACACCGACCGATTTCGTCAGCAAGGTGATTGCGCCCTTGGTTACGGTGTAGGTCTCGGTCGTGAACTGATGGCCGATCAGCCCGCAGATCGACGAGATGTTGATGATTGACCCGCCGCCAGCTCGGCGCATGACCGGAATGACGTGCTTGATGCCCAGCATCGGTCCTTTGACGTTGACGGCCAGCATCGTGTCGAGCGTCTGCTCCTGCACTGCTTCGATCGGCTCACGAATGTTGATGCCGGCATTGTTAACCAGTACGTCGAGGCGCCCGAATTTTTTGATAGCTACATCGATGGCGGCGATCCAGTCGGCACCCCGCGTAACATCCAGCGGCTGAAAGATCGCCGTTCCGCCTTTTTCCGTAATTGCCGGAACGATAGGCTTGTCCCGCTTTGTGTCAAGGTCGCAGACCATGACGCATGCCCCTTCCTCTGCAAAATGTCGCGCGATCGCCGCGCCGATGCCCTGTGCGCTGCCGGTGATCAGCGCCACCTTGTTTTCGAGTCTCATCGCGGTTCCTTTGCATGGGTGTCTGGCTTGCTAGAGTGCCCCTATTTGCCGAGCGCCTGACGGACTGTTTGTGCGATATGCCGTTCGGTCAGGCCGAAATGTTCCAACAGTTCGGCGTAAGAGTGTGCAGAGGTGCCGAACTGGTCTTCAATGCCGAGATGCCTGAAGGGAACGCAGAGCTCTCCTGCAATCGCCAGAGCAATGGCGCTGCCGAGACCGCCGATTTTTGTCGCTTCTTCGACGACAACGATGGCTTTTTTACCGGCGGCGTGTTGAAGCACCTCAGCTTTCCTGAGCGGTTTCAGCGTGCTGACGTTAATGACTTCGGCCGCAATGCCTTCGCTCTTGAGCTGATGGGCCGCTTCCCAAGATTTCCAGACCATGGCGCCAGTAGCGAAAATAACGACATCGCTGCCTTCGACGATCCGAGTCATTTTGCTAATTTCGTATTCGCCTTCTTCTGGCGTAAAGACCGGCAAATCATTGCGATTGATGCGAATGTAAACCGGACCTTGGTGTTTGACTATGGCTTGAACCATTTTCCGTGTTTCCACGGCGTCACAGGGATTCAAGACCGTCATGTTGGGGAGGGCACACACTACATTGGCGTCTTCGATTGACTGATGCGTCTTGCCATCGCCAAAATCCGACAAGCCGCAGCTGGAGCCGCAAATCCGCACATTGGCTTGTGGAATGGCGATGCTGCAACGAATCTGGTCGTAAGCGCGACCCAGTGCGAATACGGCAAAAGTGCTATAGAAGGGGATTTTTCCGGCCAGTGCCAGGCTAGCCGCTGTCGAGGCCATATTCTGCTCGGCAATGCCCATTTCAAAATATCGCTCTGGCCAGGCCTCCTTGAACAGGTAGGACATGGTCGATTTGCCGAGATCCGCTTCCAGAACGACGATGTCGGGATGGCTGTTGCCGGCTTCGACCAAGGCTTGGCCATAGGCGAGGCGCAGGCTTTTCTTTTCCATGCTCATCTCAGTCTCCTTCTATGCGGGCTTCGAGTTCTTTTTTTGCCGCTTCAAATTGCGCTGCATCAAAGCTTCCGTTGTGATAGGCGGCAATATCTTCGGCAAACGAGATTCCTTTGCCTTTGATCGTGTCGAGAATAATGAGCGTCGGTTTGCCCCGGATAGTCTTGGCCCGATCGATGGTGTCGATCAGCTGCCCGATGTCGTGCCCGTTGGCGGCAAGGACCTCCCAGCCGAACGAACGCCATTTTTTATCCAGATCGGGGATGCGAAAGATGTCTTCCGTGCGGCCGGTCGCCTGAGTCTTGTTCCAGTCGAGGAAGGCCGTCAGGTTATCCACCTTGAAATTGCTGGCCGCCATGGCGGCTTCCCAGAGCTGGCCTTCTGATTGTTCGCCGTCCCCCATGACCACATAAACCCGGCTGGGCCGCCGGTCGAGCCGCAGCGCCAGCGCCATGCCGACGCCAATGGAAAGTCCTTGTCCCAATGACCCTGTCACCGCTTCGATGCCAGGGATCGTCAGGTCGGGATGCCCTTGCAGCAGGCCATCGATCGCCTTGACTCGTTTGAGCTCCTCGCGCGGGAAGTAGCCGGCCTCGCACAGCGCCGCGTATTGAATCAGCGCCGCATGTCCCTTGGAGAGTAGAAAGCGGTCGCGGTTTGAGTCCTTGGGGGCGCTGGCGCGAACATTCATTGCATGGAAATACAATACGGCCAGCGTTTCCGCCAGTGAGCTTGAACCGCCCCAATGACCCGCCATGTTGATGCCGATCATCTCCAGCACGTTGAGCCGCAATTTTTGCGCTTTTTGCCGCAGGGCGCTGATTAACTGTTCATTTGCCACGCCGTTCTCCTTGCATTAAAGGTTACAGGTCGGGTTTTCGCAGGCCATGGATTTATATATGT
The DNA here is from genome assembly GCA_937923255.1 of uncultured Propionivibrio sp. GTDB lineage: Bacteria > Pseudomonadota > Gammaproteobacteria > Burkholderiales > Rhodocyclaceae > Propionivibrio > Propionivibrio hellwigii. The sequence goes on along the minus strand of CALAIL010000034.1, from coordinate 7,744 downwards.
AATTTTTTATCGACGCGATGCGCTACAAAATTTGTATTTCATAAAACAAGACAAGCGCCACGCTGGAGCCTTTGCGTTTGTAATACATGGCACAAAGATGCTGCCAGAAAATTTAGGGTGCCGCAATGCGCGAATCGTCGCATGAATGCGCACTGGTACGACCGCTTTCGTTATCCATGTCCGCGTCCTGATCGGTTGTTCCTGGCGATGGCCACAGAAAAGCGCCAGTTTTATGGGCCGGCTCCGGGTCGTGGTATGGATTACGGCATATACGGCTTGGTGTATTGGGGCAGGCCGTATCGCCGGATTACGGCTTTGCGGCACATGCTTTCGGTTATCATCACTGCCTATTTGCCGGATTTTGATTCAATTAATGATTGCAGATCTGATTGCGCGTCACTGGGAGCTGCTGGATGCGCTGGCCGCGGTAATCGGCCTGATCGTCTATGTAGCGGCCTCGCAGGCGCTGCATCAGCGCCGGCATCCTTCGGCGGCGATCGCCTGGGTGATGGCGATTGTATTGCTGCCTTTCCTTGCCTTGCCGCTGTATCTGGTTTTTGGAACGCGCAAAATTGCACCGCGGCGACCGCGCTCCGTGCCGATCGGCGATGTACCCAGTCCGGCGCGGCAGACGACCGCAGCGCAGGCGCAACGATTGGCGCAGGCGATGGGCTTGCCGCCGCCGGCGGCCTATACGCACCTGACGATCCATGCCGACGGCGCGCAGGCGCTCGATGCGCTGCGCCGTCTCATTGATGGCGCAACGCAGACGCTGGAGGTGTGCACCTTCCTGTTTGGGCGTGATGCCTTGGGCGACGAAATTGGCGAGCGGCTCAAGGCGAAGGCGCGGGCGGGTGTGCGCGTGCGCCTGCTGGTCGATGGGGTCGGTGTTTACATGGGCGGCGGCTTGCCCGATCTGCGTTCCTTGCGTGCCGCAGGGGTCGAAGCGCGGGTGTTTGTTTCCTTATTTCGCTCGTCGCTGCGCGGGCGTACCAATTTGCGTAATCACCGCAAGTCAGTGATTGCTGACGGACGGCATTTCTGGTGTGGCGGCCGAAATCTGGCGGCGGAATATTTCGTCGGCGGATATGGCGTTCTTGGGCAACAGGTGTATCGCCAGCTGCATCGGCGTACGCTGCCGCCCTGGCTCGATCTGAGCTTCGATCTGGAAGGCGATCTGGCGCGCCAGGCGCAGGAAGTGTTTATGCAGGACTGGGCGTTTGCCGGCGAAAGTGCGCCTACGGAAGAATACGCGCCCGCGCAGGCCAATGCTGTCCAGGGGCCGCCCCCCACGTTACCGGGGCTGGCGCAGATGGTGGTCAGCGGTCCCGACCTGGCCGACGATACGATCCATACGCTGCTCATTTCCAGCTGCTTTACCGCACGCCGGCGTATTCTGGCGATTACCCCCTATTTTGTGCCCGATCCGGCGCTGCTCAATGCCATGACGCTGGCGGCGCGGCGCGGCGTGGCGGTCGATCTGGTGATGCCGGTACGCTCCAACCACAGGATTGCCGATTTCGTTCGGCACCGCGCCCTGCGTGAACTGGCGGCTGCCGGCGGGCGCGTCTGGCTGCACCCGCAGATGGTGCATGCCAAAGCACTCGTGTTCGACGATGAAATGGCGCTGGCTGGTTCCGCCAATCTGGATGGACGGAGCTTGTTCATCAATTACGAAATGATGATCGGGTTTTACGATGGGATGGCGGTGCGTGGTTTTTCGGCCTGGATTGAAGCGCGGCGAAAGGAAGCGGACGCCTATGTCGTACAGCGCCCCCATGTGGTGCGGAATGTGGCGGAAGGGCTGCTGCTTTGGCTGGCCTTCCAGTTGTAGGCAAGTTGTAGGCGGTTGGCGAGTGAGCGGCCAAATGGACAGACAGCCTGGAAAATAGCCGTCTTTCTGCCACCTGATTGATCTTGGCGCTATAGAAAAATTCCCATCAAAGTTCATCAGAGGGATGATTCTCACGCGTTCCAAACAAGGAGTTCGCCGGCATCGGCGCGGCTGGATGGATAACACGGGATGGGCAGGCGAGTTTACAGAGAAAATGCGCGGGGGCTGCCGTGGTGTCGCTTGGGATGGGGCGCAGGCCGGAATTCAGGGCAGCTTCACCCGCACGATGCGCTGATCCAGCTTGCTGCCGACGCCGAGGGCATAGAGCAGGCGCAGGAAAAGCGGATAGCGTTTGCCGCAGGTTTTGCTCAGCAGCAGTTCTTCTTCCAATGTCAATCCTGGCAGCCAGGTTTCCAGTTCGCGGCTGTCCTTGACCGACCATTTCATCTCCGGCGGGGCTTTTTTCATGCTGCCGAGGGCATCATGCCGCTTGGCGCGGCCGACCAGGATGGTCGGGATGATGTCGAACACCAGCGTCGCCTGCGGCAGGTGTTGCGCGAGGGTCGCCAGCCAGGCGCGCACGTCGCTGGCATCGAAGTACATCAGCACCCCTTCGCAGAGCAGCAACACCGGTTTGCCGTGTGCGGCGGCGCGATCCATCCAGTCGGAAGCAAAGAGCGATTCGCTCAGGTAGATATTGCCGGATTCCGGCAGCAGCTCGCGGCGCAGGGCGATGACTTCGGGTAGGTCAAGGTCGTACCAAGCGGTGACGGCCGGGCGGCCGAGGCGCTCATAACGCGCATCCAGCCCCGCACCGATCTGCACCACCACGGCATCAGGATGGGCAGCGATGAAGCGGCGTGCCTGCTCGTCGAAAAGCCAGGCCCGCCCGCAGCAGCCCGCCTGCGAGGCGGTGGCTTTGGCGTATTGGCTGAAATCATAGTCAAGGCGCGCGAGCATTTTGGGCGCGACCGGATCCACGAGCAACGGCGCGGGCTGTTGTTGCTCCACCGCCCTTGCCCACAGCGGAATAAACAGCGTTTCGGACAGGGTGGTGAGATCCGGGGTGACTTTGTCGGGCATGGCGGCTTCTTCTAAATAAGAGAGATTCGCAATTGTACTCCCGAGCTTTTCCCTTTTTTCATTGTCAGAAAACTACGCCAGGCGGCTTGTACGGTAGCGACGTCATGAAAAAGGCGGAACGGCCAGACAGGAGATGATTTCTCCTTTGCTGACGGTTCCGCCGGTGGGCGCCGTATTCCCGTATCCGCTGCGATATTTATTTTTCCAGCGTTGCTGATGCGGCCGACTTATTTCTTTGCGGGGGCGTTGTCGAGCGAGACTAGCTTCTGCTCGATGCGGTCGAGCGGCAGCACGCCGGGAATACGCTCGCCATCAGCAAAAATGAGCGTCGGTGTACCCTGGATGTTCAGACTGCGGCCAAATTCGAGATTCTGTGCGATGGCCGACGTGTTGCAGTTCGTCTTGGCCGTCAGTTTTTTGCCGTCCAGCATCAGATCGTTCCAGGCGCGCGCCTTGTCGGACGAACACCAGACCTGCTTGGATTTTTCCAGCGAATCGGGCGAGAGGATTGGATAGAGGAAGGTATACAAGGTAATGTTGTCGAGCTTGGCGATTTCCTTGTCTAGGCGTTTGCAGTATCCGCAGTTCGGATCTTCAAAGGTTACCAGTACGCGCTTGCCATCGCCGCGCACCTGTTTGATCGCGTTGTTCAGCGGCAGATCGGAGAATTTGACCGCCGTCAGTTTCTGCATCCGCTCCGCGGTGTAGTTCTGCATCGTCTTGCCGTCGATCAGTGCGCCGGCGATGATGACCGACTGCTTGGCATCGGTATAGAAAATTTGCCCGTCGGCATAAATTTCGTACAGCCCGAGGTAAGGCGTTTGTTTGATGCTGCTGATTTTGACGCCCAGTTTCGCTTCCATGGCGCTTTTAACGCTGGCTTCGTTGGCGTGCGCGGGGGCAGTCAGGCAGGCGACGGCGATTAGGGCGATGGACAGGATGTTTCTCGACATGAACAGGTTTCTCCGTAATCTCAGGTTTTTTAACGCATACTGGATGAGCAGGTTTTTGACGGGCTTGAGGCAGTCGGTCAGCACATGCCAGCGTTGCACAGAATTTGAAAGGCCGAGAGTTTCTCATGAAACAGCCGATGAAGTGTGTGAGTCGTGTACTGCAATAGCAATATTCTCTCGCGCCGCCCCCGTACATAGCGGCGCAGCAGACGGATTTGACCAATATCCGACTATTCCGGCGCGGTGGCAAACCACGTCGGCTATGTCGGCGCGCGGTAAGATGCGCACCATGTCGGATGGTTTGCCTGTTACCCGCTATTTCCCCGCCGTCGTCTGCGCGGAATTCGATTCGCCGGTCGATGCGCTGCGCAGTCTTTGCGTGCCGCATGAGGAGGCGATGGATCTCGTGGCCGCTTCCTGGTTTCCTCCATCCCACCGACGTGCAATCAAGCCGGCAGATGTGTGTGATACGCGCGAGCGCGATGAATGCGGGCAGTATGCCCTCGTGACAACGATCGACGGCGGTCGCTGCGTTGCCGTGTTGCTGCTCAATAATGGCCGCTGGGCAGCGTGTTACGCCTACCCGGAACAAGCCGCCACCAGCCGCGTTGAGGCCGAACGACGCCTGCGCCGGCTGACGCGCGGCAATAAACGCGGACTGGTCGCTGTTGCCGAGACAGGGCTGCCGTCCGCCGATGCGGACAAGGCGTCTCTTCAGCGCCCGGTATAATCCGGGCCTGTTTTTTCCGGAAATTCTGCCATGTCTGATCTGCTTGCCCAGCTCAATCCCCAGCAAGTCGCCGCGGTGACCTTGCCGCCGCAGCATGCGCTGATTCTGGCCGGCGCCGGCAGCGGCAAGACGCGCGTACTGACGACGCGCATCGCCTGGCTGATTTCGACGGGGCAGGCAAGCCCGCATGCCGTGCTGGCCGTAACATTCACCAACAAGGCAGCCAAAGAGATGCTGACGCGTCTGTCGGCGATGCTGCCGTTGCAGTTCGGTGCGGCGCGCGGCCTGTGGGTCGGCACTTTTCACGGGCTGTGCAACCGCATGTTGCGCTTGCATCATCGTGAGGCGGCGCTGCCGGCCGCGTTCCCGATTCTCGACATGGCCGATCAACTCTCGGCGATCAAACGCCTACTCAAAAATCTCGGCGTCGATGACGAAAAATTCCCGCCGCGCGAGCTGGCCTATTTCATCAATGCCCACAAGGAACAGGGCATCCGCGCGGCGCAGGCCGAGGGGTACGATGATTACACGCAGCGGCGTATCGAGCTGTACGCGGAATATGAGGCACAGTGCCAGCGCGAGGGCGTGGCCGATTTCGCCGAGCTGCTGCTGCGCTGCTACGAGCTGTTGTCGCGTAACGAGCCGCTGCGCCGGCATTATCAGGCGCGTTTTTGCCATATTCTGGTCGATGAGTTTCAGGATACCAACGCCTTGCAGTACCGATGGCTGAAACTGCTGGCGGGCGTCGACGCGCCGGCGCCGGGCGCCTGCCTGTTTGCGGTAGGCGATGACGATCAGAGCATTTATGCTTTCCGTGGCGCGGAGGTGGGCAATATGCGCGCCTTCGAGCGCGAGTTCCGGGTCGAGAACGTGATTCGCCTGGAACAGAATTATCGTTCGTTCGGCAATATTCTCGACGCCGCCAATGCGCTGATCCAGCACAATCAGGCGCGTCTGGGCAAGAATCTGTGGACCGATGCCGGAGCGGGCGAGCCGATCCGCGTCTTTGCCGGCTTTTCCGATCTCGATGAGGCGCACTATGTCGTCGATGAAGCGCGCGCACTGATCCGCGAGGGCACGCCGCCCCGGCAGATTGCCTTGCTCTATCGTTCCAACGCGCAGTCGCGCGTGCTCGAACATCAGCTATTTACCGCCGGCGTGCCGTACCGCGTGCATGGCGGGCTGCGCTTTTTTGACCGGCAGGAAGTCAAGCATGCGCTGGCCTACCTGCGTCTGATTGTCAATCCGGACGACGATACGGCCTTTGTCCGCGTCGTCAATTTCCCTGCGCGCGGTATCGGCAGCCGCAGTTTTGAAGCGTTGCAGGACGCCGCGCACCGCGCCAACTCCAGCCTCTACAACGCGGCGGCGGGTTTGCCGGGCAAAGCCGGCGTGGCGGTGGGCAATTTTATCCGGCTGATTGAGGCGCTGCGCGCCGAAACGCAAGGCGTGTCGCTGCCCGAGGTGATCGAGCATCTCATCGAGAGAAGCGGTCTGCGCGCGCATTATCTGGGCGAAAAGGAAGGGCGCGAACGGCTGGAAAACCTGGATGAACTGGTCAGTGCTGCGACCCGCTTCTTGCAGGAAGAAGACGACACCTTGGTCAATCCGGCGGAAGGCGACGCGCTTTCCGCCTTTTTAGCCCATGCCTCGCTGGAGGCGGGCGAACACCAGGCGGGAGAAGGGCAGGACGCCGTGCAATTGATGACGGTGCATGCGGCCAAAGGGCTGGAATTCGACGCCGTTTTCATCACCGGTCTGGAGCAGGGCCTGTTCCCGCACGAAAACTCCGAACTTGAGCGTGATGGGCTGGAGGAAGAGCGCCGGCTGATGTATGTCGCCATCACCCGCGCCCGCCAGCGGTTGTATCTGACCCATGCGCAAACGCGCCTGCTGCATGGACAGACACGCTATTGTTTGCCTTCGCGCTTTATCGAGGAACTGCCCGAAGCCTTGCTCCAGCCGGTGGGTCATGCCGCAGCACCGGCAACGTATGGCAACCCCTACGCGTCGGGCGCATCCGCCGGGCGGCAGGAAAGCGCCGGGGGGGCAGAACGCGCCGCGCCGGAGGCACCGGGCGGATTTCGCATTGGCCAAAATGTGCACCATGCCAAATTCGGCGCGGGAGTCATCGTTTCTGCCGAGGGGCACGGGGCAGATGCGCGCGTCCAGGTGAATTTTGGCAAACAGGGGATGAAATGGCTGGCGCTGGCCTACGCCAGGCTGACAGCGGCTTGAGATCGTTCCGACAGCCTGCGATCGGGCAACGAAGCCGGCTGCCAGCTGCATATATTTTCATCGCCCGTTCATCGCCGCGCAATCGCGCTGGCACCGTGCGCGAACTGCGCAGCGCCATCCACCTGTACGAACGGCACGCCTTCGTCGAAACCGCGCCCTACTACGCCAACCCCATGCCCGATGTGATCTACATGAAGCGGGCGCTGTGAACCCCGCGCAAACAGACCAGAAAACATAAAATGCCCGGAGGCCCCCGTAAATAAAGGGCTTCAGAGCATCAAAAAACATAAATTGGAAAATAGCGGCTTCCTTTACCAAAATACGGCGTTGCTATGTTGGCCTGACCTTGTCGTACTGAGTGGTCTGTCAGCGGCTTACCGCCTTGTCTTTTGGCAAAGTCGAGCCATAGCGTCTTCCTTTGCCAAAATACGGCGTTGGCTTCGCCTTGCCGTACTACTCGTACTGTCAGCGGCTCGCCGCCTTGTCTTTTGGCAAAGTTAAGCCGCTATGTATTGTCTGGCTTTTAAAAAGAGCTGCCTGTAACCCCTTATGAATAGGGCGTTTGCGGGCAGGCACCTCTGGAACCCTTATAAATAAAGGGTTTCAGGGTAGAGTGCCCAGAGATGCCCTAAATACGCGGGCTTCAGGCCACCTCTTTTTGGAGATGCGCCTGCGCTCTTTTTGTCTTTTTTACCCTTTTCCAAAGGGCGGGGGGATTTTCGAGGGCTCCGAACCCCGCGTGGATAGGGCATTCCCAGGCATCCATTCTGAAACGCCCTAAATACGCGGACTAGCGGGCAGGTACCCTGAGACACTTTAACTATAGGAATTGCCAAGGCCTGTGCGCTGACCTTCCACCCACGGAACTCCTCTTGATGCCGTTGCGCTGAGCGGCAGCGCGCCCCG
>CALAIL010000033.1 GCA_937923255.1 uncultured Propionivibrio sp. | reverse complement strand
ACTGACAAGCACATGCATGAAGCCTCTGCTCAGGGACGCATGGGTTTTTCAGTACCGCCTTGTCGATTGCCCTTAACACGCTTATCGATCCTCCTGATCGATAAAATCTCGAATAAGCCTTGAAGAAACCGGGGCATCGACGGGTACACAAAGCACCGGCGAGCGCACGAGCCTTTCCGAATCCGATTCCCACCGCCGCATCCCGAAAAAACGCTGCCCGCACCTCTTGCGATCGCATCAGCCGGACGCTTGCACTTGCAGTTCGCGCAGATCAGCTTCCCCCATCCAGCCACGCGCCCAAGCGTACATACAAAAACGTACGTCCAAACGCAGCCAGGCCGGAAAGGGAAGCCTGATTGCCTGGTCATTAGCGATACGGTGAAGCCCTACGGGGCTGTAAAACCTTGCCGCCGCTAAAACAAGCGCAGCGCAAGGAGAACTCACCCGTATCGCAAGCAACTGCCGGCGAGATTGCGCCAATAAATTTTGGACACGATTTACATCAGGATGAAACAAGCAGACATATTGACAGAGAAATGATAGGGAGGCAGAACATGACCGCACATTATTTATCCAAATTTTTCAAGATTTTGCTTGAAGAGCCGCATCGACAAAACGATCGGCAACGTTTTTGGCGCCCGTTGTTTCCGAACACGATTGCCGTTGCGTTGGCATTGATCGGTACAGGCGTACAGGCTGAAGAAAAGGAAAGTTCATTGGGAACGGTCGTCGTATCGGCGTCGAGAATTGAGCAAAACACGCTGGAGGCGCCGGCCAACGTCTCCGTCGTCAACCGCGACACCATCGAAGCCACTGGCGCTGTGCGCGTCGGTGACGCGCTGACGGCCAAGGTGCCGAGCCTGTATATGCGCGGCAGCCTGGGCACCTCGACGCGCATCAACGGCGGGCCGATTCTCAGCCTGCGCGGGCCGGGCGGCGTGCGTGTCATGCTCGACGGCATCAGCCTGAGCGATGGCAATGCCGGATCATTGAGCAGCCTGATGAATATCAACGTCAGCGAGATCGACCGGATCGAGGTCGTGCCCGGCGCCTCATCGGCGCTCTACGGCAGCGAAGCAGTTGGCGGCGTGATCAATGTCCTGACCAAGATGCCGACCAAGGAAGAATATCGCCTGAGATATCTGCGCGGCTTTAACGATGCCGAGCGAAACATCGCCGAAGCAAGTTACCGCAACCGCTGGGAGAACGGCCTGGCTGTCATCCTGGTCGCTGGCTACGAGGACATGGCCGGCTTTGCCGCGAACAATCCGGTCATTCTGCAAGTCACCGGCGCGGGCAACGGCCGCAACGCCGTACAAGGCGGCAAGCGCACGACGACAATGACGGGTCGGCCGGCTTATGAGGTCGGCGATCGCGGCGCGACGCCTTCGCACGCCGCCTACGTCAACGCCAAGCTGTACTATGCGCTGGACGCAAAGTCGCGTTTCTTTGCCAGCTTTGCGCACCGGAAGTCGTATGTTGGCTTCAACGATTTCCACAATTACCTGACGCGTAACGGCCAACCGCTCAATCTGCCGGCCAACAATGTCTCGATCAATGGCGATCGTCTCGGTACGGTGCGGCCGACCAGCTTCTGGGATACCAGCAACCCAAACCTGCGCAAGGAAAGCCGCTATATCGTCGGCTACGACGGCAAACTGGGAGAAAAATACGACCTCAAAGTCAATCTCGGTTATTTCGACCGTGACAACTATTACGTCGCTTCAGATACGGGCGCAAGCTTCCGTCATGGGCCAGGGCGCGTCACCACGACGCCGAACACCACGCTCGACGGTTCGGTACAGCTAGGCACGGCGATCAGCGAAAAACACTATCTGATCGGCGGCTACGCGCTCACGCGCGGCACGCTCGACCGCAAGGTCTACCAGCTCTCCCGCTGGCGCGACCCGGAAGGTTCGCGCACGCGGGTCAATGAAGAATCCTCGGGTACGAGCACGAACCATGCGCTTTTCCTGCAAGACCAGTTCTTCCTCAATGATGCGCTGACGCTCTACCTCGGCGGGCGTTACGACCGCTGGACAACACACGGCGTGGCGAAGAAATACGTCGGCTCGCCCACCGGTGTCTTCGATTCGCCGGCGCGCACGCATTCGGCCTTCTCACCGAAATTCGCCGCCGTTTATCGCTGGACCGACACGCTGACGCTGCGCGGCTCGGTGGGCAGCGGCTTCAACGCGCCGAGCAACTACAATCTATACGCAACGCCGAACCAGAGCGGCCAGTTCCGTTTGATTGTCGCCAACCCCAACGTCAAGCCGGAGCGCTCACTCTCCTGGGATCTCGGCATCGAGAAGGCTTTGCCCAATGAGGGTTTCCTGAAAGCCGCTTATTATGAGCAACGAATGAAGGACATGATCTACAACAAGATCAGCCCTTATACCGGCACGCACCCGACCATCACGACACTCGTCACACCAACCAATACAGGTGAAGCCTACGTGCGCGGTCTGGAGCTGAGTGGCGAAATCCCGCTGACGAAATGGCTGCGCGCCTCGGCCAGCTATAGTCGAACCGACACGCGGATCACCAAGGACGAAAGCGGTTCCGGCCTGGAAGGCAAGAAACTGCGTTACGTGCCGCGCGATCTGGCCAGTTTTGCGCTCGACACCAAGTGGCAGAACTGGCGCGCTAACCTGAGTACAACGTATACCGGCCTGCAGTTCTCCAATGAAGATAACAGCGATGTCGTCAAAAACGTCTATGGCGGTACCAGCAAATACTGGCTGACCAACCTGCGCGTCAGCTATGCCTTCGACAAGTATCTGAAGCTCTCCGCCGGCATCAACAACCTGTTTGATAAGGAGTATTACGAGTTTTACCGGATGCCGGGACGCAACGCCTACGTGGAAATGGAGGCAAGCTTCTGATGATATTGAGCCGGCAAATACTGGCCGCCGAAGCGATTTTGCTGATACTGGCACTGCTTGCCTCATGCCTGCCTGGTCAGGCAAGGCGATTGACTGCGCCGTTATGGTGGAGTGCGGCGATTGCCGGCTTCGTCTATGCCGGTATGCGTTACTGGATGACCTGGCCGATGACGCCGATGTTTTCCGGCAGCATTCTTTATCCGCCGTTGCTCGTCGTATTCGGTGCGCTGTCGCTGCGCGGCAGCCGTCCGGAAGTTGCGGCCGTCGTGCGTCGCTGGCTGATCGCGTGCGCTTGTCTCATCGTTTTGATCGGCCTGTGTTTCCCCAAAGATTTCTATCTGCCGATCATCAAAACGACTTCGCTTTACGCGCATGGCGTGCTCATTTTCGGTTCGCTCGGCCGCGCCTGCCTGTTCGTCGCCGCAGGATGGGGATGCGCGGTGCTGCTCGGCTACGATGGCATCATGCGGCGCATGTTCTACTGGATGATCTGGGGTTTCGGCTGTTGGACGCTTTCGCTGTTTTCGGGCGAGGTCTGGTCGTATTCCGGCTGGGGTGTGCCGATGGTCTGGGAAGATGCCTCGACACTGACCGCCATCGCCACCTGGCTGTTCTACGTCGGCGTTATGCATATGCATCTCGGCGGCGTTTGGAGCCGTCGTGCACGTGCCGCGGCATGCGTGTTCGGTACCTTGCTGGTCATCGTGCTGAATGGCGGACCGGATATGGGGCCTTTCCGTAACCCGCTGCTGATCGTGGGGTGGGCATGAGTACGCTGCTTCTTCGCTGTTGGCGCGCACTGGGCAATATCCGCATTACCGTGATCGTCTGTTTTCTGCTGACCGCGAATCTGGGACTGGGGTATTTTTCTCTGCGCAATAACCTGGAACTGTTTGTGCCGATGAGCAATCTGGGCCTATCCCGCTGGATTAACACCTATGGCGTTGCCAACCCCAGGCATGCCGCCTGGTTTTTCGCCATGATCATTCTGCTGGGCGCATTGTCGATCAATACCTTTGTCTGTACGACCGAACGCGTGTTCCAGATTTTGGCGCGCCGCTATCCAGTGCGCGAGCTGCCTTTCCATTTTGCGCCGCATTTGATGCATTACGCCGTGCTAATCATTCTTGGCGGTTATTTGTGCAGTTATCTGTTTGCTACCAGCGATACCGGGCATGCGCTGCGTCCGGGCCAGGCGCTTCGCCTGGAAAACGGTCGCGTTACGCTGCGTTTTATTGATTTCAAGCCGGAAATCCTGCGCAGCAAACGGGTCGAGTCCTTTGATGGCTATGTCATTCGACCGAACGCCCAGCTGACGGTCAACGACGGCGGTCATGAATATCCGGCCGTGCTTAATTTCAACGCGCCGCTGCGGGTCGCGGGATACGGTATTTACCTGAGCGAGTTTCAGCCACGACGGCCGGGCGGCGGCATGGGGCGTTCGTATATCAACCTGACAGTGCGGCGCGATCCTTCGGCCATTATCTACCGTTTTGGCATGGCGGTCTTTGTGCTTGGTCTCGGACTGTATGTATTCGGCCGTAAATTTAGTAAATAGGAGCAGAAAATACATGATGGAAAGATTTGGATTTTATAAATGGTTCGCCGGCCTGGTCATTGCCGCTGTGCTGGCAGGGCTTGGCGGCTGCCAGGACGAAGCCGGCGATGCGACGCCAAAGCAGTCGTTTATGAATGTCGGCCAGTTTTCGGTGACGAAAAAGGAAGGCTATACCGAGGTGCTTGATGGCGCCGGCCGCAAATTGGCGCTGATTCCGCGCGGTGGTAAGGCGCCGGACGGTTTTTCTCCAAGCAGCGTTGTCGAGGTGCCGGTACAACGTGTCGTCGCCTATCGAGCGTTTGAAGTCGGCATTCTAGCTGCGCTCGGCGTCGCCGATACGCTCGTCGGCGTCACCGATCCGCTGGAAAGATGGCAGCGCGACGACGTCCGGCAGGGATTCAATGCCGGTCGCATCGCCTATGTAGGGCAAAGCACGAACGTCGATTTTGAGCGTATCAAGGCGCAGCGGCCTGACCTGGTGATGACCTGGGATCCATCGATCATCCCAATGCTCGACAGCCTGGGCATTCCCGCCGTGGTGACGACGACGCCGGTCGCCAGCTGCCTCAACACGCATATGCGTTTCGTCGAATTCATCGCACCGTTTTTTGGGCGCGAAGCGGAAGGGCAGGCCTATTACGCCAAGGTTGCAGCCGCTTTGCAGGATATCCGCGAGCGCACCAAGGGAATGCCGCAGCCCAAGGTGATGTGGGGCGACATTTATGAGAAACGTGTCCTGGTCGAGCCGGGCAACGCCTGGGTTGCCGAACTGATCGGCCTGGCGCAGAGCGATTATCTGTTCAACGACATCTACGGCACCTCGTGCATCGAAATTTCCACTGAGCGCTTCATCCACAGCGGCAAGGACGCCGATCTTTACTTCACCTACCGCACGCCCGATCGCGGCGCAACCTCGAAGGCAGCGCTGGCGCGCTATAACCCGCTGATTGCGCAGATTCGTCCGCTGGGGCCAGAAGGGCATGTCTATGCACCGTTGCCGCTGTACATACAATCTTCCGACCGGCTTGACCAGATTCTTGTCGATATTTCGGCGATCCTGCATCCTCAGGCCTTCCCGCAGCACAAGATGCAGTTTTTCGTCGAACTGCCGGATACGGATCCGAAAAATGATGCCAGCCCGGGGGAAACGCAGCGTACATCCGAAAAAGCCCGCCAGGTCGGGGGAACCGAATCATGAGCGCGCCCCTTTCGGCTGCGCATTCGCCACTGCTTGCCTCCTCCAGCCGCCGTACCGGCGTATTTGCCGTCCTCGCGGTGCTGCTTGCCGTGTTCATGATCCTTAATCTGCGCATCGGCTCGATTTCCTACCCGACGGGTGAGCTGCTGAATGCCTTGCTGCACCCGGGCGTAAGCGGCGATATTCACTACATCGTCTGGAACATTCGCCTGCCGCGTACGCTTTCGGCAGCGCTGGGCGGCGCTTTTCTGGCGGTGTCCGGCCTGCTGCTCCAGGTTTATTTCCGCAATCCGATCGTCGGACCTTTCATCCTCGGCATTTCCTCCGGCTCGACGGTAATGGTCTCGATCGTCATGCTGACCAGCATCGGGCTGGGTTTTTCCGGTTTCGCGCCTTATCTCAATACGCTTGCCGCGTGCATCGGCGCCTATGCCGTCACGGCGATCATCGTTGCCATTGCCGTGCGTGTGCGCAGCGGTGTGACGCTTCTAATCGCCGGCCTGATGATGGGTTATCTGTGTGGTGCCTTTACTTCGATTCTCACGGCGCTTGCCGAGAAGGAAAGCATCAAAGGGTTCGTGCTCTGGCAGATGGGCAGCTTTTCGGGCATGAAATGGGTTGAAGTCTGGGTCATGTTGGTCGTTGGCGGCGCCATGCTGATCGGCGCTTATTTGATGAGCAAGCCGCTCAACGCGCTGCTGCTCGGTGAGGACTACGCCGCGTCGATGGGCGTCAATATCCGCCGCTGCCGCCTGCTGCTGCTTTTCCTTTCCTCCTCGTTGGCTGCCCTGGTGACGGCGATGGCCGGCCCGGTTGCCTTCATTGGCCTGGCTGTGCCGCACATGGCGCGTCTGAGCCTGGGTACGTCCGACAATCGCCTGCTGGTGCCCGGCACCTGTCTGCTCGGCGCGCTCGTCACCAGCCTGTGCGACCTGATCGCGCGCATGTGGCTTTCGCCGGTCGAATTGCCGCTGTCCGCGATCACCGCCTTCTTTGGCGCGCCGATCGTCATCTATCTGCTGCTGAAAAGGGGGATGAAATCGTGAGCGGCGAAAGTATCTTGCATAGCGAAGGCCTGTCTGTCGGCTACCGCGCGCCGGTGCTGCGTGAAGTCAATCTCGATTTCGGGAGCGGGCAGTTCATCGCCTTGCTTGGTCCTAACGGCGCCGGCAAGACGACGCTGCTGCGTACCTTGTCCCGTCACCTGAAGCCGCTGTCCGGTCGGATCGAAGTACTTGGACGTGATCTGGATACACTCTCTGCCTTGGAGCTTGCCCGGCTGGTCGCCGTCTGCCTGACCGACAACGCCAAACCGCCGCTGCTTTCGGTCGATGAATTCGTCGCCCTAGGCCGCTATCCGCATACTGGCATGATGGGCCGTCTATCGGTGAACGACGCCGAAATCGTCGAGCGTTCGCTGGCTGCGGTGACCGCCAGCGGACTGTCTGGCCGTCTGGTAGAACAATTAAGCGATGGTGAACGGCAAAAAGTCGTGCTTGCCCGCGCGCTGGCGCAGGAACCGAAGCTGATGCTGCTTGATGAGCCGACCGCCCATCTGGACCTCAAGCATCGCATCGAAGTCATGGGCATCCTGCGTTCACTGTGCCGTTCGCACGGCCTGACCGTGCTCGCTTCGCTGCACGACATCGATGTCGCCGCCAAGGTTTCCGACCGTGTGTTGCTCGTCCAGAATGGCGGTATCCGCGATTACGGCCTGCCCGAGACGGTGCTGACCAGCGAAACGGTCGCCGAACTTTACGGTTTTGGCGATGCCGACTTCAACCGCCATCTTGGTAGCATCGAATTCCGGGGCGATGGCAAAGCTGGCCGGGTTTTCGTGATCGCCGGTCGTGGCCGCGCCGCACCCGTATTTCGCCTGCTGAGCAAGAAAGGGCTGGCGATCGAAACCGGCTTGCTGCGTGACGGCGATCTGGATGCGTTTGTTGCCGCCGCGCTTGGCGCAAAGACCTATGTTCGCGCCGAGTCGGACGAACTGCCGGCCAATGGCAACGGTTCGTCGCTGGAGGAAGCGGCGCAGGCGCTAACTGCATGCGATTTCATCGTCGACAGCGGTGTGCGCGATGCGGGGGCCGAGGCGCTGCGTCAGCGAGCTGCTGCCAGTGGCTTGCCCGTCTTCCGGGTCGCCAGCGGCGTAGAGAAAGACGGCGTCACGTTGTCCGAGCTGTTGGCCGCGATTGACCGCTTACCCCCCTTTCCACGGCAGGCCAGTCAATGACTGCCTTATTGATTAAGTCGGAAAAGGACGATTCCCAGAATAACGCCTTGGGTAAAACGGCGGCCCTTTCTGCGCCTGCGCGGTGTGGCTACCCCTTCTCGGCCATTCTTGCGCAGGAGGAGATGAAACTCGCATTGCTGCTCAATGCCGTCAATCCGGCGATCGGCGGTGTCGTCGTGCGCGGAGAAAAGGGCACAGCCAAGTCAACGGCGGCGCGTGGGCTGCGTGAACTTCTGCCGGCGCGTGCCGACGGCAAGTTACCCGCCTTCGTTGATTTTCCGCTGGGTGCAACCGAGGACATGGTGATCGGTTCGATCGATTTCGAGGGGGCGATCCGCGACGGTGCGGTGCGTTTCCAGCCCGGCATCCTGGCGCGCGCGCACGAAGGCGTTCTTTACATTGACGAAGTCAATCTACTCGACGATCACCTCGTCGACAGCATCCTCGACGCTGCCGAAAGTGGTGAAAACATTGTGGAGCGTGAAGGGCAAAGCCTGCGCCATCCTGCGCGTTTCATTCTGGTGGGCACCATGAATCCCGAGGAAGGCGAACTGCGGCCGCAATTGCTCGATCGTTTCGGCCTGGCCGTGTCCATTGTCGGCGAGCGCGATGCGGCCTTGCGCGTCGAGCTGTTGAAAAGGCGCGAGGCCTTTGATGCCGATCCGGAGGCTTTCCGCGCTGCCTACCAAGAAGCGGAAGGCGCGCTTGGTCAGCGTATTGCCGATGCGCGCGAACGTTTGCCCGAAGTCGCCATTGCCCGGCATCTTCTGGGCTTTATCGCTGAAATCTGCACGCGCAACCATGTGGCCGGCCACCGCGCCGACATCGTGATCGCCCGTGCCGCCTGTGCCTTTGCCGCCTGGGAAGGGCGCAGCGACGTCAACGCTGACGATATTCTGAAAGTGGCGCCGATGGCGCTGCTGCATCGCATGCGCGCCGGCGCACCGGACATGCCACCCCCGCCGCCTCCGGAAACAGAGGCGCAGCCGGAAGAGGAAAACCAGGAAGAAGAGAACGCAGATACACAGGGCGAGCAAAGCCCGGAAGAAGCGCCGCTTGAGGAAGCCTCGCCACCGCCGGACGAGGATACGGCGGCGGAAACCTCCCCGCCGTCTGATGCGCCACCGGATGCCCCGGATGACGGTAAAGCGGCGCAGGATGCCGGCGCTGACGATTCGTCTGACGAGGTGCAGGAAGTCGGCCAAACCTTTTCTGTCCGACAGATCCGCCGGGCCGTGAAGGATCAGATCCTGCGCACCGGCTCGGGGCGCCGTTCGCGAACACGTTCGGCCAGCAAGCAGGGGCGTTACATCAAGAGCACCGCGCGCCGCCAGGGGCGCAACGACCTGGCGCTCGACGCCACTCTGCGCGCCGCCGCGCCGTACCAGAAAGCACGTCGGGAAAACGCCGATGGCCAAGGACAGGGCATGGCTGTGCTGATCGAAGTCGATGATATCCGCGAAAAAATCCGCGAGCGGCGGATTGGCAACTTTTTGCTTTTCGTCGTCGACGGTTCCGGCTCAATGGGCGCGCAGCGCCGTATGGTCGAAACCAAGGCGGCGATCATGAGCTTGCTGCTCGACGCCTATCAGAAGCGCGACAAGGTGGCCATGGTCATCTTTCGCGGCCGTACTGCCGAGGTTGTACTGCCACCGACCAATTCGGTCGAACGCGCCGCGCGCCTGCTGGCCGATCTGCCGATCGGCGGCCGCACGCCGCTTGCCGCCGGATTGGCCGAGGCCGCCGGTGTCCTGCGTCGGGTATTGCGCAAGGAACCGAACATCATGCCGCTTGTCATCGTGATGACCGACGGTCGCGCCAATGCCGCGCTGGGCGAGGGGGTGGCGCGTGACGAGGCGCTACGCATTGCGCTAGCGCTACGTGAACGGTTTGAGACCACACAGTTCGTCGTCGTTGACACCGAAGCGCCAGGCGTCGTGCGCCTGGAACTTGCCCGGCAACTGGCCGGCGTGCTGGGCGCCTCGTATTTCAAAGTCGAGGATCTTCGCGCCGAAGATCTCGTTTCCATTGCAAAGGAGCATCGCGCGTGAGTAATACGGAACCTGTCCATAAAACCTTGTATCCCTTCGTCGCCATTGTCGGCCAGGAAGCCCTCAAGAAGAGCCTGATCCTCAACGTCATCAATCCCGGGCTTTCCGGGGTGCTTATCCGTGGTGAGAAGGGCACGGCCAAATCCACGGCCGTGCGCGCGCTTGCCGAACTGCTGCCGGAAATCGACGTGGTCGACGGCGATCCTTTTCAGAGCGACCCGCACGATCCGCGCGCTATGGCGCCGGAGGTCTATGCCCGTTACCAGGCCGGCGAAACGCTGCCGGTACGACGGCGCAAGGTACGCGTCGTCGAACTGCCGGTTTCGGCCACCGAGGATCGCGTCATCGGCACGATCAATCTGGAAACGGCGCTCAAGGAAGGGCGGCGGACAATCGAACCGGGGCTGCTGGCCGCTGCACACCGCGGCATCCTCTACATGGACGAAGTCAATTTACTCGACGATCATGTCGTCGACGTACTGCTCGATTCGGCGGCGATGGGCGTCAATACCATCGAGCGCGAAGGCGTCAGCCTTTCGCATCCGGCGCGGTTTACGCTGATTGGCACAATGAACCCGGAGGAGGGCGAGTTGCGCCCGCAACTGCTCGATCGTTTCGGCCTGTGCGTGCACGTCGAAGGGCTGAACGATCCGGCGCAGCGCGTCGAAGTCGTCAAGCGCCGCGCGGCTTTTGAGGATGATCCGGAAGCCTTTGTCGCACGCTGGGCAGATGAAACCGAAAAGATGCGCACGGCGATCGCCGCGGCGATCGCGCGTTATCCGCACGTGCAGGCCGATGATGCCATTCTTTACGCCATTGCCGAGCGCTCGCTGAAATTGGGCGTCGACGGCCATCGCAGCGACATCATCATGCTCAAGGCAGCCAAGGCGCTTGCCGCCTGGGAAGGGCGAGAGCAAGTGACGGAGCCGGACGTCGACGGCGCTGCTGCGCTGGCCTTGGCGCATCGCATTCGTCGCAAGCCGTTCGAGGACATCAGCGGCAGCTCGTTCTCCTGAGTAGCCGCGTGCAAGATAGGGACAGGCATGAAGCAACGCAAATGCGGAAGGGCGACACGGCGGCACAGCGCCGGACACAATCCGCGCGCCTTCCGTAATCCGTTATCGTACTCATCGTGCTACGGTGCTTGTTGCTACCCAGATCAAGCAAGGGCCTGCGTGTGATCATCCTGGAGAATCTGCAGAAACGCTACGGCACGCGCGAGGCGCTGGCCGGCGTCAGCCTGCACGTTCGCCCCGGTGAACTGTTTGCCTATCTTGGACCGAATGGCGCCGGGAAATCGACCACCATCCGCATTCTCAGCGGTTTGGCGCGCGCCTCAGGCGGTAAGGCGAGGCTCAGCGGTTTCGATATCGACAGCGAGCCGCTGGCGGCCAAACGGCAATGCGGACTGGTCGTCCAGCACGTCAATGTTGACAACGACCTGAGCCTGGCCGAAAACCTGGATATTCATGGCCGGCTGTTCGGTATGGAGTCTGCCGACCGCCGTCAGCGCGCCGAAACGCTGCTGGCGACCGTCGATCTGGCCGATCGCCGCGATCAGCGCGTCGGTACGCTGTCGGGGGGGATGAAGCGCCGGCTGATGATTGCCCGCGCGCTGATGCACCGACCGCGCATCCTCTTTCTTGATGAGCCGACGGCGGGACTCGACGCCGAAGTGCGGCGGCGACTGTGGGGGCTGATCAAAACGATCCAGGCCGGGGGGACAACGATCTTCCTAACCACGCACTATATCGAGGAAGCCGAATTTCTTGCCAACCGCGTCGCTTTCCTTGACGCAGGCAGGCTGCGTGCACTCGATACGCCGCAGGCCCTGATGGCACAGATCGGCGAATGGGCGCTCGACCGTATCGTCGAGGGGGGAATCGAGACTGAATACTTCCCTGAACATGACAGTGCTCGGCAGGCGGTCGCCCGACAGACCGGCTCTGTCAACCTGCGCCGCGTCAATCTGGAAGATGCGTTCCTGCGCATGACAGGCAAGGGCGTAACGCCATGAAGGCCGGGCTGCGGGGAACTGGCGCAGTCTATCTGCGCGAGATGCTGATCCTGAAGCATCGTTTTTTCCGCCATCTGGCATCAATGATGGTGCTTCCCTTCCTGTACCTCGTCGCCTTTGGAACGGCGATGGGCGGAAGCGCACCGCTCGCCGGCCACTCCTATCTCGAATTCCTCTTGCCCGGCCTCATCGCCATGACCTGCATGACGCAGAGTTACGGCATCGCCACCGAAATCAATATCGCCCGTTTTTATCTGCACGTCTTCGAGGAATTCCAGGCGGCGCCGATTTCCAACGCGGCGCACGTGCTGGGCGAAGTGCTCTCTGGCATGACGCGCGCCGCGCTGGGCGTCGCGGTCATCCTGCTGATGGGGCTGGCTTTTTCCGTTCGGCTACATATCGGTCCGTATTTCCTGCTTGCGGCGGCGCTCAATGCCTGGGTCTTTGCCTCGCTCGGCGTCCTGCTGGCGATGCTCGTTAGGTCACACGCGGATCAGTCGATGGTATCGTCTTTCATCATCACACCGATGTCTTTTCTCGGCGGTACCCTGTTTCCGCTCGAACGCCTGCCCGAGTGGGCGCAAACCCTGCTTTCCCTGCTGCCGCTGACGCACGCATCACATGCGATTCGCGCCGATGCGCTTGGCCTGCCGCCCGAGCCGATGGATTTCATGATTCTTGCCAGCGCCGGCGCGCTGCTCTTTTTCCTGGCCTTGCGCTCGGTCGGCCAGGCACGCGACTGAGGCGGTAGTGAGGCCCGCAAACGCCATGTCCGCGCACCTTGAAACATCTGCCACTGACATACTCCGAGACGCAAGGGGACTGAAGCTCCTCGTCGTCTGGGCGACGACGCGCTGTCAGTTACGTTGCCGCTACTGCTACATGAGCGCCGGTGATGTGCCTGAGATCGATCTCGACCCGGAAGTTTTTGCCACGGCCGCAAGCAATCTTGGTGTGAATGCCGGTACTGAAATCCAGATTGCCGGCGGCGAGCCGCTGCTCGTTCCCGATATCGTCGAAGCGATCGTCGAACAGGCGCATCGGCTGGGCAGCGCCCGCATCAGCGTACAGACCAATGGCCTCGCCATCGACGAACGCTTTATCGCCCTCGTCAAGCGCTACCGGCTGGGGGTTGGCGTCAGCCTCGATGGGCCGCCGGCCATCAATGAGCGTATGCGCGGGCGCAGCGCCGATGTCCTGCGCGGGCTGGCGCGCCTGGAAGCCGCCGGCATTCCCTTTGGCGTGACGGCGGTGGTCAGCCGCGACAATGTCGACGCTTTACCCGATCTTGGCTTGCTGCTTGCTGGATTTAGCCAGGCGCGTTCATTGGGGCTGGACATTCTGCGTCCGGCCGGGCGCGCCTGCGAAGAAGACCTCGCCGCGCCGGCGGCGCTGCGGAACGCGTTTCTCGCGCTCTCCGAGCGGCTGGCCTGGGTCAACCGCCATCGCCGCACGCCGATCCGTCTGCGCGAACTGGCGGCCGCCGACTGTGGGGGCGGCGCTGGCTACTGCCCGAGCGAATTCGGCCTGGGCGCTGCGCTGACCGCCGATGGCGCGTTATACCCATGCGCATCGCTGGTCGGTCGTCCGGAGTATGATTGCGGCACAGCGTCGGCGCCGGATTACGCTCGCCTGCACCTCGGCCTGCCTGCCGACACTTCGGCCTGCGGCAGTTGCGCGGCCACCGGCTGTCGCGGCCGTTGCCCCTCACTCGCACTACTCTCGCCACGCGCCGGCAAGCTCGATTGTTTGATGCGCCTGGCCGTCAGCCGTCAATCGAAATGTACCGCATCAACGACGGGCACGATTGGCACAACGGGTCGGCGCGTCATCCCCATCGAGAACCGGCCCGCCCACACGTCCTGAATGGCGGCGCACGGGAACAATGTCACCCGAACACAAAGGAAAACGGAGCATGCTGTTGAATACCTATTTCGATGCCATCGAACTGCACCGCAACGATAAATTTGTCGCGCTGCGCTTCCGCACGCCGCACCGCGTGATTTCGACAGGCCTGGACAATGGCGGCATTATGGACGATCTCGATCTCGTCTATAACCACCAATCCTGCGAGCCGGCCGGGCCGTTGTCCCGCCATCCCTCGCGCGCCGTGCTCGACCGGCCCGATCTATATGCCGCCGCACTGCTCGAACGCAATGGCCTGGGCGGCCTGCGCGCCGCACAACTGGGTACCGCCGCCAACATGAGCAACCTTGCCGTTGTGTTGGAAACCTATCGCGACATCGCCGTGCTGGCAGTGGCGACCGGCGGCGTCGAGGGCAACGCTGCACGCGCTGGTGATCCGGCGTCCGGCTACGAATTTGACGGACGTTACGAGCCGATTACGCGCGAGCAGCCGCCCGCGCATGGGACCATCAACGTCATGATCGTGCTCAACCAGCCAATGCTCGATGGCGCCCTGGTGCGTGCCGTGATGACGGCGACGGAAGCCAAGACGGCGGCTTTGCAGGAGCTGTCGGTGCCTTCGCGCTATTCGCCCAGCCTGGCGACCGGCACTGGCACCGACCAGATTGCCGTCTGCGTTCCGCGCAAGGGATGTGCTCGCCCGCTGCGCGGCGCCGGACACCACACGAGCGCCGGCGAGCTGATCGGCAAGGCCGTCCGCCAAGCAATCAAGGAAACGCTAATCTTCCAGAACGGAATGCATCCAGCCGAGCGCTGCTCCTGCGCGCGGCTGATGGAGCGTTTCGGCTTCTCCGGCGAGGCGCTGATCGAGGCGACGTTGCCGCTGCTTTCCGAGGACGCCCGCGCCAGCCTGCGCCTGGCGCCGCAACTGCTCGACCGCGATCCGCCGGTGGCGCTCGCGGTGGCTGCGCTGGTGCATATCTACGACCAGATCGGTTGGGGTATAGCGCCCGCGCCCTGCCAGCGCGAGGCAGTGATCCGCCAGGGCGCGCAGATCGCCGTTGCCGCTTCGGGCCGGCCGGATCGCTGGCATCATTTCCACGACGCACTGGCCGAGCGTTGTGATGCTTCCGGACGCGACGACCCGGCATTTGTCGCGCCCTTGGCGCTGGGCCTCGGTTATGCGGAGAAATGGGATCGCCAGCAAGCCATGCTGGCGGAAGTCGATGCGCAGATCAGCGCCTTGTCGGCAGATCGCGCCGCCTCATGAGCACCATCGACCCACATTCCCACGAGACAATGATTCGGATCGAGCGGATCTGCAAACGCTACGGCACACAATTAGCGCTCGACAACGTCGACCTGACCATTGGCGCTGGCGAAACATTCGGCCTGCTCGGCCCGAACGGCGCCGGGAAAAGCACGCTGATCGGGTTGCTGGCGACGCTCAAGCGACCCGATTCCGGGCGCATTTCCATCGGTGGCCACGATGTTCTGCGCGAACGCGATCGCGTCCGCCAGCAGATCGGCTTGGTATTCCAGGAAAACAATCTCGACCGGGAATTGACCGCACGGCAGAACCTCGATTTTCAGGCGCGCCTGCACCGTCTGGATAATCCGTCCGCGGCCGTTGCCGCCATGCTCCGGCGTCTGGAGCTGGAAGCGCATGCCGACCGGCCGGCGGAAGAGTTTTCCGGCGGCATGCGGCGACGCCTGATCATCGGCCGCGCTCTGCTTTCTGCCCCCCGTGTCCTGCTGCTTGACGAGCCAACGACCGGCCTTGATCCCGCCATCCGCCACGCGCTGTGGTCGCTCATCCACGAAGCGAGCGAAAGCGGATGCACGATTATTCTGACCACGCATTATGTCGAGGAGGCGGAAACGCTGTGCGACCGCGTCGCCCTCATGCAGCGCGGACGCATCGTCGATTGCGGCGCGCCCGCCGCGCTGTGCGAGCGTCATGCCAAGCACAAGCTTGAGGATGTCGTACTGGCGCTGAACGCGGGAGGTTAACGATGTCATCGCGTTCATTCCTGAGCGGCGCGATGGTGATTTTTCTGCGCGAGATGCAGATCTTCCGGCTGCGGATTGTGCGCCCGACCTATGCGCTCTCCTCACTGATTACCCCCTTGATGTATCTGCTTGTGTTCGGCCTCGGGCTGGGCCGGCAGGTACGCATTGACGGGGGCGACTATCTGTCGTTCCTCATTCCCGGACTCATCGGCATGACGGCGATGAGCAACGCCTTTTCCTGGGTCGCCGGCGCCATTAATTTCTCCCGCTTCTATTACCGAACCTGGGCGCTGGTGATTCTGGCGCCGGTCAGCCCGTTCGCCATCTGCGCCGGCAACATCGCTGCCGGCCTCGCCCGCGCGCTCATTGCGACGTCGCTGATCGCTCTCACCGGGTTAGTGGCTGGCTGGCGCCCCATACTGACGCCGGTTTTTCCGCTGGCGCTGCTCGTCGAAATGGTGTGTTTTGCTGCATTGGGCGTCCTGGTCGGCGTTAAGACAAAGACGTCCGAGGAGCACATGGCTTACGCCAACTTCCTGATCACGCCGATGGGATTTTTCTGTGGCACGTTTTTTCCGCTCGATAACCTGCCGATCTGGCTGGCGTACCCCTTGCGTGCGTTACCACTGACGCAGGCGACGATCACGCTGCGTTCGCCTGGTTTTACCGCTGAAGCCTGCCTGGCGCTGGGCGCGCTGGCGCTGATCACCGGCGTCGTGCTTTTCCTTGCCGTCCGCGCAGTGGCTGACTACGCCGAATAACGCCCGCGGCAAGCGCAATTCATGCCATGTCGCCCTTGAGCGGATAGCTCCGGATGGCATCGATAAAGGCTTGCACGGACTGTGAAAGATAACGGCTTTTGTTCCAGACCAATCCCGCTTCGAGATACAGCGGTTTGGCCAGGCGACATGCCTTGATTTTCGGTTTATCTTGCGCCAGGTGTTCGAGTAGGAAACCGATACCGACACCACGCTCGATCAAGCTGATGATCGTCGCGATTTGGTTCGATGAAAACACGATATTTGGCGTCATCTGATGCCGCGCGCATTCCTGGAGAACCAGCCGACGCGACAGAAAATTCTCCTTGAACAGAATGAATGGCTCATCTTTCAGCTTCGGGAAAGCGATGCGGTCGCGCTCGCTCAAGGGATTGTCCGGCGACATGCAGACATGGATTTCGCTACGCAGGATCGGTGACACCGCCAGTTCGGGCGGTGTTTCCGGGACAAACATTAGAGCGACATCCAGCTCGCCCTGTTCGAGCAGCGATTCGATCGTCAAAGCGCCTTCTTCGACGACGATGAGCTCCAGCGCCGGGTGGTCCGCGCGGAACTTGCTGAGCACATAGGGGAAAACGACCGCGCCCAGCATCGGCGTAATGCCAACCCGGATGACGCCGCGTCGCAGATCGGCAAAATCCTCCATTTCCTTGATGGCGCTGTCAACGCGATTGAGAATATCCTCCACCCGGCGTAGGAACACTGCGCCGGCAGGCGTCAATGAAATTCGCTTGTGATAGCGCTCGAACAACTGGACGCCCAATTCTTCTTCCAGATTGCGGATAGCGACGGAAATCGCCGGCTGCGCAATATGGCACTGCTCCGCCGCCCGCGTCACGCTACCCAGCCGGCTGACCGCCAGGAAATACCTAAGTTGCCTGAGTTCCATCGCCAAGATTTGAATATTAATAAATTATCAAAACATCAAAAAGTAATATTTTATTTGTATTCACTAAGAACGTACACTACGTTTGCGCATACGATATGTCGAAACCATCGTTTTTTCAAAGGAAAAGGAAATCAAACATGAACGCCCACGTAAAAAGCAATGTTTTTGAGGAACTCAGATACGCCTACCATGCGCTTGACTACGCGCGCTACGACGCCTGGGATATCTTCCTGGAACCGTTCCACGCAAAACACGAAGCGGTGATGCACAACGCCATCGAAATTCTGCTTGCCGAATATCCTACATATGCCAGCCAGGCTCAGGAAATTCTCGCCCGGGCGAAGATACGCACATCGCATTAATGTGTAATGTGCAAGTCAGGGCAGGCTTGATTTCATGAAACATAAAGCAAATAAGCCCGGCTTCTGTAAATCTGTATCGATACTGAAGGTCTGTAATAGATGCTATTTTTTTAATACGTGATATTTCTGCCGTATTGAACGTAAGTATCAAATGCCCGTTATACGCTGACACGAGCTGGCCGGATGGCTGATATTCATAGACTTAACCTGATTTAGCACCTTTGATGCCGTAAAGATTTTTATGCGCTTGCCTTTACGGTTTCGCGCATGCCGGTTGCTAGCGAATCCTCGATATCACCTTCCGCATCAAGCAGCAGTGCTTCCAGTTTTTCCTTGTCATCGCCGGGGTTTTCCCAAAGACCGCGCGAAATCGCTTCCAGCAGGCGCTCGGCAATATTTTGCAAGGCGTAAGGGTTGTGTTCCTTGAAAAAGCGTTGCATTTCCGGATCGAAGGCGTAAGTTTTCGCCATCTCTTTGTACTGCCAGTCTTCCAGAATGCCGGACGAAGCATCCCAGTGATAGCAGATATCGATCAGAAATGACATATCGCCGGCACCTTTATAACCGTGGCGCTTCATTCCCTCGATCCATTTTGGATTGAGTACGCGTGTGCGGAAAATGAAACGCCCTTCCTCATCCGTAGAGCGGATGCGCGGTTTGCGCGGGTCGGACGAATCGCCCGAATAGCTGGGGACGTATTTCCCGCTTGCGGCCTTGACTGCCGCGTTCATACCACCGTGGTAGTTGTTGAAATCGACGCAACTGAAAATATCGTACTCGCGCGTCGACTCGTTTTTCACCGTCAGATCGAGCTTGCCCATACGCTTGCGGAAATCATCCTGTCGCGCTTCGCCATAGACGCCTTCGCCATAGGCATAGCCGCCCCAGGCGATATAAATCTCGCCCAGGTCAGCCGTCTTTTCCCACTGCCCGCTGAAGAGGAGATCGGCCACGCCGGCGCCATACGTACCCGGCTTGTCGGAATAGACGCGGAAGGCGGCGCGTCTCTCGGCTTCTTCCGGGGACAGGCCGGCCTTGATCAGTTCCTCGCGTTCGACGGTGACGTTGTGCGCCAGCGGATTGACTTCCGGCGGCTCCTTGAGCGCAGCGATCATGCGCGCCGCGCTGTCGATGGTCTCCATCAGATTGGGGAAAGCGTCGCGGAAGAAACCCGATGTGCGCACGGTTACGTCGATGCGCGGGTATTTGCGCGCTTCCAGCGGGATGACTTCAACGCCGTCGACGCGGCCGCTATGCCGGTTCCAGACCGGACGCACGCCCATCATGTAGAGAATCTGCGCCATGTCGTCGCCGCGCGTGCTCATTGTCGGCACCCCCCAGAGCACCATACCGACTTGACGCGGAACTTTGCCTTCATCCTGCATGTAGCGCTCGACGAGCGCATCGGCCTGGCGCACGCCCACTTCCCAAGCCTCTGGGGTGGGAATCTTGAATGGATCGACGGAAAAGAAGTTGCGCCCGGTCGGCAGAATGTCGATGCGCCCGCGCGTCGGGCTGCCGGAACCGCCCGGTGGCACGAAACCGCCATCCAGGCCGTGCAGCGCGTATTTGATTTCATCGGTGATCTGCTGCAACTTCGGGCGGATGCCATCGCGCACGAAATACAGCACATCGGCAACCCGCTGCGAGCCGTTGAAACGCGCCTGCGTTTCATGGCGGATGGCTTCGTCCGACCATCCCGACTCGTCGAGCGCATCGTAGACGGCGCGCACATCGACGAGAATCTGGCTGAGCACCTGGCCCTTGGTCTTGCCGAGCGCCGGCACCAACTCGCCGGGATGGTCGCGCAGATCTTCGCCATCAAAGCCGCGCGCGGCGGCGACCGCATCCCAGAGCGAGGCGACGTCGCCGTTGGGCAGGCGTGTCAAATGAACCATCGTCTCGTTGAAGCGTTCTGGCGGCGGCACCTGCCCAAAGGTATGCAGGCCGTCGTTGATTGAGGTGACGTCAACGGTTTCCAGATAGCCGTGCAGCTTGCCGAAAAAGTCGAATGGATTTTCTTCCGCGGCTTCGCGCGTCATGCCGATATCGGCGTCCAGATGCGCCTCCGCTGCCAGCGCCCAGACTTTCTCAAGAATCAGCGTGATTTTGGTCGGATCCTCATGCTTGGCGTAATAAGCCGCCTCCAGCAGATCCTCAATCTTCTCGAACTCCTCGGTCTTTCCGGCATTCGTCTGCGGCGGAATCATGTGATCGAGAATCACGCAGTACGAACGGCGCTTGGCCTGCGTGCCTTCTCCGGGGTTATTGATGATGTAGGGGTAGAGGTGGGGAATGTCGCTGATCGCCGCATCCGGGTAGCAGTCGCGCGAAAGCCCTGTGCTTTTGCCCGGCATCCATTCCAGCGTTCCGTGCGTGCCGACGTGGATGACGGCATGCGCGCCGAATTCTTCGCGCAGCCAGCGGTAATAGCCCAGGTAATGGTGCGTTGCGGGCAGATAGGGGTCGTGAATGGTTTGTCCGTCAGGTTGCAGAACCGGTTGATCCGCTTCTTCCATGCGTGCGCGTGGCGGCTGCACACCGAGGAAGACATTGCCGATGACCATGCCGCCAACGAGCAGCTTGCCGTCGTGATAGAAGGTGACGCCGGGCGCTGGTCCCCATTTTTCATCCATTTCTCGCTGCATTTTCTCGCTGCGCTCGGCATGCCAGCGCAGTGCGGTCGGCGTATCGATCGTGCCAACCGCGCGTTCGGCCATCTGCGCCGGCTGCAGGTAGCGCCGGTCGCTGGTTAAACGGTCGATCATCTCGAAAGCGATCGCCTCGCCGTTCTCGAAGCGGCGGTCAATACGATATCCCTGCGCCGCCATGCTTTCCAGAAGAGCGTTTACGCTCTCGAACGAATCCAGCCCGGACGCGCAGCCCAAACGGTCATTGCGCGGCGGGTATTGGTGGAAAATGATGGCTACCTTGCGTTCGGATGGCGGTGTACGGCGGAGCTTCGCCCAGTTCATCGCCCAGCGCACGACATGGCGGCAGCGGTCGGGCACTGGTTTCCGAACCAGCAGGCGGGCGCCAGTTGCCGGATCGACACCAATATCGTCGCGCGTTGCCACGACAGTGCCGATGATCGCGCCGTCGAACTCGGGCTGCGCAATGTTGACCGAGACATCCATCGGCGATACGGCCTGCGTGGTTTCTTCCCATTGCGCGCGCGGGTTGTAGGTCAGGATCAGTTGCAAGGTCGGCACGTCGAGTTCCGGCAGCACCTGATCCGAGCCGGGGGTGGCCTGCGTCAGCGAAAAACTCATCGGCGAGAACAAGGCTTCGATCAGCGTCACGCCGTCGCGCTTGAAAAAATGCTCCGTCACTTCTGCGACGCTCATATTGCCGACCTCGGCATCGCGGAAGCGGCTGTGGAAGACGGCCAGCGGTATGCCGCCCTGTGCCTCAATTTCCGCAATCAGCGCGTCGTAAGTCGCCAGGTCGCCGTTCTGCCAGGCGTAATTGCCGAACCACATGCCGATCACTGGCGCATCCTCACCAACGCGCGCACGCGCCCAGTCGAGGTAAGCGTCGCGCTCGAGCAGGCCACCGCGCCAGTCGGGGTGGTAGAGGCCCTCGCGCGGCAGCTTTTCCGGCGCGGGCGGCTCCGGCAGATCGCAGCCCAGTTCGCGCGCCAGCGTCAGCAGCATGCCGCGCAGATTGTTAAGTCCGCCTTCGCGGAGGTAGGCGTGGCGACGCTTGTAGGCCTCCGATCCAAAATCGGATCCGATTTCCCGCGCCAGTTCGACATCCTCCGATGACATACCGCCGGCCTGAACATGTATGAGTTTGCCGGCCGCTGCTTCAGCCAGGGCGTCGATGCCTGGAATCGAACGCGCACCGCCGTGCGGCAAGAGAACCAATGCCGACGACGAGCGAATCGTTTCGGCCATTGCCGCGATGCGCTTTGAATCGAAGAGATCGTCTTTGCCTGCGGCGGCGACGCGCAGACAGGCCGTTTCCTCCGGCGAGAATGCCGCGACAGCTCGGCCAAGGAGGGGCAGGTGCGTCGCAGTGGCATCAATAACGACGATCGTATGTTGTGCTGGGTTCATCTTCGCTTCCTTTTCAAGAATGCTTCGGCATCGCATCCGCTATGTTGAAACTTCGTTCAGACGCTTGTCTGTGCACCTGATCGTTCGCCGTTATGATGACTTGACGGTGAAGGTATAAGTCCATTCCTTGACGGCGCTTCGGGTAATGACGTCGACAGCCGTGCCCTGATGTTCACCGACGTGTGTATCGCCCATCGCCTCTTCAAGATCGCCCTCGACATCGAGTACTGCGTCGCGCAGTTCCTGAAGGCGATTTTCATCGGCCGCCCAGAGGCCACGTGCCTGGGCTTCCAGCAGGCGGCGGACGATTTCCTCGAAAGCATGCGGGCTGGTTTCGCGCAGCCAGTTGCGCATTACCGGGTCGGAAATAAGGCGGTCATGTACAGCGTCAAACTGCGAGTCGGTAATCGCATGCGTTGTCGCTGACCAGCCGAACAGCACATTGACACGGTTGGAAATACCGCTGGCGCCGGTATAGCCCTGTGCCTGGACCGTCGCCAGCCACTCCGGGTTGAGCACCGTCGTAGCAAGGCTTTGGGACAGTTCCTCGGCGAGTGTGCGTACCTCGCCCGCGTGCGTGGTTTGCGTATCGCCCCAGTAAAGACGCATTGAGCCGCCGCCGAGACCACGGCGCGCGGCGGCATTGCCACCCTGTACGGCAAGATAACAACTGCTCGACAGAAGATCTGCCTCCGGCCATGAGGCGCGTTGATAGGACAGGTCGGTCTTACGCAGCAGATGTGCGTATTGCGCCATCTGCTGCGCGGCGGGTAATGCGGCTGGCCGTCCATCCGCACCGAAAGCGGTGCCCGATGTGTTGATCAGCACTTCGGCCAGATCGCCATCATCCTCCCAGGCCGAGGCGTCGAGCGCGACACCGATGCCGCCGCCATAGCCGCCATCGGCGTTAGCAAAACAACGGTAGGTTGCCAGGCGACGTAACGCCGCCTCATCGCTGTCCTGCATCTGCGTGCGCAATTCTGCCAGGCGCGCGTCGACATGGGCACGGACGAAGTTGCGATCAGGCGGCTCGTCGCGTTCGGTGACTGCCAAAACGGCGCGGTCGAAGAGCGCATAGATTTCCGGCAACAGGTCGCGGACGACGCTGCTCATCTGGACCACGACATCGATGCGTGGGCGGAGCAAGGTTCGTCCGTCAGATGCAATCATCGTTAATTCATCGAGCGGCAGTACCGTTACGCCCGTCACTTTGCCGTTGGCTTGCCGCTCTGGCGCACAGCCGAGCAACCAGAGAATCTGCGCGGTGAGTTCGCCGTCAGCCTGGAAGGCGTCGGTCGACCAGAGCGTGATCGCAATCGTTTCCGGAAATCGCCCTTCATCGGCGAGGTAGGCATTGAGCAGTTTTTCGCCCATGCGCGCGCCGACCGTCTGCGCCGCCGGCGTCGGTACGCAGGCCGTGTCGGTGCCGTAGAAATTGCGTCCAGTCGGCAGCACGTCGGTTTTGCCGCGCGATAAGTGGCCGCTCGGGCCGGGCGCAATGAAACGGCCATCCAGTGCCCTCAGCACGGCATCAAGTTCGCCGCTGCAACCCGCCAGATCTTTGCGTAACCCGGCTTCACCCGTTTCGTCCAGGCCGCCGCCGCGTGCTTCGTCGATATAGCGCAGTGTGTCTTCTTCGCCGGGCGCACGGCCGAGTACGTGTAATCCGGTGCTGAGCATGCGTCGCCGCAAGGCGTCGAGACGGCGCGGTAAGAGTTCGATGGCCAGCTCCAGGGCTTCATCGTTCTCGACGGTTTGACCCATGCCGGTCAGTTCGCTGCGCAGCGTTTCACGTAAAGCGTTACGTCGGGCACCCGCTGTTGCCGAACGATACTGGCGCAGCAGTTCTTCCAGCGTGTCCCAGCGACTACCGAGCGTATCGGCGCGCGCAACGGGTGCGCTCAGGTGGTCGACGATGACGGCGCGGCCGCGACGCTTGGCCATCATTCCTTCGCCAGTGACCGACATCAGGTAGGGATAAATGACCGGCAGATTGCCGAGCGAAATGTTTGGGAAGCAGGTTTCCGAGAGTCCGGTGCGCTTGCCCGGAAGAAATTCCAGCGGCCCTTCGGTGCCCATCATGATAAGCGCATCGACATGCCGTTGCAGCCACCAGAATGTCGCCAACCATTGGTGCGAAGGCGCAATGGCTGGATCGTGCAGGATACGGCAGACTTCGCCATCACAGCGCGGTCCCCAGCAGCCGCGCTTTGGATCGGTCATGACGAAAACGTTGCCGAATGAAAGGCCGGTGACGATCAGTGTCGGTTCCGGACCGTCCGGGTGATGCACCATCGATTTTCCCGGGAAGACGCCCCAGGCTTCATCAACGGCGCGGCGTATTGCCTCCGGTTGGCGATCAAAGTCGGCGCGGAAGGTGGCTTCGTCGATTTCAGCGAGAACGCCGCCCTTGGCGACGATTTCCTCAACCGAGGTCCAGCGGAATTCGGAGATCGCCTTGTGCGTCAGAATCAGGTCGAGAAGGGCGCGGCCATCGGCCGGAATGTCGCTGACCTGGTATCCCGCCGTATGCAGGCGATGCAGAAGGTCGACGACGCTTTGCAGGGCATCGAGCGCTGCGGCGTTGCCGATCGTCGCCTCAATGCTCTTGCACGGCGGGTTGTGCAGCATGATCGCTATACGCTTGTCGGCATTGGCTTTATGCCGCAGTTCGACCCAGGCGCGAGTGCGGCCGGTAAGTCTGGTCAACTGATCGTCGAGCAGCTGGACGATGCGCCGTTCGTCTTCTGTACCTTCGTCAACGCGTGGTGAACAGGCAATGACCGTTGGGTCGATGCAGCCGAGCATTTCCGGCCGCGACAGGCTGAAGGAGAGCATCATGGGACTCAGTCCCTGCGCGTTGTTACGCCATTCCGCCGCTGAGCTGGACCAGTGGCGCACCAACTGGAAAACCGGCACGTCGTGTCCTGCGAAAGGACCGCCGGGGGTTTGTGCCTCGCGCCGGAAAACTACGGCGAGATTCCAGATCGCAGCCAGTCGTTCACCGCAGCCATCGAGAAAGCGCCGCAGGGGGTTGTCCGGCGCACCAAGCGGTGCAACGCCTTCCCAGTCAGAAAACATCGGCATTGGCGCAAACCCGGCCGATTCGAGATGTTGAATGCAGGCGTCGACAATCTCCGTCTCTCCACCAAGCCAGGCGTTGCGGTCAAAAAGTATCGCTACGATAGGCGGTTCCCGATCGTCTACCGCAGTGATGCGTCCATTCATCCAGGCCAGGTAGCTTGCCACCTCATGCCACAGCTGCGGCGATTCGACATGGTAGATGCCCGATAGTATCGGTTGTCCAGGTGCTGCCGGCGCTTCGGCCAGCACGCCGGCGCGGTGCAGCAGATAACGTGCAGCGTTGGCGAGGTCATTCACCGTTCCCGCCTTGCAATAGGCGGCGATGCGCTGTTGTGCATCGCGGTCGATTTCACCCGC
Source organism: uncultured Propionivibrio sp. (assembly GCA_937923255.1). Classification (GTDB taxonomy): domain Bacteria; phylum Pseudomonadota; class Gammaproteobacteria; order Burkholderiales; family Rhodocyclaceae; genus Propionivibrio; species Propionivibrio hellwigii. The sequence goes on along the minus strand of CALAIL010000033.1, from coordinate 17,907 downwards.
CCAGTCGGCTTCCGTTTCAAGCCCTGCCGGCAGGGCATAACGTATGCTTCGCGCCGTTTCCAGCAACTGAGGGAAGGTGCTGAAATGGCGGGTGATGTCGAAATAGATGGCATCGGCAGTGGGCATTTCCTTTTCTATGAACGATTCCCAGTCGATAGACTGCATCTGGTTGAGCACCTTCAGCTGTATGCCTTCACTGGCAAGGACCTCTGCCGCACGGGCCCATATCCGGCCGAGTACAGTATGGGTAAACAGAAAAATGACTTTTCGCATCATGGTTGTCCGCGACGGGCAGAAGTGCCGGTTGCACGATGGGTGCGCCATGGACATGCGTCGGCGTATTCTCGTGACAATCCCGAATGGAGATAAGGCGCTTGTTTCATATCAAAACGTGTATTTCATGCCGGCCACGAAATTTCGGCCGGGTTGTGTATACCAGATGGCTGGGTCGGCATTGTAGGTTCTGTCGGTGTAGTGTTTGTCGAAGAGATTGTTGAGCTTCGCATAGAGCGTAAGCCCCTTGTAAGCTTCGTAATTTACCGCCAAATCAGCGATCCACACAGATGTGGCACGACTTCCCTTGTAGGGATCGGCGCGCCGGTATTTCCGGCCTTCCAGACCACGGACGAAAAGATTGGCCGAAAACTTGTCATTTTCGTAACCCAATCTCATGTTCCAGGCGTGAACCGGAACCGAGCCGTCGCGGTTGATGTTTTGCCCGCGTTGGGCGTTGATATGTGTATAGACATAACCGACGGTTGCAGAAAAGTTTTTCAGGAACTGGGCATTCAGCATGGCGTTCAGCCCCAAGGCCTTCTCGTTTCCGACGTTGCGATAAGTACCGCCGACATAGGTTGAGCCATCATTAACGAAGGCAATGACGTCCTCGGATCTGCGCGTATAGACGTTGAACGTCCCGTTCATCGTCGAGCTGAACTGGTGCTTGACGCCGATTTCTGCGGTGCGGCCGGATTCGGGTTTCAGGTTCGGGTTGCCGTAGCCCGTAAAGACGTACGACTGGTTCGGTGCGACGAAATACTCCTTGATGGTCGCATAGTAATTGGTACGCGCGTTGCTCACGTAGTTGATGCTCAGCGCTGGCGAGGTATGGCTTCCGGCCGTCGAGTGGTGGTCGAAGCGGATGCCGGGCGTCAGCGTCCAGTCCTTAGCGAAGGACCATTCGTCCTGGACGAAGACGGCCTTGGACGTCATCGATTTTCCGGAATACGAGCTATACATGCTGCCGTAATCCTTCACTTTGTCGGTGTAGTAGTCGAAGCCGCCCGTGATCAGGTGCTGTCCGATCCGATAGGTGATCTGGTCGCTGACGCCATCCGTCTCCAGATCCATCAGCCATTGGGAACCGGGGATGTTCCAGCTGTCTTTGAGATAGTTGGTATTGCGGTAGATCAAAAAGCGGTTGCTCAGATTGTCGGTAATCTTTTGCAGATAATTCAGGGCCAGACGGCTATTGTCCTTTTTGCCGTAGGCCTGCCTAAAATCACGCTTGCTGACGTTGCTGGGGCGCATGTAGTCGGATAGGTAACGAGTGTGCTGCAATTCGATGAATGACGTTCCGTCGTCAAAGCGTTTACCGAGTTTGACCCCCCAGGTCTTGTCATCAATGCTCTCCGGCATCGTGAACCCCGATCCGTCCTTAAAATCACCGGAATTGCGCTTCTGTGCGGAAATGCCCCAGTAAAAGCCGGCTGCGTTGCTGCCAAAGTGGCTGAGATTGTACTTGCCCAGGTGATAACTGCCTGTCGCGTATCCGAGGGAAGTGGCGGTTTCTCCGCCTTCCGGAGCCTTGCGGGTGATGATGTTGACGACGCCGCCTTGCGCGTCGCTGCCGTACAGCGTCGAGGCCGAACCCCGAAGAACCTCGATGCGCTCGATCTGGTTCATGTCCACCAGCTCGGCGGCGGAAAATCGCTGCAGAGAGCTTCCGTTGACGTTGGCGCGCATGCCGTCGATCAGCACAACGATCCGGTCCGAACCATTAATCATGATCGTGTTGGATGTATAGGTGCCGCCATTGGAACCGTAATTCTGAACCGTTAGCCCGGGCATATCCTTGAGCGCCGTGCCGATGTCCGAATAATGCGCCTCCTCAATCTGCTCGCGGGTGATGACACCGATATCGACCGGCGCTTTGAATTCCTCAATCGGATTGCGTGTTGCGGTGACGACCATCGATTTGAGCGTAGCTTCCTGTGCATATGCAGCGTCCGAGAGTGCGCCGGTGGCGCCGAAAAACAATAAGACGGCTAAACGTGCGCCAGTTTGTTTGTGACTGTATCTAAACATTTTGATCCTCTCTTATCTTTTCCCCGATGAATTGAAAACATTGAAAACGCTGGATGGTCACCCATCCAGCGTTTCACGGCTGTATTACCTAAAAATCATAGCGGTAGGCAAGCCTGCCGTTGCGGCCGGGCAGGGGATAACCGCCTTTTTCTTCATAGTATTTATCGGCCAGGTTTTCAATGCTGAGCGAGAGCGAATGATGTTTGTCGAAACGGTAACGCACAAACAGGTCCATGGTTGTGAAGCCGGGGAAGCGGACGACTTCGGCGGTGTTGCCAACCCAGTTGTTGTCGAACCATTGGCCGACGCGGCGCAGGCCGAGGCGGCCGTCCCACGCACCGTAGTTGGCTTCGACGGCGGCGCGCACCGTCGTGCGCGGGACATTGTGGATGTCGGTCCACTTGCCGTTGTTTTCCTCCTGGCGCGAGAAATAGTGCGTGCCGGAAAGAGAGAGACGGATGATTTTGTTAACATCCCAACGCCCTGTCCATTCCAGCCCGTGCATGCGTGCTTCGTTGGCGTTGTAATAGGTCGAGAGGTTGGTGAGCGGCGATCTGTTGATCGTCGTAATCCGATTACTGATCTTGTCGGTCACTTTGGTGTGGAACATCGTCAGATCGGCGTAGAACGTTGGGTTGCTCCATTCGAGACCGATGTCGTAGGTCAGGCTGCTTTCTGGCTTGAGATCCGGGTTGCCGCGCGTAATTTGAATGCTTCTTCCCTGCGTCGAAACGGTATAACCGCTGACGTTCGATGCGCTCGGCGCGACGAAGCCCTTGCCGACCGTTCCGTGCACGCGAAAGCCATGGCCGAGCAGATGCTTGAAGCCGGCGCTGGGACTGGTGTTGCCGAACTCTGCCGTCGATGGCGTGAAGCCGGTCTTGAACGGCGTGTCGAGCGATTTGGTGCGAATCTTGTCGTGCCGCACGCCGACATAAACGGTGCTGTTGTTGTCATTTAGGTACCAGGTGTTCTCGGCATAGATACCAATTGTGCGCTGCTCATGGTCGGCGGAATACGGCCCCTTGCGTTTGCCGTTGGCGGCCCAGCTACGCGATTCGACCTTGGCCTTTTCATGATCGACGCCGAAAACCAGGCTCGCCGATTCGCTCCAGTTCCAGGTGTCCTGTAACTGCGCGCCCGTCCATTGAATGTCGGATTCGAAACTGCGGAATGGCAGGTAAGGGCGGTCAGCCGCCGAACGCGAAGTTTTGTTGTAGAGCGTGTACGCTTCCTGCCCCATGAAGGCGCGCGCCAGCAGGCGGTGATTGCCCATCTTGCCGGTTACGGACAGGTCGGTGCCGTTGCGGTCCATATCCTTGTTGCTCTGATTGTTGGTACCGTAGGCGATGTCGCCGGGCGTGGCGATGTCGCGGCCAATGTAAATGTCGGTTTTCAGATTGGCGCGCCAGTCTTTATTGAGATTCAGGCCGAGTCGCAGCGCGTGATACTGTTGCCCGTAACTGGTGCTCGGGCGCAGCACGCCGCCACCGGCTTTGAAATCGTCGCCACGGTCGAGATAAGACCCGGAATAGTCGAAATCAAAGAATTCGTTGAGCGCGCCGCCAATGGCGCCCTTGAGCTGCTTGGTGTCATAGCTGCCGTAGGCGATCTGGCCAAAACCGTTCAGCGGGCCTTTGCTTTCGCGCGTAATCACGTTGACGACGCCGCCCATCGCCTGTGAGCCGTAGAGTGCGGAAGCAGGCCCCTTGAGCACTTCGATGCGCTCGACCCGGTCCATGTTGATCAGCGACAGGTTGGTGCCCATCGCCGGCCGGCCGTCGATCAGCAACAGCGAATGTTTGTTGATGCCGGAAAACTCGGGGCGAAAACCGCGAATGCCAATGCCGGAGAGGTTGCCGGGATACTGGATGACATCGATGCTGCTGTTTTTCTTGAGCGTATCGGTCAGATCAAGGCTCGGTGTGCTCTCGATCTGCTTTGTACCGATGATTTCGATGCGCTGCGGCGTCTCCTCGATTTTCGCCTCGGCGCGGCGGGCGGTGACGACCATTGTGCCCAGCGCAACGTCTTCTGCCATGACAGTCACTGGAACGGCTAACGTACATAAAACTAATAGCGGCTTGCTGTTTTTCATTTATTGACTTCTCCACTGAGTAAAAAATATGTCGTGAATTGCCAGTCAAGGCTGATTTCCCGACACAAAAGGCGCCGCCGTGGCCTGCCTGGCGGTCATGTCCAGTGAAAGCGCGACAGGCCTTGGCGACATTGATCAAAGAGGTTGCTCGTCCGTAATGAACGGGCAATGCCAAACAGAAGGCGATTTGGCAGATAGTGGCTTTGAGCAGAGAATGCGTTCGAAACCAGCGTCTATCCGCATATCGGAAAAAGCCTTCCCGACGATGGGAGATAGGCGCTTCAGCAAGACAAAGCGTTTATCGATATGTTGTCTTATCGAAAACAAAGGCTTTGCCATTATGCTGCTGCGGATATGGTTATATTTTTTGCTTTCCGCGCGTTTCAGCATTCCCGGCATAGACACGCTCTCTGCCAAATCACTTGCCGCACTGCCTGCATATTGATCGCAAGAGGTGCGGGCAGCGTTTTTTCGGGATGTGGCGTTGGGAATCGGATTCGGAAAGGCGCTCGTGCGCTTGCCGACGCTTGTGTGTCCGTCGATGCCCCGGTTTCTTCGAGGTTTTATCGATCAGGAGGATCGATAAACGCGTTAAGGGCAATCGATAAGGCGGTACTGAAAAGCCGATGTGTCCCTAACAGAGGCTTCATGCACGTGCTTTTCAGTTTAACCCGCCCCGACGCTACGCCGGAACAGATGGCAATTCAAAAGCTTTTAGCGCTTTCCGTCAGAACCTTTCCCCTCACCCCGAGGATTGGCACTGCGCCTGCTTCAGGCCGGTCTTCTGGCTCGCCTTCTTCCTCTACCAACGCCTTCCCATACGCTTTTCTTCGTACAGTGGCTTCTTGTCGGCTTCGTCTGGCTTACAGCAGCGGGGGGCTGCACCGGCTTGTCTGCCCATATCATTCAATCCCTTTACATGTTGAATCGTGATATGGGCACCGGTTTCCCGTTTCACCTTCTCCCTCTCACGGGAGCGAGGCACCTGAATGCAGGCCGAATCATAGGCTGAAATCGCCCTTCATTCAAGAAGGTTGGAGCGGTTTGCCTCAGTATTCCGGCAGGTTGCTAAACGTATACCTGTTCCTGTGTGTTGGCGCGCTCTACCGGGAGACGTGAGACGGTTTAATTTAATTACGCTAGAAAAAAGGGCGATGCCGTACGTAGGGATCGTGGAATGTATGCATACTACAGGCGTCATAGTCTGAAGAAAAGTAGGGCATAGAAAGGATTATGCTAGTATTCCTGCGCTCGTTCCTGATGGGGCGATTCAACAAAGGAATGTCTCTATGAAGAAAACCTTGTACGTTAGCCTGGTGGCCGGAGCCTGTTACACTTTTTCTGCGCTCCCTGCGTTTGCCGAGCCCGCTATTTGTGCCCAGTATTACAAGGAAATGCAGGCCGCGCTGAAGAAGGATGGCAACGATACAGCAGCGGCGATGAAGATCGTCAGGGAACAGGTGGCTGGCGTGCCGGCTGGACGGCAGGCCGAATTTTGCAAATCATCCCTCCAGGGCATGAAGGATGCTGAAGCGCATACTGCCCAAGCGGAGAGTGATGATGACGGCGGTAAAAAAGCGCGTAATAAAAAACGGTAAGCGGGCAGGGGAGACGCCCTACACCGCATACGCTCCGCATAGCCCCAGGAGCTGCATGCGATTCGTATAAATTGCGTTTTCGGGCAGCAGTCTGCTGCGCTATCCAACAATCCAGGTACTGTGGCATGAATGAAAGCCGAACCGGCCGGTTCGGCTTTTTTTGCTTATCTTGGTTGTGTGTGCCGTGCGGCTGGCTTCGTCGATGGGGTGATCTGACGCTTTTCATGAACGCGACGGAAAATGCGCCAATGCCCGCTGATGGGGGATTGGGCTGTGATAGTATTCGCCTCGGCGGGTCCCCCCGCATCGCAGAGTGGTGAACCTGGTCAGGTCCGGAAGGAAGCAGCCACAGCCATGAACTGCGAGTGCCGGGGTCAGGCTCGCCACTTTCTTTTCCGGGAACCGCTTCCGGGTTGTCTCAGGCGCTTTTGTGGTGTTTTTAGGCATTCCGGCGGTTGCCGGTCATATCCCGGTGATATTCATCATTTTTCGCTATGGTCGCTTGCCGTGCGCCGGAATGCGTCCGGATGAATGCGGGTAAAAATGGGTAGAACAATGCTCAACACTGTCAATGACGGAAGAAAAGTCCCGAATGTCGGCTTTATCAGTCTCGGTTGTCCCAAGGCGCTAGTCGATTCGGAGCAGATTCTGACCCGCTTGCGCGCCGAAGGATACGATATCTCCGGATCCTACGAAGGCGCCGATCTGGTGGTGGTGAATACCTGCGGTTTCATCGATGCGGCCGTTGAAGAATCGCTGGATGCGATCGGCGAAGCGCTGTCCGAAAATGGCAAGGTAATCGTGACCGGCTGCCTGGGCGCGCGCGAAGAACTGATCCGTGATCTACATCCCAGCGTACTGGCGATTACCGGGCCGCATGCGGCCGACGAGGTCATGCGGCATATCCGCACGCATTTGCCGCAGCCGCACGACCCGTTTGCCAGTCTGGTGCCGCCGCAGGGCATCCGGCTGACGCCGCAGCACTATGCCTATCTGAAGATTTCCGAAGGCTGCAACCATCAGTGCACCTTTTGCATTATTCCTTCGCTGCGCGGGCCGCTGGTCAGCCGCCCGATCGGCGACGTGCTGCGCGAGGCCGAACGCCTGGCTGCTGCGGGCGTGCGTGAGCTGCTGGTCATCTCGCAGGATACGGGCGCATATGGCGTCGATCTGAAATATCGCACTGGTTTTTTCGGCGGGCGGCCGCTCAAGACGCGCCTGAAAGAGTTATGTATGGCGCTGGCCGAATTCGGCGTCTGGGTGCGCCTGCATTACGTCTATCCGTATCCGGCGATCGATGAGCTGATCCCGCTGATGGCGGAGGGCAAAATCCTGCCGTATCTCGATGTGCCGTTTCAGCACGCCAGCCCGCGTATCCTCAAGGCAATGAAGCGTCCGGCAAGCAGCGAAAACACGCTGGCGCGTATCCGTGCCTGGCGCGCTGTCTGTCCGGATCTGACGATCCGCAGCACTTTCATTACGGGATTCCCCGGCGAGACGGATGCGGAATTTGAGGAACTTTTGGCCTTTCTGGAGGAAGCCCGGCTCGACCGTGTCGGCTGTTTCGCCTATTCGCCGGTTGCCGGGGCGGCGGCCAACGCGTTGCCGGGCGTGCTGCCGGATGCCGTCCGTGAGGAACGTCGCCGCCGTCTGATGGACGTGCAGGCGGATATTTCGGCTGAGCGTTTGGCGGCCAAGATCGGGCAGCACATCCGGGTTATCGTCGACGAGGTTGATGAAGATGGCCTCGTCGCACGTTCTGCGGCAGATGCGCCGGAAATTGACGGGCAGGTGTTCGTCAATGGCTTTTATGATGCTGCACCGGGCGATTTCCTCGACGTGCAGGTGGTCGATGCCGGCGAACACGATCTGTACGCCGAGATACGGGCAGCGCGGTAAACATGGAAAGAAAATGAGGATGCAGCGCCTATGACCGCAACACTGATTGAACGACTGAGCGCCATCGTCGGTGCGGAAAACGTCCTGACCGACGCGGCGGCGATGGCGCCCTATCTTGTCGACTGGCGCGGACGCTATCATGGTGCGGCGCGCTGCATCGTGCGTCCGGGCAATGCTGAGGAGGTCGCCGCTATCGTGCGTGTGTGCCTGGCGGTGGGCGTCCCCATCGTGCCGCAGGGCGGCAATACCAGCCATTGCGGCGCCAGCGTGCCGGATACGAGCGGCACAGCGGTGATCGTCAGCCTCTCGCGCATGAACCGGATTCGGGAGGTTGATGCCGCAAACAACACGATGACGGTCGAAGCGGGTTGCGTGCTGCAAACGATTCAGGCGGCGGCGCGGGCGGCTGGACGCCTGTTTCCGCTATCGCTTGCCGCCGAAGGCAGTTGCCAGATTGGCGGCAATCTGTCGACCAATGCCGGCGGCGTGCAGGTGCTGCGTTACGGCAATGCGCGCGAACTGGCGCTCGGGTTGGAAGTCGTGCTGCCTTCCGGCGAAATCTGGCATGGTCTGCGCGGCCTGCGCAAGGACAATACGGGTTACGACCTCAAGCAGTTGTTCATCGGCGCGGAAGGCACGCTGGGCATTATTACCGCCGCCGTCATCAAACTGTTCCCGCTGCCGGGCGCCGTGGCAACCGCCTGGCTGTCCATCGACTCACCGGCTGCTGCCGTGCGTCTGCTTGGCGAATTGCAGGCGCGTTTCGGCGCGGCGCTAACCGCGTGCGAGCTGATTTCTGACATTTCGCTCGGCCTGGTGCTCAAGCATATTCCGGGCGCGCAGCCGCCTCTGGCGGCTAGTCCGGATGATCCGCACGCTTCGCGTACGCCCTGGCACCTGCTCATTGAACTGTCGGGTACGGGCGAAGAGGCCGATCTGCGCGTGGCATGCGAGGCGTTTCTGGCCGCAGCGCTGGAAAAGGGCTGGATCGACGACGCCGTACTGGCGCAAAGCGGCGAACAGGCGGCGCGATTGTGGGACCTGCGCGAACGGCTCAGCGAGGCGCAGAAGATCGAAGGATTCAGCATCAAGCACGATGTTTCCGTGCCCGTATCGCGGATCGGCGAATTCGTCGAGCGTGCCGGCGCCGCCCTGCAAGCCGCGTATCCGGGCATCCGCATCGTTGCTTTCGGCCATGTTGGCGACGGCAACCTGCATTACAACCAGTCCAAGCCGGAAGCGGCTGAGAACGCCGAATTTATGGCCGCCCAGCCGGATGTTAACCGCATCGTGCACGATATCGTCGATGCGCTGGGCGGCAGTATCAGCGCCGAACATGGCATCGGCCAGCTTAAACGCGGCGAGCTGGCGCATTACAAGAGCGCGGTGGAAATGGAGATGATGCGGGCGATCAAGCGGACGTTCGATCCGCTCGGCTTGATGAATCCGGGCAAGGTTCTGTGAGCGCCGCAAGTTGGCTGGCGTGCGGGTTTTGCCGGTAAAAGCGGGCAAAAGCGCCGTATAGCGCCGGATATTCTGCGTACAGAATTTCCGGCGTTTCAAAGAAGGTTTCGCTCATGACGGCGAAAAATTCCCCCGGATGTTCTGCGGCGTATGGGTCGAACAGCGTTTCTTCGCCGCGTGCCTCGGCTTCGTCGGCCAATGCACAAAAATCCTCGTAAGCGGCGGTCAGGATTTGACGCCATTCTCGGCGCACGATATTTGGTGCGGCTGGTTTGTTCGATGGGTCAAGGAGTTTCGATGCACTGGACGGCAACGGCGGAATCCCGTCGATCACGCCGTCGAGCATATCCAGCTTGTGTACAAACTCATGGATGATGACGTTGTAGCCGTCGCCGGCCATCTGCACGTCGCGCCATGAAACCAGCAGCGGCCCGTCTGCCCACGCTTCGCCCGATGCGACTTCATCGTATTCATGGACGATGCCGGATTCATCCTCAACGACGCGCGGAATGACGAATTCGTCAGGGTAAACGATGATGCCGACCCAGCCGCGGTAATAGTCAAGTCCCAGGTTGAGGATCGGCAGACACCCCTGCGCGGCGATCGAAACGCACATAGCGTCAGTCAGCGCCAGTCCGCCCGCACCGGAGAACGTTTTTTCAGCAAGAAACGCTTCGGTCAATATTCGCAGGCGCTGTTTTTCCTCGTGGTCAAGCCGTCTCAGGAAAGGGAGTTCGGCGATGCTTTCCTGCCATAGCGCGTCCGGCAACGGCGCGGGGGTGCGGCGCCTGAGCCAGCCAAAGACTTTGCTAAGAAGCATCATGCGCAAGCAGCGGCGTACTGGGGCGGCATGTCGGAGCTACGTCCTGCATAAATCATCCGGTGCGCGCAGATTTTTATGGAAAGGCGCGCCGCCTTTTTCGATGGCTGGGTCGATGGCTGGGCGGCGCGTACCGATCATGCGTCAGACGCAGGCGGTGATGCCGCCGTCGACGTAGATGATCTGCCCATTAACGAAGTTGGAAGCATCAGAGGCCAGGAAGATGGCGGCGCCATGCAGTTCCTCAAGCTGGCCCCAGCGGTTGGCGGGCGTGCGTTTGCACAGCCAGGCGGAGAATTCTTCGTTTTCAACCAGCGCCTTGTTCATTTCCGTCACGAAGTAACCGGGCGCCAGCCCGTTGGCCTGGATGCCGTATTTTGCCCAGTCGGCGCACATGCCTTTGGTCAGATTGGCGACGCCGCCCTTGGCGGCCGTGTAGGGGGCGATGGTCGGACGGCCGAGCTGGCTTTGCACCGAGCAGATATTGATGATCTTGCCGCTGCCGCGTGCGATCATATGCCGGGCGACAGCCTGCGAAACGTAAAAAATGCTGGAAAGGTTCGTGTCGAGAATCGCCTGCCAGTCACCGGCAGGGAAGTCTTCCAGCGGCGCACGGCGCTGAATGCCGGCGTTGTTGACGAGGATGTCGATGGGGCCGATATCCTCTTCGATGCGCGCGATGCCGGCGGCGACGGCGGCTGGATCGGTCACATCGAAGGCAACGCCGTCGGCGGTAAAGCCGTCGGCGATCATTTTTTCGGCAGCGTTGCGCACGCGGGTTTCGTCGCGGCCGTTGAGGACGATGGAGGCGCCGGCGCCAGCCAGTGCGTAGGCGAGCGACAGGCCGATGCCCTGTGTCGAACCGGTGATCAGGGCGCGCCGTTGGCGCAGGTCGAACAGTGTGTGGGTGGTTTGGGTCATGATGATGGTGGCGTGTGTGAATGGATGGTGGATGCCGGGGCGTATTTCAGCGCACGGGCAGGGTTTGGATGAAAGAATCGTCTCGTAAGATGATGTGTGCGTTTCTTGCGCGAACCTTGTATGAGTCTTGTATGAATCGAGAAATTTGGGAAAATCCGGGAAATCTGAAAAATCCGAGAAATCCGGCGGATCTGCATGGAAGCGCACAAAACCGGGCGATCGCTTACCCGGATGGATTCTACCGCCCGGAAGAATGCGCTTTCAACCCGCGGGAGCAGCTTGCCGGATTGGATGAAATCGAGAAATGACGAATGATGGTTGAACAAGATGTCCCCGATCGAACCTGATTTTTCCCATGAACAGGATGCCGCTTCAGCAGCGCATACGGTGCAGAAAACGAAAACATTGCCTGTGCCGGTTGGTCTTTTTCGCCGCGTCTGGGCGAGGGCTGCGGGAACGCTGCGGATTTTTCTGGACGCGGACGGTATCCGCGCCGGCGCGGCGACAGCGTTTTACGGCGCTTTTTCGGTCGCGCCGCTGCTTGTTATCCTGACCAGCATCGCCGCCTGGATTTGGGGCGATATGGCAAACATGAGCGGCGAGGTTGCCGGCGATCAGGCGGCCCGGGCGATGATCCTCGATACCTTGCGCAGCCTGCTCGGCGAGCGCGAGGCGGAAACGCTGGCCGGCATGCTCAATCGCGGTCTGGCCAGCATCACTGCCGGCAGGGCGATTTCCAGCACGCTGTTTGCCGTGGCGACGACGCTGATTGGCGCCAGCGGCATGTTCATCGAACTGCGCACCGCCTTGCAGGCCATGGCCGAGCAGGCGGCGCCGCGCCGCTTTAACTGGACGCGCTTTGTGCGTATGCGCATCGTCGTCATCGGCGTAGTGCTCGGCTGCGCCTGTCTGGTGGCGGCGGTCATGCTGCTCCAGACGCTGGCGCTCGGTTTCGTCAAGTGGGTAGCGTTCATGTGGCCGGCGCTGGCCGGCATTGTCAGAAGCCTTGAATTGTTCTGGTCGTGGACGGTGATCGTTGGCCTGTTCTACATCGTCATGCACTGGCTGCCCGACCGGCGCTTCCCTTTCCGGGCGACGCTGGCGGGGGCGGCGCTCGGCGGCGTGTTGTTCATGGCGGGGCGTATCGCCATCAGCTATTACATCGCCACGACGGTGACGCGTTCTTCATTGGGCGCGGCGAGTTCTTTCGCGGCGCTGCTGGTCTGGATTTTCTGGTCGAGTCTGGTATTTCTGCTCGGCGCGGCTTTTGCCGGAGAACTGACGAAAAGCGCCAACGCCCGGCGGTAAGCGCCAATGCCCGGCCAGCCCTTTATTTATCAGGATTCCAAAACACCTGCCCGGAGCGCCTGTATTTACCCGAGTTTCAGCGGGTGGGCATGAATGCCCGACAAACGTAAACGACCGTCGGGCACAATATTCCGGTTTATGTTTTTTGATGCCCTGAGCCCCGCGTATTTAGGGGGCTTCAGGGCATTTTATGTTTTCTGCCCTGTTTTTTTGAGTTTTTGGGGGCGCTCCGAAAGCACTAATAGCGGCTTAATTTTGCCAAAAGACAAGGCGGCGAGCCACAGGCAGTACGAGTAGTACGGCAAGGCGAGCCAACGCCGTATTTTGGTGAAGGAAGCCGCTATGGCTCGACGTTGCCAAAGACAAGGCGGTAAGCCGCTGACAGTACGAGTAGTACGGCAAGGCGAGCCAACGCCGTATTTTGGTAAAGGAAGCCGCTATAAAAGAGATGCCTGAAATGCGCGGATGGTGCGCCTGACGCCGACGGCGCTCATACCGCAATCCGGCAAAGCTGGCGGCCGTCGAAGCGGAGGATTTCGCCGGAATCCTTGCGCCAGTCGGCCAGAACCCAGCGCTCGACGTTTTTGCCGTCGATGGTGTGAACGTGCGTCGCCGGTAGGTGGGTATGGCCGTGGATGAGTGTGGCGTAGTGGTGTTCGCGCAGGAAGTTTTCTGTCGTTTCCGTGGCAACGTCGCCGTCGCTGAGCTTGCCCTGGCGAATTTTTTCCTCCCAGGCGCGTTCGCTCTGCTGGCGGAAGGCGGCGGCCATCGCCTTGCGTTCGGCCAGCGGACGGGCGAGCATGGTTGCCTGAAAAGCGGGTTGGCGCACCTGGGCGCGAATGGCCTGGTATTCGTGGTCGTTCGTACACAGCGCATCGCCATGCGAGAGGATGCAGCGGAATTCAGGCAAGCCTGAACCGGATGCGGCGGGCAGGGTCAGCGCAAACGGATCGGGCAGCAGGCGCGCGCCGCAGCGGGCAGCGAAGGTTTCGCCGAGCAGGAAGTCGCGGTTGCCGTGCATGAGCGAGAGGGCGGTGCCGGCATCACTCAGCCGGCGCAGGGCGGCAACAATGGTGGCGGCGAATCCGCCGTCGTCCGGGTCGTCGATGGCATCATCGCCCGGCCAGGCTTCAAAAAGGTCGCCGAGGATGAAAAGCTGCCCGGCCTGGTGCGCCTGTCCGTCGAGATAGTGCAGAAAGCGCTGGTTGATTTCCGGTGTCCGCGGCGAAAGGTGCAGGTCGGCAATGAAGTCGGTGATGGCGCTGGCAGGCATGGCGGTCTTCAGCAGACTTCGGCGCGTTCGATGATGACGTCTTCCTTCGGCACGTCTTGGTGGAAGCCGGCGCTGCCGGTCGCTACGCCCTTGATTTTATCCACCACTTCGCTGCCTTCGACCACCTTGCCGAAAACGCAGTAGCCCCAGCCGCTGGGCGTTGGTGCGGTGTGGTCGAGGAAGCCGTTGTCCTTGACGTTGATGAAAAACTGCGCGGTGGCGGAATGCGGATCGTTAGTGCGCGCCATGGCGATGGTGTAGCAGTCGTTCTTCAGGCCGTTGTTGGCTTCATTCTTGATCGGCGCGCGGGTCGGCTTCTGCTTCATGCCCGGCTCGAAGCCGCCGCCCTGGATCATGAAGCCGTCGATGACGCGGTGAAAGATCGTGCCGTCGTAATGGCCGGCCTGAACGTAGTCAATGAAGTTCTTGACGGTTTCCGGCGCTTTGTCGGCATCCAGTTCGAGGGTGATGACGCCGAAGTTGGTGTGCAGTTTGATCATGGAATTTTCCTCAGGTTGAGTGTGTTTGAGAGGAGGCGAGAAGGGGGCGTTTGGGGGCCGTTTGCGGCCTGAAATTGCGCGCCGGGTGTCTATTTGTCGGAAAGCACCTTGACCGATTCGATGATGATGGGTTCGGCCGGCACATTCTGGTGCATCCCGCGGTTGCCTGTTTTGGCTTTGGCAATTTTATCGACGACATCCATGCCTTCCGTGACTTTGCCGAACACGGCGTAGCCCCAGCCGTCATGGGCCGGATAGTCAAGGTTGGGATTGTCGCGGTGGTTGATGAAGAACTGTGCCGTTGCTGAATGCGGGTCGGCGCGGCGCGCCATGGCGATGCTGCCGCGCAGGTTCTTGAGGCCGTTTTTGGCTTCGTTAGCGATCGGCGCTTTCGTCGGCTTTTCGTTCATCTCTTTGGTGAAGCCGCCGCCCTGGATCATGAAGCCGTCGATGACGCGGTGGAAAATCGTGCCGTCGTATTGTCCGCTGCGTGCGTATTGCAGGAAGTTTTCCACGCTCTTCGGCGCTTTGGCCGCATCCAGCTCCAGTGTGATTTTACCGAGCGTGGTCTGCATTTCGACACGGGGGGCGGCGGTGGCTGCGAATGCCGCGGCAGAAAGCAGCAGTCCGGCAAGGGAGAAGGATAGCGTGCGGAAAAAACGGTCAAGGATCGAGAAGGTCGAAGTCATCAGAGGCTCCTGGAGGTTGAAGTAGACAATTAAAAAAACAGCTTGTGAATGCGGCGTCGTTTTTGGGGAAGGCAATAAACAAGGCGATATTTTGCGCGAGGGCGGAAGAGCGCGGAAAAGTGCGAAAGGGTGCAAAAAGGCGCGAAAGAACGCGGAATTTTACCGTACCGATCCGTTGAGAATCGGTGCGAGCACGGCCGCTTTGGCGCGAGCGCGTGCGTTGGGCGAGCCGGCGCCGGCATCGGCGGCTTCGAGCCGGGCTGCTTGTTCGTAAGCGCGCGCCGCCAGTTTGGCGTAAACGTCGCCCAGATTTTCGTGCGCAAGGGCGTAATTGGGGTTGGCGCGCACGGCCATTTCCAGCGCGGCCCGTGCTTTGTCATACTGCTTTTGCTGTGCGTAAAGCGTGGCGAGGTTGTTGTAGGGTTCGGGCAGTTCGGGGAAGTCTTCGGTCATCCGGGTAAAAAAGGCGATGGCTTCCTGCGTCCGGCCTGTGTCGCCCAGAATCTGCCCTTTGAGGAAGCGGGCGTGCGCATCGTTGGGTTGGGTGGCGATGAGCGCGTCGGCTTTTGCCAGCGCCTGTTCGGTCTGGCCCTGTTTGAGCAGATGCTGGATTTCGGTCACGGCGAGCGTTTTTTCCGAAGGCGCGCGAAGAATCTGCTGGGCGTGGAGCGACGGTGCGACAAGGTAGAGCGCCAGCGTGCAAAACAGGCTCATCAAGCCCATCCGGCAGGCGTTCCAGCAGGAGTTCCAGTATGAGGGGGCGCGCGAGGATGCCGAAGCGCTTGCCGGCGGTGTTGCGGGAATCAGTACGGATGGTACGAGTGGTACGGAAGGTACGGAGACGGCCAACAGCGTTGAAGGCAAGGCGGGGCGGGGGCTTTGAGGATGAGGATGCATCCGGCCGGTTTGGGAGGAGATGGGCATCGCTGGTATACTTTCGCGGAGTTTTTCGGAGACGAAGCGAGGGCTGCGAACTGATCGGCCGATTTTATCAAGAAGCCGGGCTGATCGAAAAAATCGTGCCGCCGGCGCCTGGAATTCCCATTGTCCCCATTATTTCCACCCCCGCGGCTTCCCGTCGTTTTCATCCGAACATGTTGAGAGTCTTGCCAATTCCACCAATCCCAACAATCCCGCCAATCCCCAAGCCCGCATGTGCCGGGCAAGCGACCGAGTCCAGAAAATGCTGAAAATCTTTAATTCCCTGAGCCGTGAGAAACAGGCGTTCATCCCCATCGAGCCGGGCAAGGTGCGCATGTACGTCTGTGGCATGACGGTGTATGACTATTGCCACCTCGGCCATGCGCGTGTGCTTGTCGTTTTCGACATGGTGCAGCGCTGGCTGCGGGCGAGCGGCTTTGCCGTCACCTATGTGCGCAATATTACCGATATTGACGACAAGATCATCAAGCGGGCGAATGAGAATGGCGAGACGATCGGCGCGCTGACCGACCGTTTCATTGCTTTCATGAATGAAGATTCCGATGCACTGGGCGTTCAACGTCCCGATCACGAGCCGCGGGCGACCGACTATATACCGCAAATGCTGAAACTGATCGGTCAGCTCGAAGCGCATGGGCTGGCCTATCAGGCGGCGGATGGCGACGTGAATTTTCCGGTGCGTCAGTTCGCCGGTTACGGAAAACTTTCGGGTAAATCGCTCGACGATCTGCGCGCGGGCGAGCGCGTCGATATCGATCAGGCCAAGCACGATCCGCTCGATTTCGTGCTCTGGAAGCATGCCAAGGAAGGCGAGCCGCACTGGGATTCCCCGTGGGGCAAGGGGCGGCCGGGCTGGCATATCGAATGCTCGGCCATGAGTTCCGATCTGCTCGGCGCCCATTTTGATATTCACGGCGGCGGCCAGGATTTGCAGTTTCCGCACCACGAGAACGAGATCGCGCAATCGGAGGGGGCGCATCGCTGTACGTTCGTCAATTACTGGATGCACAACGGTTTTGTGCGCGTCGATGACGAGAAGATGTCCAAATCGCTCGGCAATTTCTTCACCATCCGCGAGGTCCTGAAGAAATACGATGCCGAAGTTCTGCGCTTTTTTATTCTGCGTGCGCATTACCGTAGCCCGCTCAATTATTCCGACAAGCATCTGAACGATGCGCGGCAGGCGCTGGCGCGGCTGTATACGGCGCTGCGGGCTGTGCCGGACGCCGCTTCCGGTGCGTCGGTGAATTGGGATGAGGCGCACGCGCAGCGTTTCAAGGCGGCGATGGATGACGACTTCAATACGCCGGAGGCGTGTGCCGTACTGTTCGATCTGGCGGCCGAGGTCAATCGCGGCAAATCACCCGCGCTGGCTGCGCAGCTAAAAGCCCTGGGCGGCTTGCTCGGGCTGCTCCAGCGCGACCCGCAGGCTTTTCTACAGGCCACGCCGGCAGGCGACGAGGCGCATGACGGGCTGACGCCAGCCAAGATCGAAGCACTGATCGCCGAACGCGCTGCGGCCAAAAAGGCAAAGAACTATGCCGAAGCCGATCGCATCCGCAACGAGCTAACCGCGGCCGGTATCGTGCTGGAAGATACGGCGCAAGGGACGACCTGGCGGCGCGCCTAGCGGCTTTTTATCGCAACTTCCTTTGCCCAAAAACTGCGTTGGCAGCGCCTGGCCTTTATAGCATCTTCCTTGGCCAAAATACGGCGTTGCTATGTTGACCTGGCCTTGTCGTATTGCTCAACCTGCTGCCGCCGCGCTCGCCGGCAGAAGCGCTCCGCAACCCCGCGAAAACAGATCAGAAAACATAAATCGCGCTGAAGCCCTTTAAACAAAAGGGCTTCAGCGCATCAAAAAATATAATGACCGCTTCGCTCGCCTTTTTAAAGGGGAGCTGCCCAAAGGGCAGAGGGGTTAACAGCCTATTTTTCACATGGCAAAGTCGATCCATAGCGGCTTCCTTTGCCAAAATACTACGTTGCTATGTTGGCCGGGCCTTGCCGTACTGAATGGTCTGCCTGCGGCTTACCGCCTTGTCTTTTGGCAAAGTTGAGCCGCTATAGATTGTCGGTTTTTAAAAA
>CALAIL010000032.1 GCA_937923255.1 uncultured Propionivibrio sp. | reverse complement strand
GAAGGCGGCTGCACCTATGGCAGCAAATGCAGGCATTGATTGCCCAAGTTTCAACACACAGCCGCCCGAAGGCGGCTGCTCCGTGCCTAAAAACTCACGAAAAATCAAATAGATACTATCTACTTTTCGCTAACCTGTTTCAATGGCAAAGAGTCTGGTCAGTATAGCGTCCGCATTTACGCCATACAAACCATATAAATAACCCAATTGTGAAAGAACCCATAGCGTTCGCTAACCTGCCCGCATTTTTATGCTAACCAGCGGTCAGCGAAGCTAAATAACCAGTGAATCCTTGAATACATCCATTGCCGGTTTTGCACCGTGATGCTCCACCTTGCCCCGCCATTTGCTGCCCAGATGATAAAAGCGCAGGCTGTCCGTCTCGGGCTTGAAAATATCGAGTAAACCGGCTTTCAGTTTCACCCACTGATCGGGCGCAATGTCGCATTCAAATACGGAATATTGCACACGCACGCCGTAATCCAGACACAATTTCGCCACGCGCCGCAGCCTTGACTGCCCTTCTCGGTCTTCAAGCGAAATATCATAAGTAATCAGCATTAACATATCGTTCTCATCAGCATTTCTTCAAATATAGTAAATGCATTGATTTTTCCGTAACAACATTGCTGCGTTTTGCCGTGCTATTTATATTTTCTGAGCTTGCCATCTTATATCGAAAATGGTCTTCTTAAAGACCTAGAAGCTTCTGATAGAAAACATCATTTTCTACAAGCTAAAACAAAATAATGATTTAACACCGTTAAATTTTCCCTTATCCCTTCAAATACTCCTCAGACGGCTTAATTACAAAGACTTGTTTAGAAAAATACGCACTATCGCATCAAAAATGGCGGATATTCCGCCAAATCCCCACGCAAATGGCGCGCCAACAGCATCGCCTGAATATACGGCAGCAATCCGATTTCCACTTCTTCACCCAAAAATGGATGCACAATTTTCTCTTGCTTCTTCGCTTGCAAAGACTGAAACACGAGCTTGCGCGCATCGGCTTTCAAGCTCACCGCGCCGCTTGCCTCGGTAACAAAATCCTGCGGTTTGATTTGCCCGCGGTTAATCAGCGATAGCACCAACCTGTCCGCCCACCACGCGCGGAATTCTTCCAAAATATCCTGCGCTAAACTGTCGCGCCCCGGCCGGTCGGCGTGCAGAAAGCCCACCTGCGGATCTAGCCCCACACTTTGCAGCGCGCCGCTGATGTCCTTGCCCAAAATGCTGTACACAAACGACAGTAGCGCGTTCACCCCGTCTCTGGGCGGACGGCGGTTGCGCCCGTTAAAAGAAAAACCGCTTTTTTCGCTCAAAAGCTGCCCAAACACGCCGAAATAACGCGCCGCCGCATCGCCCTCAATACCGCGCACCACGTCCAGCTCCGCCGTGCCCTTCAACTGCCGCAGCGAAATATTCAAAGAATCGACCGCACTTTGAATCGCCGCATCCTCGCCATAATTGCGAATCTGCCGCTGAAGCACCCGCTTACCCGCCTGAATCTTCGCCGCAATGATATTGCGCGCAATCGGCACGGGATTTTGCTCCGACACCCGATACTGCGCCCGACGCAACAGCACATTGCCACTCTGCCGCCCCTGAAGCCGCCCCAAGAAACGTCCGTTTTCGGTAAAAAACGCCAAATTCACATTATTTTCGCCGCAAAACCCCAGCAAAAACGGCGACACCAGCACATTCCCAAAACAGAAAATATGCCCGATGGAATGCACCGGCAACTGCGCCACCTTCTTACGCTCCTGCTCCACCACCAGCGTCTCCCGCTCCTTATGCAGATAGCTGCCTTGGGTGGTGATATAGAGCGTGTTTTGCAGTTTGCGCATGGGGAAATTCCTTGGGTTTGAACGCAGTTTTGGGGCGTTTAATAGGGGAGGGCTACCTGAAAAACGGTAGGTCGGAGTCTTGAATCCGACTCACGCAGATCGTGCAGACTGCCTGAAAACAGCAGGTAGCAACTGTATTTTTCACCCCATCGGGCAAAAATACAGTTGCTACTCTTGCCACATAGACCAAATAAAAGTAAGTACCGCCCCTAAAAAGAGGCAGTACCACTCAATCAAAATCAAACAAGAAATAATTAAGGTTTCAACACACAGATATAAAATACCTGAATTCATAAAATTATATTCCTAGATACCACCTCCTTTAAAAAGAAAAATACTAAACTTAATCATTAATATATCTTTTGGATTCAAAAAAGTATACGGAGATGTTCATATACCCAATAGACAAACGTCAAGATTGCCAACCTTGGAAGGTGAATAATCTGCCTTAAACCCTTAACACAAAATAAAAGCTCATCATCACCTTTCTTTTCTAGACGAATTTTCCAGCTATGTTTGTTTCGATTAGCCATTCTTTATTTTCTCCTGTTGCAAGATTTACAGGAGTCCATAATAAGCCATCTCAAGCCATCTGTAAAGTTCCTTAAATATTTATTGTATAAAATCCTGCCACATACCCCACACTCCTATCCCGTTTCCCCAATAACTCCGGTTGGCAAATCTCCACCAGTGAGCAGGCTTTGCAGCGTTTGCCGTAGTCGGGCGGTGGGGTTTGACCACTGTTTAGGAGTTCGCGCACGGCGGCGATGGTGGCGAGTGTTTGGGCGCGCAGGTCGTCTGAAAACACGACAGGGACGCGGTGGCGGGTTTGCATATACCACAACGCGCCCTCAGAGACGGTTTGCCCCGTCATTTCTTCCAAGCACAAACTTTGGGCGCAAAGCTGGATTTCGTCCATTGAGTCAGGTTTGGGCTTGCCGCGTTTGTATTCCACGGGTTTCAGACGGCCTGTTTTCGTGTCCACTTCCACCAAATCCAACACGCCGCTGATGCCCAGTTTCTCCGCTGACACATGCACCGTCCGCTCAAAACGCATGCCCTTGCGCGTTTCCGGCTCGCCCGAATCCACTCGCTCATGCAGCGCTTTGCCCTGCGCGGTCAAATAGTTATCCGCCCACGCCTGCTCGTTGTGAATCAACGCGCATTGGCGCGGACAGAAGGCGTAGTGTTGCAGGGCAGAAAGGGGAATCAGGCGCGTGTCCTGATTCCCCTCTCGGGTTTCAAGCAAAAGCACGGGTATTTTTCTTCTAAATTTTGCAGACTATTTGCCACTCGTCAGCCTAATTTGCGTAATAGCTTAATTTCGCCCAAATTATTGCCATCCACGCTGACAACATAATCGTCAAAACTCCTTGCCACTCCCACGCCGTCTTTTTTGGCTACCTGAATGCGTTTGAAGAGGCTGTCGGCAGGTGCGTTGCCCAGATTATTGCTGTGTTCGAACACATAAAGCCCACGTGCGTTCATTTGTCCGCGGGCGGCGGAATGGTCGTGGTCGAACATATTGACAAGTGCCTGCCAAAACAGCTCTAAATCGTTTTCGGAAAAGCCTGTTTGTTTGGCGAAATGAGCAGAAATGAAGCCGTGGCAGCGGTATAGGCCATAGGGGACGGTGAATTTGCGACCCATGGTGCGGTTGTCGCCGGTTTCGCTGGCATCTTTTTCGTTGGTAACCGCCATGCGGGTAATACTGTGTTCCAAGGTCATGACGGGATCGATAGAGCGGGAGAAGGTCAGTTGCACGGGACCGCGCACTTGTCCTGCATTTTTGCCGGTGGTCATCACTGCGCCGAATGTGCGAATGTCGTAATAACGGCTGCACATGTATTGGCGGGCGGCTTCGGTTTTTTCGCCTTTTTCTTTGCCTTTTACGTTTTCCTGCTCGTGGGCTTCGTCAATCAGATTGTTCAAAATGCCTTTTTCGCGGATGAAGATGTCGTGGTGCTCGCTGTTTTGGGTCATTTGGATAAAGTTGCGGACTTTGCGTTTCAGGCAAACATCGGTTACCAAACCTTCGCCGGTTTGCGGGTCAATACGCGGCAGGTTGCCTGCGTCGGGATCGCCGTTGGGATTGCCGTCTTGCACGTCAAATAAAAAGACAAAGTCGTAGCGTTTTTCAATAGTCATAGCGTTTGCTCCTTATGCAGTTTTCGCTTCGTTGAACAGATTTTTCAATGCGTCTTTGGTAAACAGGAATTGGGTTTCGTGGTAGTAACCGATGGCGAATAGGCCTTGCTGTTCCAAATTCAAATGGTTGGGAAATCTCTGACAATGTTCCAAAATCTGGCGGATTTCCCATTGCAGTTGCACAGCGCGTCCTTCAAATTCCAGTTTGTTCAAATGGTGCGGCAACAAGCGCATCAGTGTGCCGAACACAGCAATCGGCGTGCTACTTGCCGAACCGAAATAGCGGTCGGCAATGGTGGCGCTCAATCCGGGATTGGCTTCGGCCTGTGTTTTTTCCAGTACGGCAAACAGCCGCCCCAGCACATAGCCGATGTCTTGACGGTTTCTATCTAAGCTCATAGTTAGCTCCTTCATGTTTTTCAGACGACCCGCGCGGATTGCGCGATTGATATAGGCTTTAAGCAAACTTGCCCTGCCATAGGTAATTTTCTGTTCCGCTTTGTCCCGACGTAAAGCAGTCTGCAACAGGCTGACGGGCAAAACGCGGTTGTTTAATGCGGCATCGGTTACTTGGGCGATTAGATCGGACGGCAGATTTTCCATTTTGCCATCCAACACCAAATTGCCCAGCAGGCGCGGTAACGGCATATATTCAGGGTATGGCGAGTTTTCGCCACGCACCATCTGCAAATCGTCATACCACGCCGCAATGCTTTCGGATAAAGCGGCAACGGTGGTTTCATGCCAAAAGCGGACGACAACCCGCGCGGAATTGGGCGATAGGCCTAAAAGGTAGAATTTTTCTTTGCCGTCGGGTTCTGTGTATTTCCCGTTGTACAAGCTTTTATAAAGCGACTTGACCGCATCAATATGGGCATCGGGATTGTCCTTGCCGCCGCCGTTAATCAGCGAAGCAAGGCTTTCTTCCAACGGAGTCGGTTTTGCGCTCCAACATACAGCTGTTACATCACCGATACGGAATCGGTTTTCGCTGGCAAGCAGGGTATTTAAGGCAGTGGTATATTCAAACATGGCTTGTTCGCCAATCGGATACATTAGCCCGTTATCTTTATTGTTACCTTTCCCATAGGATTTAAAAGCTTCTAAATTTGCAGAAACAAAAGGGGATTTTGGTGTTTTGTTAATACCTTTAATATCAGTATGTAAATTAGCAATTTTTGTTTTTTTACCTGTTACCAAACAAGTTCCATAAAACTTATCTTTGCTTTTTTCTCCAACAACACATTCTTGACTACCTTTTAATAAATGGTCTTGCACAGCCTTTGACTGACAAACCAAATCTACCGCTTCTTCCACCAAACGGAAGCTGATATTGCAACCTTTGACTTTGGCGCATTCCGCCCAATTTGCAGCCTGCATGACTTTGCTTTTTTCTTCCGCAGAAGCTAAAAAGGCAGCAACCCCGGCAACACCTGCATCATCGGGCAGCGCCTGTTTCAATTCGTTTACTTTGGTAGTAAAGCTGGCGTGCTGTTTATCTGCCTGCTCTTGCTCTTTTTCTCCGGCATAGGCAAGCACATAGCCGTAGTGATCCCACAATAAATTACTTACTTCATAGGATCTTGAGCCGCTTCTGCCCAAACCTTTAGGCACTAAAAAAGTACGGGCAATTTTTTTCTTGTTTTTCAACTCACGGGTATCTTCAAGCTGAATAAATTTGCCTTGTTTGTCTATAACAATGATGAACGGGATTTCTTTATTTTCAAATCCTTCTGGGGCAACACTGCCATCGCTTTTGGCTTTGCGTTGGTAGTATTGTGTGAGTGCGTGCAGAATCATCGTTTCACCTCCTCGCTGTCGGCTGGGGGCACGGTAATCACGCCGTTTACCGCTTTGCATTGGTAAAACATCGGCTCGGCGTTATTGGAATCGCGTGGGGCGGATTTGCTGAAATCCATGTCGTACAACATAAAGCCGAAATCTTGGGTGATGTCTTCGCGCGGCAAACCGTCTTCAACCTTTTCAAGCAGCCTGAAATGACAGGGAAACTCGCGGCAGCCCAAATAAGGTTGGTGGAAATATTGCCCTTTTTTTGCCCGCCGTTTAAACATTTCGGCAAACTTGACGTAGTTGTCGCTTTCTCCTGCTTCACTTGTCATGTCAAAATCGGCGTGGATGCGATAGGCAACGTCTTTCAGCAGCATGGATGCGCGCTGCTGGCGGTTATCTTCAATATAGAGCGAGCCGCTACGCTCACTCATCTTGGCTCCCACTTCGTTGCGGCGGATGTTCGTCCACTGAATCGGTTTCAGGATTTCTATCTTCAAGACCTTCCAGCGAATGGCCGGCTTCCACAATATCGCCATTAAGATGTTTCTGGCGGCTGACGGCGTGATAACAGGGTAACTTACCCTCTCCACCTTAAGCTCGGGCCTGGTGAAGCATGCTAAATCGCCGCTGATTTCCAAGACGAAACTCATATCATCTCCTTATTGCTTTCATTTCACAAAACCGAATTTTCAGATCGCCAAGTCGCATCATCAAAATCAGCGCCAAGCACGGCTTTGTAATAGCCCTTGTCCAACACCAGCAATCCCGCTCTGGAAAAAACGGCATGTGCAGGCAGCTTTTTCAGTTCATGTTCGTACACGGTAATCGTGTAGCGTTGCAATTTGCGGTAAACCCATTTGTATTTGAGTGGGTCGCTTTCCAGCAGGCTGAACCAGCGTTCAAAAGGCTCGGGCAGCGGCGGTTGGTCAGTTTGCCCGAAGGAGTTGTCGGTCGGCTGCGGAAAGCGTTGTTTGTCCAAAACATCCTGCCATTCTGAAACTTCCACACCGTCCAAATGTTGCCTGAAAAAATCGTCCAGCTCGTTTGCTTTGACGATCTGCGTATTGCCGTTTGCTTTCCAATGAGCCAACGGGATAAATGGCACAACCAGTGCCACGCCTTGGTTATCAATCAGGCGGAAACGTTCGGCAGCGGTACGGAATTTGATTGTCAGCGGATTTTCATTTGATGATTCCGCCGTCAAAAGCGTTGTGATACCGTGTTTGTCCACATCACCTTTGCCGTTAAATCGGCGGAAATATTCGGCAAATGCCGACGGGGAAAGCGGGTCGTCAAGCAGCCCTGCTTTCAGCATCTCTTCGGTAATGTCCTGCCCCTGTTTCAGGCTGCCGCTGGGCGCGCCTTCTTCGGCGCGGAATACGACTACTTCGCCCAACTGCGGCAGTTTGCCTTCACGGTTGCACCGCCCCGCCGCTTGGGCGATGCTGTCCAGCCCTGCCATCGCCCGATAAACGCAAGGGAAATCCAAATCTACGCCTGCTTCAATCAACTGCGTGCTGACCAGCCACAAGGGCTTGTGCAGGCTGCCTGCGCGATACAACGTCAAATATCGGCGAACCAGCGCAATGACTTCGCTGCGGTGTGTGGCGCACATATTGGCAGACAAATGTAGCTTGATTCCGTTAGAAGGCAGGGCGGCAAAGAGTTTTTGGGCGTGTTTTCTCGTATTGACCACCGCCAAAACACACGGACGCATAGCAATTTCATCGGCAATTTCCTGCCAGCTCTGCGTTTCGCCGTTTGGCGGCGGCATTTTGATGCGGACGCGGCGCAGTTTTTCCGATAAGGCAATTTTGTCTGCCACAATTTCGCGCACATCTGGTAGCCCTTCCAAAATGGTGCGACCGAATGCGTCGATATTTTTGCCAAGCTCCGGTTGGGTTGCCGTGCACAGCACAAAGGTAACGCCGTAATCACGCGCCAGCACCCGCATCATGTCGGTAATCGGTTTTTGGAAATCGCGCGGAAGCTGCTGGGCTTCGTCCAAAATCACCACGCTGTCAGCAATATTGTGAATTTTGCGGCAGCGGCTGGTTTTCGCCGCAAACAAGCTTTCAAACAGTTGCACGTTGGTGGTAACAATTAGCGGCGCGTCCCAATTTTCCGTGGCAAGGCGGGTTTTCGCAGTTTCCTTGTCTTCTTTCACTTCCAAATTGCTGTGGTGTTCCAATACCACATCATCACCTAATGCTTTGCGGAAAACATCGGCGTTCTGCTCGATAATGCTGGTGAAGGGAATGGCGTAGATAATGCGTTTTTTACCGAATTCCAGCGCATGCTTCAAAGCGAACCCCAAGCTCGCCAAAGTTTTTCCACCGCCGGTCGGCACGGTTAAAGAAAACAAAGTACGATCGGTTTCTGCGGCAGAAAAACATTGCTGCAAAATGGTATGGCGTTCTTGATTTAAGAATGAATCTTTATCTGATTTTTCATGAAGTTGCGCCATATACTGCTCATATCGCCAGTGCAACTCATTCAAACAGGGAAATTTTGGGCGCAATCCGGCAGCCTGCGCAGCATCTGCATCGGCATAACCGTTCATAAAGGCTTCGGTATCCAAAAAATCGGCATCTACCAAGCAGGAAAAGAGAAAACGCAGCCAAATATGCAACTCTTCCAGCTTTGCCCCGTCTTCCCAAAATGCAAAAAAATCCCGCTTCAGATCATCATCGGATAACGGGAAAAAATCTTCAGACAATCCACTTTCCACCAAGCCCGATAAAGATGCCGCCACTTCGTCATCTGCCTGTTGCAGACGAAGCTTCAGGCTGCCCTTGTCGTACCAATCTGCCAGACCCGCGTGATGCCCAGCAATCAGATACGCCAGCAAATGCCCGAAAAACGGATTAAGGCGTTCCACCGCATATTTGGCACCGGCAGTGGAATGAGGGGGTTTGTGCGGCTTAGAAAAGTCGACATCTTCAAGATGAGCATTTTCCCGTTCAAATCCCAAAACTTTGCAGATATATTCCTGAAAGGCAGCCTGAAATTTTCCCAAATCGTGCAAAAGACCCGCATATTCGGCAAATAACGCTCCATAACTTCCCGCGAAACGTTTAGCGAGTTTCGCCACTTCTTGTAAGTGTTTTTGTAGTGGGTGGAAATGCCAATTTTCCGATGAATCTTGGCGGGCATGTGCAATCATGTCAGACATTTATATTTCCACGACAAAATTAAGAGACATTAATATTTCTCGAAGCAGCATAGAAGAACATAACTTTTCTATCCCATTTCAAATTCCCCATAAAAGCTTTAGCGATAGCAGCCGTTTCCGCTAAATGGGTTTGCAGGGGTTGCGGCTGTTTGTCTGTTTTACGGATATGAGCGATGTAGTTAGTATTCAAGACATCTCTCCAAGATTTACTATTCCAATAATTACCAACATCCTAAAAACAGATGCAACAGCACTATACAAAATAGTTTTGATAGCTTTTACACATAATCGACTTGTTTTCCAGTCTTATACAAACATTTCAGTATCAAAGTAATGGGCATCCACTAGGAAGGAATAGAACATGTGGGTAAAGAAGGCGTAGGAGAAAAAAGGATGATGCGCATCGGCTTTGAGTGGCGGTGCAGACAGGTTTTTGGGGAGCTTGATTTCTTGTTGCCACAGGTTATCGAGAGCGGGAATATCTGCGCCGAATTGCAAAGCCAAACGCTGCTTTAACGTGCGGCGGTTATCACCTTCACCGTTTCCATTTGCTAATCCGGCATGGTGCCCCGCAATGCAAAATGCCATCAGTTTGCCGATGGCGATTTTTCCCCAGCGTTCAAAGGCGATTTTTGCACCAGCAGTAGCATGATCAACACGCGAACCGCCGTGTAAACGCGCATTGAATTCCGGTGTGTATTTACCAAGGTCATGCAGCTGCCCGGTGTAGCGGGCGATTTGTTCCGCACCGAAGGCAGCAGCAAAGGCAGCCGCCATCTCGCCAACTTTGTATCCGTGGCTTTGTAGAGATTGCCAGTCAGCGTGGTCTGATCTGGCGCCGGAGTGGGCATAGCAAATACCGCCAAGGATCTCATTCATAACCGGCCTCACTGTCTGCTATTTAAGAATACTGCTCCCGTCCGGAACTATCCCCCGGGCAAACAGGCTAGTCAATAAAAACACGTGCTCCCTAGCGGGCAAGTCAAATTTTTGTGCTGTCAAATACCATTCCCACACACACGATCGGCATCGCCTGGCACGGCGTGTTTAGATGACTTAACTCTTTTCTGCGTATTTCGATTATTCACAATTCCGAAGCATCCGCTTTGTTCTGGCGTGCATATCTAATATCCAAGCTGCCGGAACCCGGCACCACTTAGTGAGTCTTATACGCATCGACGGTTTCTTGACATTTTCCGGCGGCGCCATTAATTTGCCAGCCAGCGCCGATTTGAGGATCAGCTTGCGGGCGCTCGATAAATTCGGCTAAAGCGGTATTCGCCCAGCCCGCTTATCAGGTGTTTGTCCGGCTTCTTCCGGACATTGCCAAGCCGGTTGGGCGTTATTTATTTTGGTACGCTCTGTACAACATGCACGATACGCATACGATGATTGCAGATAATTCCGTCGGCGTCGTAGCGCCGCAACGCTTTTATTCCGATGTGCCGCTGACGCTGAAAAGCGGCGCACAGTTACCCGGTTTCGAACTCGTCTTCGAAACCTATGGCACGCTCAACGCCACGCGCAGCAACGCGGTGCTGGTCTGCCATGCACTTTCCGGCAACCACCATGTTGCCGGTATCGCCAGCGACAACCCGAAAAATCTCGGCTGGTGGGACAATCTCGTCGGCCCGGGCAAGCCACTTGACACGCGAAAATTTTTCGTTGTTGGCGTCAACAATCTGGGCGGCTGTTTTGGTTCGACCGGGCCGCTCTCGCGTAATCCGGAAACCGGCAAGCACTACGGCGCCGATTTCCCGCTGGTGATGGTGGAAGACTGGGTGGCCGCACAGGCACGCTTGGCCGATCATCTAGGGATCGAGGCCTGGGCGGCCGTCATCGGCGGCAGCCTCGGCGGCATGCAGGCCCTTGAGTGGTCGCTGCAGTTTCCCGAGCGCATCCGCCACACTATTGCCATTGCCTCGGCGCCAAAACTCTCGGCGCAAAACATCGCTTTCAACGAAATCGCCCGCCAGGCGATTCTCTCCGACCCGGATTTCCATGACGGCCATTACGCTGAATACGGTGTCGTGCCGGAACGCGGCCTGCGGCTGGCACGCATGATCGGTCACATTACCTATTTGTCGGACGATCAGATGAATGAGAAATTCGGCCGCCAGATGCGCTATGACCAGCACACCTACAATTATGATGTCGACTTCGAAATCGAATCCTATCTGCGCTATCAAGGCGACAAATTTGCAGGTTTTTTTGACGCCAACACTTACCTGATGACGACCAAGACGCTCGATTATTTTGACCCGGCCTATGCCTACGGCGGTGATCTGGCGGCTGCATTGGCGCGCGCGCGCGCGGATTTCCTCGTCGTCAGCTTTTCGACCGACTGGCGCTTCTCGCCCGCGCGTTCGCGCGAAATCGTCTTTGCGCTGCTCAAGAACCAGCGCCGTGTAGCGTATGCGGAAATCGACTGCGTCGCCGGGCATGATTCCTTCCTGCTCAACGACGCGCATTATCACGCCGTGCTGCGCGCGTACCTGGAGAATATTGCAGTATGAATCTTAACCAACTTAGCAAGCACGAACGCGAACGCTTCGATTTTGCCGTCATTGCCGACTGGATTCCCGCCGGCGAGCGTGTGCTCGACCTCGGCTGCGGCGATGGCAACCTGCTGCGCTACCTGCGCGAGACGCGCAAAATCAGCGGCTACGGCGTCGAAATCGCCCCCGATAAGGTGCTGGCTTGCATCCGCAACGGCATCGACGTCATTCAGATGAATATCGACCAGGGACTGTCCAGTTTTGAAGACCAATCATTCGATCACGCCATCATTTCGCAGGCCCTGCAGACCATGCTGGAAACCGAGCGCATCCTGAACGAAATGCTGCGCGTGGCGCGTGAGGCCGTGGTCAGTTTTCCAAATTTTGCCTATCGGATTAACCGCGAGGCTATTGTCCGCGGCCACGTGCCGGTATCCGAGGATCTGCCTTATGAATGGTACGACACGCCGAACGTCCGCTTCTTCACGATTGCCGATTTTGAGGCGCTGTGCAGCCGGCTGGACATCGAAATACGCGAACGTCGCGCCTTCGATGACAACGGCCGGCCCGTCATCGACGATCCGAACTTGAACGGCAGCCTGGCTTTTTACCGGCTCGGCCGGGCATAGTCCGATGCACTTCCTGGGTCGAAGCCATCGTCTGGCAGCTGTGCTTTTTCTCGGCTTCGCTTCCGGGTTGCCGCTGGCGCTGACCGGTCAGGCCTTACAGGCCTGGCTAGCGGTTGACGGCGTCGATATCGCAACGATCGGCTTCTTTGGTCTCATCGGCGCCCCCTACACCTTCAAGTTTCTCTGGGCACCGCTGATGGATCGCTTCGAGCCGCCCTGGCTTGGTCGGAGGCGCGGCTGGCTGGCGCTCACGCAAGGCGGCCTGGCGCTGACGCTATTGATCATGTCCAGCCTCTCGCCCAGCCGGCAGCCGACGCTTTTTGCCCAATGGGCCGTATTGCTCGCGTTTCTCTCGGCCTCGCAGGATATCGTCGTCGATGCCTACCGTGCCGACGCGCTCAACGACAAGGCCGAACACGGCCTCGGCGCTTCACTGCACGTTTTTGGCTATCGCCTGGCAATGATCGTTTCCGGCGGCATCGCGCTGATCTGGGCCGACCAATGGTCGTCCTGGCCGCGCGTCTATGCACTGATGGGAACGATCATGGGCATCTCCGCCGCACTCTCGCTGTTTTTATTGCCGCCGGTGCGCAGCGAATCGAAACCGCTGGCCTCCAGCCCTGTCAGGGAAATTGCCGGATTCGCGGCGATGCTAGTCGGCGTCTTTTCCGGCTACTATCTGGCCCGCGGCCTGCTATCTTTACTCGGATTCGATCCGGGCAGCGGCAATCACTGGATTCAATTACTTTTCGTTCTGGCCGAGATCGCCGCCGCGTTGCCGCTGGCCTGGTGGTTCGCCCGCCTGGCGCGCTTTGAAACGCTCAACGCCTCATTGACCAGTTATTTCGCACAGCCGGGCGCCGCCTCGTTTCTGCTGCTGATCGTTCTCTACAAGCTGGGAGATGCCTTTGCCGGCAGTCTCACTACAGCCTTTCTGATCAAAGGGCTGGCGTTCTCGCAAGCCGAGGTCGGCATCGCCAACAAGATCATCGGCATCTGGCTGACGATTTTTGGCGCGATCGTCGGCGGCGCGCTGATGCTGCGCCTGCGCCTTTATCGAGCGCTGCTCTTATTCGGTATTCTGCAATTGGTCTCGAACTTCGGCTTTTATCTGATTGCCGTACTCGGCAAGGGCGCTTGGGGCAGCGTTGCCGTACCGCCGTTCGATTGGGTCATCATTTCACTGCGAGAAAGCGCTTCCCTTGACTTTCTGCTGCTCACCGTCATCGCCGTTGAGAACATCACCGGCGGCATGGGCACGGTGGCGCTGGTCGCCCTGTTGATGGCGCTGTGCAACAGCCGCTTCACTGCCACCCACTATGCCCTGCTCTCCGCACTGGCCGCCGTCGGGCGTATCTACGTCAGCCCGGTCGCCGGTGTTTTGACGGAAAGCATCGGCTGGCAGGCGTTTTATCTGTTTTCAGTAGTCATCGCTCTGCCCGGCGTCGTCATGACCTGGCGGATGAAAGTACCGCTCATCACGCTTTCGCAAAATTCATCGGCGGGCACCACACAAGACTCTCGTCATGGATAGCATTTCGATTGCCGCACGCCTGATTGCGGCGGCACAAACGCTCTCGGCCGACGTCGGCCGGCTTACTTTCTCGCCCCCCGTCTCACATGTCTACAACCCGCTCGATTACGCCTGGGCGCCGCACGAAATTTACCTGCGCCGTTTTGGTAACGGAACCAAAGAGGTCATCTTTCTCGGCATGAATCCCGGCCCTTTCGGCATGGTGCAATGCGGCGTGCCTTTTGGCGAAATCGCCGCCGTGCGTAACTGGCTGGGCATCGACGCCCCCGTCGGCAAACCACAGCACGAGAACCCCAAGCGCCCGATCGAAGGGTTTACCTGCCGGCGCGCCGAGGTCAGCGGCCACCGCTTATGGGGCCTGTTCCGTGCGCGTTTCGGCACGGCCGGAGCCTTTTTCGCCGAGCATTTTGTCGCCAATTATTGCCCGCTTGCTTTTTTCGATCAGGGCCGCAACCTGACGCCGGACAAGCTGCCGAACACGGAAACCACGCCGCTCTATGCCGCCTGTGATGCGCACCTGCGCGAAGTCGTCACGGCACTGGCGCCGGCGTGGGTCATCGGCGTCGGCAGCTTTGCCGAAGCCCGCGCCAGAACTGCGCTTCAGGGCATGCCGCTGCGCATCGGTAAAATCCTGCATCCCAGCCCGGCCAATCCGGCGGCCAACCGCGGCTGGGCGGAAGCCGCCAGCGCGCAATTGGTCGCACAAGGTGTCTGGTCGCAACCTGGCGTTGCATGAATCGACCACAAGACCACCCGTTCAGACCCTCCCGTACCGTCAGGACAAACTCCGTCCATGCCGAATATATGCGCCTTAGATGCTAGGGTGCTGGAGGCGCCTGGAATCCACGCACAATGAACACCCACTGCCGATACTAGTAAATATCATTATCTAAGAGTATTATTTTGCCGTCTGTTTCAGGCGCTCTGCGGCCTGTTCAGGGAATTATCAGATGTCATCGGCAGCACCGACGCCACAAAAATAATGCGCCGCCTGCCTTACTCAAAGGAGAAATTGCAATGAAGACATACAAATTGGGAACGTCTGCTTTACTGATTGCCGGATGCTTGTGGGCAGGTACGGCACTGGCCCATACGCCACTGTGCAATTGCAGCGATAACGGCGACGGCACGGTGGAATGCGAAGGCGGTTTTTCGGACGGTTCTTCCGCCGCGGGTGTCAAGATGAATGTCATGGACGCCAGCGGCAAGGTCGTGTTGCAAGGCAAAATGGATAAAAACAGCATGTTCACGTTCAAAAAGCCGGCCGGCAAGTATTCCGTACAGTTCGACGGCGGTGAAGGACATCAAATCACTATCCCTGGTGAAAAGATCAACTAATCGATAGGTTTAATGATTTTTTAGGAGTGCGTTATGAGCCAAAAATTTCTGGCCTCCCTTTCTTCAGCCTTGCTGTTGGCGTTGTCCGCAAGTGCGGCGCATGCCCATTTCCAATTGGTATATACGCCGGAAGTCAATCTCGACAAGCCGAAAAACATTCCCGTCAAACTGATATTCTGGCATCCGATGGAAAACGGCCATGCCATGGATATGGAACAACCCGAACAGTTTTTCTACGTTTTTAAAGGCGAAAAGGTCGATCTGTCCAAGGCATTGAAACCAATTTCCTTTACGGGAAAAGACAACCGGGCCAAAGCCTTTGAAGCGGAGGTTAACATTCGCCGCAACGGGGACTACCTCTTCGTTTTACAACCGGCACCTTACTATGAAAAAAGTGAGGACACCTACATCCAGCAAATCACCAAGTCTTATGTGAATAAGGGCGGCATTCCCTCCGGTTGGGAAAAACCCGTTGGTTTACCGGTCGAGATTGTGCCGCTCAACAAACCCACCAATGTACTGGTCGGCTCCACATTTTCAGGACAGGTGCTGATGGAGGGCAAACCGGCTGCTGGCGTCGAAATCGAGATCGAATATCTCGCAGCTCCGCCTGACGTGAAGGCTAACCGTCCGTCTTCCAAGAAATCAGCTTCGGCCAAGGGAGGCGCGTTGGTTGCCATAACCGATGCTAACGGCGTATTTACGTTCGGTATTCCCAAGGAAGGTTTCTGGGGCTTTGCCGCGCTGGGCGCCGGACCGCAAAAAGAATACAAAGGCAAGGCACTCAGCCAGGATGCCGTTATCTGGATCCGCGCCGATAAAATGGAATAAGCTAAGCAGCATCGTCCTCGGCCAACCGTTTTCCGGCCGGGACAGGCAGTGCGATTCCCGATGCGAACCTCCGCATTGCCAGCAATGCGGAGGTTTTTGGTTTTTGACGAGGCTTACATGACGGAACGATCCTACGAAACGTCCGCCGGTTTTGCAGACGACCGCTCCACAACCCAATCCGGGTGCGAGGGCACGGCTCATGCTCCGTGGCAGACCTTATCCCATTTGCCCGCGGGGCAACGTTGCCGTATCCATACAGTAGGCGGCAGCGGCATCATGCGTCGCCGGCTCATGGACCTGGGCATTTTTCCCGATGCCGAAATCACGCTGCTGCGTGTCGCCCCGCTGAACGACCCCATTGAAATCCGCGTGGGGAATTCTTTTGTCTCTCTGCGCCGATCGGAAGCGGATCTGATCGAGGCTGTAGCTTTATAAAATGATGGAAAAGAAAGACAGGCTGCTCGTCGCTCTGGCCGGCCAGCAAAACTCAGGAAAATCCACGCTGTTCAATGCCCTGACCGGCTTGCAGCAACACATCGCCAATTATCCAGGCGTGACCGTCGACAAAAAAAGCGGCTTCTACCGCCATGACGGACAGCGCGTAGAAGTCGTAGATCTGCCAGGCGCTTATGCACTGACTTCATTTTCCCCGGAAGAACGCGTCGCCCGGGACTTTCTGCTTGGCGAAGCGCCGGACGTCATCATCAATGTCGTTGATGCAGCCAATTTGGAGCGCAGCCTGCATCTGACCTTCCAGCTCATGGAACTCAACCGTCCGATTGTGCTGGCGCTGAATATGGTCGATGTGGCGCAACAGCTGGGGCTGGCCGTCCATGCGGACAAGCTGCAAGCGCACCTCGGTATTCCCGTGATTGCCACCATCGGCAGCAAAGGGCAGGGTATCGAGGCACTGCGTAACAAGATCGCAGAAATTTCCACAGGAAATCAAATTGCGCCATCTTTTCCCTATGGCGAATGGGAAGGTGCCGTCCACGCGCAAACGGAAGCCTGGGCGCAGCACCCTGAATTGTTGCCCGGCTATCCGCGCCGATGGGCGGCGGTATTGACGCTGGAAAATGATGAAAGCCTGGCCAATGCCGCACATCAGTCCCTGCCGGAAGTATGGCAAAACCTGAAAAAAGGCGCGGATGCCTTATCGACAGAATACACGCAAAGCACCGGGCAATCGTTTGCCGATGCCGCACTCCGCCTCCGCCATGAAGCGGCCGAAGCCGCTTGCGCAGCGGCAGTCGAGCAGCACACGCCGAACAAGATTGGTTTCACCGAACGATTGGACAGGGTTTTGCTGAACCGCGTATTCGCGCCCGTATTTTTGGTCCTGACGATCTGGCTGATCTACCAGCTTTCCATCGTACAGGGTTACGAGCTGACCAAAATCACCTGGCCGCTTCTCGCCGGTCTGCGCAACCTGGTGGCGTCGATCCTGCCTGACGCGGGCTTTCTGGTCGATCCGCAATTACGCTCGATGGGGCTATGGATGGTCGATTCGGCCAATACCCTGCTCAATTACGTGCCTATCTTCCTGATTCTGTTTGCTCTCATCGCTATTCTGGAAGACAGCGGCTACATGGCGCGCATCGCCTTTATCCTCGATCGTATCCTGCACCGCTTTGGGATGCACGGCCAGTCCACGTTACCGCTGATACTGGCGGGCGTATTCGCCGGCGGCTGCGCCGTGCCCGGCGTCATGGCGACCAAGGGCATTCCCGATACGCGCGCGCGCATGGCCACCATTCTCACCGTACCTTTTATGAACTGTCTGGCCAAAGTGCCGCTGTATGTCTTACTCGTCAACATTTATTTTGCGGAAGACAAGGGACTGATCCTGTTCTACATTTCCACCATTACCATCATCATTGCGCTGCTCGTTTCCAAGCTGCTCACGGTCTCGGTGCTACGCAACATGGAGACAGCACCTTTCGTCATGGAGCTGCCCCATTACCATCTGCCGGGCATCAAAAGCGTGTTGCGCCGTGCATTTGATCGCACCTGGCTGTATATCAAGAAAGTGGGCACGATCGTCGTTGCCGTCGCCACGGTGGTGTACATTCTGCTGCAATTCCCTGGTCTCACTCCGCAGCAGGATGCAGAGTACCGCGGCAGGGCCGAAGCAGCCATTGCCGCATTCTACAAAGGCATGCAAGGCAATCCGCACCTGGCTGCTGTCGATGATCAGAAAAAACTGATTGATCTGGTCAATGTCTATAACAGCTACCGCGCGCAGAAACTCAATGTCTCCGGCCCGAAAGCGGCCAAACAGCTTGACCAGGATTACGCGGCCAAATATCCCGGTTTCTATCCTTTCCTACAACGCGGCGGGGATGTAATGGCTAAAAAGGCCGCGCGCAACCTGAAAAAGCTGGACGATGCCCGCAAAGACATGCGCCGCGAAATGAAGGAAATCCGCATTCAAAACAGTATTCTGGGGCGCGTCGGGCGTAGCCTGGAAAGCGTCACGCGATTTGCCAATTTTGACTGGAAAATCAATGTTGCCCTCCTTAGCTCCTTTTCGGCGCGTGAGAGTAGCGTGGCGACACTGGGCGTACTGTTCGGCCAGGATGACGAAGAAAATCGCACGCTGGAAGAGCGCATGGGTGAAGAACAGAAGGCTCATGGCTACGATGCACTCACCGCCGTTGCGCTGATTTTGTTTTTTGCCCTCTACCCGCCCTGCCTGGCAACGACCATCATGATTCGCGTGCAGACGGGCTCCTACAAATGGATGCTGTTTTCCATGATTTTCCCCACCACGCTGGGGCTGCTCGTTGCCAGCGGCGTCTATACTTTAGGCAGTGCGCTGGGCTTGAGCGGCATCCAGGCCTTCTCGGCGGTGTATTTCATTGGTCTGGCGCTGTTACTGATCGTCGGGCTATACCGCCGGCCTTTTGGCGTTCATCTGGGACAACCGGAATATTCTTCATGAAACGGCATGGATGAACACTGATAACCCCTGCCCGCCAGCCCATGATTCACGGGCGTTTGCGGGCAGGTCGATTATTTGACATTTGATACCCGAGAGAAAATCACCATGACACCCTCGATTGATCTAAGCGCAGAAACCACATTGGGCTGGACGGAATGGGGAATACTGATCGCCATCGCCACCATCGCCTGCCTCTATTTGTGGCGTAAATTTTTTATCAAGAAGGGCTGCGCCTGCTCCAGTTGCGGCAAGGCAAAAGGCTGTAGCAGAAAACCGCAGCAGGAAAACGAGCTGCGGCATTCCATCACGTTTGAGAAATGATAGACGGTGCAAAGAAAGATTCAATTAAAAACGAAAGCCCCTTACGCAACCAGTAAGGGGCTTTACATTTTCAGAATACTGAACGGGTAGATATCTGTTATCTGCGATGTGATATTCGATATCCGGGTTGGGTCAGGCTGTTCCCATATACGCGTAGAAAACAGCCCCACTATACGCTACGCGCTACGAGTACCCGCTACGGCGCTTGCCGGTAAGCTTTGAAATATCTTTCAGACGGGCGACCGATTGCATCAGCTCAGCTTCCGCCGCTGCGTAATTAACGTTGGTCTGCCGTGTTTCAGCCAACGCTTCGGCGTTCTGCCGAGCCGCAATGGCTTTGGCCTCATCCAGATCGTGCGCGCGAATGGCCGTATCCGCCAGCACAGTCACCAGCTCCGGCTGGATTTCGAGAATGCCGCCGGAAACATAGACCAGTTCTGGCGTTTTCCGGTCCGGAAGTTTGAGGCGGATAGTCCCCGACTTCAGGTGCGTCAACAGCGGCGTATGCCGCGGATAAACGCCGATCTCGCCCTGCACGCCGGGAAAAACGGCGAATTCGGCCTCACCCGAAAAAATCTGCTCTTCGGCGCTGACGACATCGACATGAAGCCTTTGTGATGACATAAGTGATCGCTCCTTGAATAGTCGCTTCTTGCCTTACAGCGTCTTGGCCTTTTCAAGCGCTTCTTCGATACTGCCCACCATATAGAAGGCCTGTTCGGGAATATTGTCGCATTCCCCCTCGACAATCATCTTAAAGCCGCGAATCGTATCCTTGAGCGGCACATACTTGCCCGGCGCATTGGTAAAGACTTCGGCCACATGGAACGGTTGTGACAGGAAACGCTGAATTTTGCGCGCGCGGTAAACGGTCTGCTTGTCATCGGGCGACAGTTCGTCCATCCCGAGAATGGCGATGATATCGCGCAGTTCCTTATAACGCTGCAAGGTCATTTGTACGGCACGCGCAACCTTGTAATGCTCCTCGCCGACGACTTGTGGATCGAGCTGACGCGAAGTCGAATCAAGCGGATCGACAGCGGGATAGATGCCGAGTGCGGCGATATCGCGCGAAAGCACGACCGTCGAATCAAGGTGGAGGAAAGTCGTCGCCGGTGACGGGTCAGTCAGGTCGTCGGCAGGTACATACACCGCCTGAATCGAGGTGATCGAACCGACCTTGGTCGAGGTAATGCGCTCCTGCAAACGCCCCATTTCTTCGGCCAGCGTCGGCTGGTAGCCGACTGCCGAAGGCATCCGCCCAAGCAGCGCCGAGACTTCGACCCCGGCCAGCGTATAACGATAAATGTTGTCGACAAAGAACAAGATGTCGCGGCCGTCGTCGCGGAAACGCTCGGCCATGGTCAGTCCGGTCAGCGCAACGCGCAGGCGGTTTCCGGGCGGCTCGTTCATCTGGCCGAAGACCATCGCCACTTTGTCGAGCACGTTCGAATCCTTCATTTCGTGATAGAAGTCGTTGCCCTCGCGGGTGCGCTCACCGACACCGGCAAATACGGACAAACCGGAGTGCTGTTTGGCGATATTGTTGATCAACTCCATCATGTTGACCGTCTTGCCGACGCCCGCGCCGCCGAACAGGCCAACCTTACCGCCTTTAGCAAACGGGCAAACGAGATCGATGACTTTGATGCCTGTTTCGAGCAACTCGACCGACGGCGACAACTCGTCGAATTTCGGTGCGGGCTGGTGAATGGAACGCCGCTCTTCCGTCGCAATCGGCCCCGCTTCGTCGATCGGGCGGCCCAGCACGTTGACAATACGGCCGATCGTCGCTTCACCCACCGGCACCGAGATAGGTGCGCCAGTTGCGTTGACTTTCATGCCACGGCGCAGGCCGTCAGATGACCCCAGTGCAATCGTGCGCACCACATCATCACCAAGCTGCTGTTGCACCTCGAAGACCAGGTCAGCCTCACAGCCCGCGTGTTCCTCGGATTTATCGAGTTCGAGCGCGTCATAAACTTTGGGAATGGCATTGCGCGGAAACTGGATGTCGACCACGGCGCCGATGCACTGAACAATCTTTCCTTGACTCATCGTCTTGTCCTCAATCAATAAACCGGTTTGTGTACGATCGGCCTGCGATCAGACGGCTGCAGCGCCGCCGACGATCTCCGAAAGCTCCTTGGTAATTGCCGCCTGACGCGCTTTGTTATACATCAGCCGGAGTTCGCCTATTACGCTCTTGGCGTTGTCGGACGCCGATTTCATCGCCACCATGCGCGCACTCTGTTCGGAGGCCATATTTTCGGCAACCGACTGATACAGCAGCGCTTCGACATAGCGCAATAGCAGGGTATCGACGACCTCTTCCGGATTGGGCTCATAAAGATAATCCCACAACGCCCCGCTTCCGCTCCTCTCTGCCAGATCACCCGACAATGGGAGTAGCTGTTCGACGACCGGCTCCTGTTTCATCGTATTAATGAAGCGCGTGTAGGCGATATAAACGACATCGACCTCGCCGTTCAGATAGGCGTCGATCATCACCTTGGCCGGACCGATCAACGCTTCCAGGCGCGGCGTATCGCCCAGTCCGATCAAGTGTGAAACGATATTGGCGCCGGCACGCATCATGAAATTGAAACCTTTGTTGCCGATCGCCGAAACCTGCAGGCGTTTGCCCTCGGCATCCCAGGTTTTCATCCGACTCAGCGCCAAGCGCAGAACGTTGGTGTTTAGGCCGCCACACAGTCCTTTATCGGAGGTCACCACAATCAAGCCGACGTTGTTGACCGTCTCCCTCGGTTCAAGAAAAGGATGGCTGTATTCGGTCAACGCATTGGAAAGATTACCGGCCACGCGCCGAATCTTCTCGCCATAGGGACGTGCCGCCCGCATGCGATCCTGCGCCTTACGCATTTTCGAGGCGGCGACCATCTCCATCGCCTTGGTGATCTTGCGTGTGCTTTCGACGCTTTTGATCTTGTTGCGGATTTCCTTGCCGCTCGCCATATCGATTCCCCGCTCAGGCGATGGAAGCCTTGAATGCGCCGATCGCGTCAGTCAAAGCCTTCTCGGCCTCGGCATCAAGGTCTTTCCGGGTTTCGATGGCATCGACCAGATCGCCGTAATTCTGCTTGATGAAAGCATGCATCTGTTTTTCAATCTCTAGCGCTTTCTTGACGTCCACATCATCAAAGAACCCTTGATTGACAGCGTGCAGCGTGATGGCCATTTCCGAAACAGACATGGGTGAATACTGCGGTTGCTTCATCAGCTCGGTCACCATACGGCCACGATCGAGCTGCTTGCGGGTGGCTTCGTCCAGGTCAGAGGCGAACTGTGCAAAAGCCGCCAGTTCGCGATACTGCGCCAGGGCCAGACGCACGCCGCCGCCCAGTTTCTTGATGACTTTGGTCTGCGCCGCGCCACCCACCCGCGACACGGAAATCCCGGCGTCAATAGCCGGACGCACACCTGAATTGAACAGATCGGTATCCAGGAAAATTTGGCCGTCGGTAATCGAAATCACATTGGTCGGCACGAACGCAGAAACGTCGCCCGCCTGCGTTTCGATAATTGGCAGCGCCGTCAG
Source organism: uncultured Propionivibrio sp. (assembly GCA_937923255.1). Taxonomy (GTDB): domain Bacteria; phylum Pseudomonadota; class Gammaproteobacteria; order Burkholderiales; family Rhodocyclaceae; genus Propionivibrio; species Propionivibrio hellwigii. Next base: position 19,998 of record CALAIL010000032.1, on the reverse strand, counting down.
CGAGCCGGTCTTCCCCTTGACTTCGCCCTGGGTAAAGTGCTCGACGTATTCATCATTGACACGCGCGGCGCGTTCAAGCAGGCGCGAATGCAGATAAAACACGTCGCCCGGATAGGCTTCGCGCCCCGGCGGGCGACGTAACAGCAAAGAGACCTGGCGATATGCCCAGGCCTGTTTGGTCAGATCGTCGTAGATGATCAGCGCATCCTGTCCGCGATCGCGGAAATATTCGCCCATCGTACAACCTGCATAGGGGGCAATGTATTGCAGCGCCGCCGATTCCGAGGCCGTGGCTGCAACAACGATAGTGTATTCCATGGCGCCGTGCTCTTCGAGCTTGCGCACGACGTTGGCTACCGTGGAGGCTTTCTGCCCGACCGCCACATAGACGCAGAACAGGTCCTTGCCCTTTTGGTTAATGATCGTATCGACCGCCACCGCCGTCTTACCGGTTTGCCGGTCACCGATGATGAGTTCGCGCTGCCCCCGGCCAATCGGCACCATCGAGTCGATCGACTTCAGGCCCGTTTGAACCGGCTGCGATACCGATTTGCGCCAGATGACGCCCGGCGCAACTTTTTCGATCTTGTCAGTCAGTTTGGCATTCACCGGCCCCTTGCCGTCAATTGGCTGGCCCAATGAATTAACCACACGACCCAGAAGTTCCGGGCCAACCGGCACTTCAAGAATGCGCCCGGTCGTGCGCACGGCATCGCCTTCAGAAATCTGCTCGTATTCACCAAGCACCACTGCGCCCACAGAATCGCGTTCGAGGTTGAGCGCCATGCCGAAAGTGCCGCCAGGAAACTCAAGCATTTCACCTTGCATGACATCAGCCAGCCCGTGGATCCGGCAGATACCATCGGTCACCGAAACAACGGTTCCTTGCGTCCGTGTTTCGGAACCCATATCCAGATTCTGAATCTTGCTCTTGATCAGTTCACTGATCTCGGAAGGATTCAATTGCATGCATTTCTCCTAATTCTTGAGCGCTGCGGCCATTGCATCCAGCTTGCCGCGCACGGAGAGGTCGAGAACCTGATCACCGACAGTCACCTTGACGCCGGCAATCAGATTTGGATCGACAGAAACCTGTGCTTCCAGACGAACACCGAAATGCGCCTCGAACTCCCTGGTCAAATTTTTCAATTGCGCATCGTCAAGTGGATAGGCGCTGCTAATAAGCGCAATCTTGACCCCCGCATCCGCCATCTTGGCTTGTTCATACGCCGCCCAAATATCGGGAAGCATGCTGAAACGCTCGTTTTCTGCCAGCATGCCAACAAAATTGGCCAGTTCAACATTGCCCGGCTCGCCGGAAAGCGAAACGAACAACTCGGCAAGCTGCTTCGGTGAAAGTTTCGGATTATCGATCGCCCGGGCCATCTGTGGGTCCTGGGCAATCTCGGCCAAACGCCGGAGGCGCGCTGACCAGGCGTCTAGCGCCTTAGTATCCTTGGCCAGCCGAAATACCGCCTGGGCATAAGGCCGGGCAATAGTGATCGCCTCAACCATCAGAAATCCCGCCTGATTTGGGCAAGCAGATCAGCATGTATACCAGCGTTGATCTCACGGCGCAGAATCTTCTCCGCGCCCGCCACGGCTAGATCGGCCACTCGCTCGCGTAAGGCTTCACGGGCACGTAAGGCCTCTTGCTCGATTTCGGCTCTGGCGCCGAGAATAATTTTCTCGGCCTCAGCCTGCGCCTGCGCCTTAGCCGCTTCGATGATCCGCTGCGACTGATTTTCCGCCTGCAGCAGTAGTTCGGCCACTTTTTCCTGCCCAGCGCGCACCGTTTCGGCAGAACGTTTTTCAGCAGACTTAAGGGCGTTGCGACTCTGCTCTGCGGCCGCCAGCCCTTCGGCAATTTTCGCCGCCCGCTCGTCAAGCACCTTGGCAATCGGCGGCCAGACGAACTTCATCGTAAACAGCGCTAGAACGATGAAAACCGCGATCTGTGCAAATAAAGTAGAGTTCAGATACACGTCAGGTACCTTTCCGTAAGTAAAGTAGACGAAGTCTCCCCAATCGTTGGGAAACCGGGACGAATCCTTTACTTGAGGAAGGTCGAGACAGCGAACCAGGCGGAAACGCCCGTGCCAATGATGAACGCCGCATCGATCAGACCAGCAAGGATGAACACCTTGACTTGCAGATCATTCATCAGCTCGGGTTGACGGGCCGAGGCTTCCAGATACTTCCCGCCCATCAAGCTGATTCCAAAGCAGGCCGCAAGCGCACCCAGACTGATGATCATACCGCAAGCAATAGCGACATATGCATAGACTTGTTCCATGAATTACTCCTCAAGATAGGATTGACGATCAAAAAACTTACTGCCCAAACAAACTCCGATCCGTTAATGGCTTTCGTGCGCCTGCCCAACATAAACCAACGCCATCATCATGAAGATGAATGCCTGCAACACAACGATGAAGATATGGAAAAGCGCCCAGAACGAACCGATGATCACATGCCCCAACCACATCATGATGCCGCCTGACGTAGACATGGCGGGGGCGAACATGCCCATCAGCGCAATCAGCAGAAACAGCAGCTCGCCCGCGTACATATTGCCGAACAACCGCATGCCGTGCGAAATGGTTTTAGCGGCGAACTCAACGCATTGCATAGCAAAATTAGGCAGATAAAACAGAGGGCTGTTACCGAATGGCGCAGTAAATAGTTCATGCACCCAGCCGCCCAGCCCCTTAATTTTGATGTTGTAGAAAAAACAGATCAACAGAACGCCCGCCGACAAACCAATCGCGCCGCTCAGGTCGGCCGTCGGCACCACGCGCAGATAGGCATGGTCATTCCCAGAGATTTTCTGCCACAGTGTCGGCAACAGATCGACCGGCAGGAAATCCATCGAATTCATCAGGAAAACCCATATAAAAACAGTCAGCGCCAACGGCCCGACAAATCGACGCGACTGTTCATTATGCACAATCATCTTGGTCTGCCCATCAACCATCTCGACCAAGATTTCCAACGCCGCTTGCGCGCGTCCCGGCGCACCTGAACGGGCTTTGCGGGCAATCAGCCACATCACCAGGCAGGCAGCCGCCCCCAGCACAAGTGAGAAGAAAAAGGTATCGTAATTGAAGATACTGAAATCGACGATGGCAGTTTGCGGATGCCCGGCAGAATTGAAATTCCCCAGGTGGTGCAAAACATAATCTCCCGCACTGGGCGGATTGCCAGCAGCTACCTCATGACCTGTCGCCATATCAGGACTTTTTCCAGAAACCCAATAACCCCGCCTGCAAAGCAAGCACCATACCGACCAACAGTGAAGGCCAATGCAGATCGGCGTATTTTTTTATTGCTACAGCCAACAAACCGAGCGTTAGCGCAACCTTGACGAACTCGCCAATAAAGAAACCCGCCGCCTCGCTTGTAGCGAATCTGTGTGCTGTAAACTTCAGATGCAGAGCAAAAAGAAAGTTCGGCAACACGCAGATACCCCCGCCTATTCCCGCCGATACAGCACTCTGCCAGCCAAAGAATACACTCATGGCAATAGCGGTGATGACAACGACGGCAGCTTGCGTCAGGATGAATCTAAACATGGCTTATTCCCAAAAGTTTGCACCTATCGGTCATTCGCCATATCCCCGATCCGCTTGCCCAGGACGACAGGATAATCGCCCGCTGTTTGTAACAGGCGGCTTTATAACATAGCCAAAAAAAACAAACTACTGCGGTTTTCCGATACCCACATTCGCGGTTTGGCAAATTCCACAAAAATGGCGGCGCTGTTTCACACTACGCCAAACCGTACCCCTCACGCCGCAAGCATTCGGGGTTAAGGCGGATTACCGGGGGAAAGCCCTGCCCATCATTTCAGTTTCTGAAGAATGCCTTCCAGTTGATCCAGATTGCCAAAGCCAATCTGTATACGGCCGGCGCCCTTTTTGTTGGTGCGAATTTCCACTGGTGCGCCCAACAGATCGGCCAGCTCCTCCTGCAAGCGCAACAGATCACGGTCCGGCCGCGCGTCAGTCGGCACTTTGGGCGGTTTCAGCGTTTGCTGCGCCAGCCGCTCCGCTTCGCGCACGGACAATGCCTTCTGCACAATGCGCTGCGCCAGCTGTATCTGTACGTCAGCAGGCAATGGCAACAGCGCACGCGCATGCCCCATGTCGAGCCGGCCCTCCATCAGCAGCGCCTGTACGGGTTTGGCGAGCTGCAATAAACGCAGCAGGTTCGACGCCGCCGGGCGCGAACGGCCAACGGCATCGGCCGCCTGCTGGTGTGTCATGGAAAATTCATCAACCAGGCGCTGTAAACCCTGCGCTTCCTCAAGCGGGTTGAGATTCTCGCGTTGAATGTTCTCAATCAACGCCATTGCCAGCGCCGATTCATCGGGAATTTCGCGGATCAGCGTCGGGACCTCAGTCAGGCCGGCAAGCTGCGCCGCCCGCCAGCGCCGTTCGCCGGCAACAATTTCGTAACGATCGCCGGTATCACCGAGCGGCCGCACGAGAATCGGCTGCATCAGCCCCTGGGCGCGGATCGAAGCCGCCAGCTCTTCGAGCGAGGCTGCGTCCATATGCGTGCGCGGCTGATATTTCCCCGCCTGCAAACAGGCAACCGGCAGGGCGCGCTGCTGCTCCTGCCCGACGCCGCGATCCCCCGCCAGCAAAGCATCCAGGCCGCGGCCGAGTCCTTTTTCCCTCTTTTTCATGCCAATTTTCCTTTCGCCGGTTGTCCAGACGCCCCCGTCAATGCTGTCGCGGCGCCCATTGCCGCCTGACGATCCAGCAGCTCCTGCGCCAGCGCCGAGTACGCCTGCGCACCTTTCGACAGACGATCGAATGCGATCACCGGCTTGCCATAGGACGGCGCTTCCGCCAGCCGTACATTGCGCGGGATGATCGTGCGATACACCTTGTCGCCGAAATGCTCAACCAGTTCGCCCGACACCTGCTGCGTCAGCGTCGAGCGCGGATCGAACATGGTGCGCAGCAGCCCTTCGATCTCCAGCCGTGCATTGAGATGCACGCGCACTTTTTTCAGCGTCGCCACGAGGTCGGTCAAGCCTTCCAGCGCATAATATTCGCACTGCATCGGAATCATGACCGCATCGGCAGCGGCCAATCCATTCACGGTCAGCATATTCAGCGCCGGCGGACAATCCATCAGGATGAAATCATAATCGCCCAACGCCGGCGCCAGGGCGTCACGCAGCCGGTACTCGCGGCCCGCCATATCGATCAGGTCAACTTCCGCGCCCGCCAGCTCGCGGTTGGCGGGCAGAATATCAAAGCCAAAATCCGTCTTCAGGCGCGCCTGCGCCAACGTCGAACGGCCGATCAGCAGTTGATACACCGTCGGCAACGCCTCGCGCTTGATGATACCGCAGCCCGTCGTGCCGTTGCCTTGCGGGTCGAGGTCGATCATCAGCACGCGCTGACCCAGCGCTGCCAGACACGCCGAAAGATTCACCGCCGTCGTCGTCTTGCCGACACCGCCTTTCTGGTTGGTTACTGCCAGTATTCTTGCCAATTCATTTCTCCGAATCCGCCTGCGGCGGTTCATCCAAGGTTTTGCGCAGGACGAGCAGATGCCGCTCACCCTCGACGCCCGGCACCGTCAGCCGATGCACGGCATCGACGCCCACGCCCGCCGGCAGGCGGGCGATTTCCGCCTGCGGACAAGCGCCTTTCATCGCCAGCCAGACTCCGCCCGGCGCCAGCAGAGGCGCCGATAGCGCGACAAAATCGGCCAGGCTGGCAAAAGCGCGCGAAACGATTACAGCAAAGCCGTACTGTGGATGATACTGTTCAACCCGCCCGGCGTGAACCGCCACATTGGGCAACCCCAGTTCAATCACCGCCTGCCGGAGAAAGGCCGCTTTTTTGCCATTGCTGTCGAGCAGCATAACGGATCGCGCCGGGCAGGCAATCGCCAGCGGGATTCCCGGCATGCCGCCGCCACTGCCCACATCGAGCAAGCGTCCGTCCGCCGGAAGTGGCAAAAAAGGCAGAATAGCCAGCGAATCAAGCAAATGATGGCTGACGGCCTTATCCGCCGCACGCAGCGCGGTCAGGCTGTACGTGCGGTTCCACTTGTCGAGCAGCGCCAGATACGCCAGCAGCTTCTCCTGCGCGCAGGCGGGCAGATCGATCGCCAATGCACGTAGCCCTTCGGCAAGCGATGCCGCCGGCGTCATGATCGCGCACACGCCGCATCAGATGCCGCGATGGATGCCAGACGCTTGAGATGTACCAGCAAAATAGAAATTGCCGCCGGCGTGATGCCCTGCATACGCGAGGCCTGGCCGATGGTCTGCGGCCGCCGCCGGATCAGGATCTGGCGCACTTCGGCAGACAGCCCGCCAACGGTCTCGTAATCGAGATCCTCGGGCAGGGGCATCGTCTCCTGATCGAGGCTGCGCGCCACTTCCTCGGCCTGCCGGTCGATATACCCCTGATATCTGGCCTGAATCTCGATCTGCTCGATCACCTGCGGATCGTCCGTAACCGCTTCCGCGCCGATGCCAAGCGACATCAGCCCGGCATGATTGACGCCCGGACGGCGCAACAGGTCATAGAGCGTATATTCACGCTCAATCGGCTGCCCCAGCAGACGCTCGACGCGCGTCTGATCAACCTTGGCCGGATGCGCCCAGGTCGCGCGCAGGCGCGCCAGCTCGCGCGCGATAGCCTCCTGCTTGACGCAAAAAGCGGCCCAGCGGACATCTCCGACCAGCCCAAGCCGCCGCCCCTGTTCGGTCAAACGCAGGTCGGCGTTATCCTCGCGCAGAGACAGCCGGTATTCGGCACGGCTGGTAAACATGCGGTACGGCTCGGAAACGCCGCGCGTAACGAGATCATCGACGAGCACGCCAAGATAGGCCTCATCACGACGCGGCGACCAACCGTCTTTTCCCTGCGCCCGCAGGGCCGCATTCGCCCCCGCCAGCAAGCCCTGCGCCGCTGCCTCCTCGTAGCCCGTCGTGCCGTTAATCTGGCCGGCAAAAAAAAGATTGTCGATGGCTCGCGTTTCCAGCGAGGTCTTCAGGCCGGTTGGGTCAAAATAATCGTACTCGATGGCGTAACCGGGGCGCAGGATATGGCAGTTCTCCAGCCCTTTCATCGAGCGCACCAACGCCAGCTGTACGTCGAACGGCAGGCTCGTTGAAATTCCGTTTGGATAGACTTCGCACGTCGTCAGCCCTTCCGGCTCAAGAAAGACATTATGGCTTTCCTTAGCCGCGAACCGATGGATTTTGTCTTCGATCGACGGGCAGTAACGCGGCCCGACGCCTTCAATGACGCCGGTGTACATCGGCGATCGGTCGAGGCCGCTGCGAATGATCTCGTGCGTGCGCGCATTGGTATTCGTCACCCAGCAGGGCATTTGGCGCGGGTGCTGCTCCGCCCGGCCGAGGAAAGAAAACACGGGTAGCGGCTCGTCCGAATGCTGCTCGGCCAGCGCTGAAAAGTCGATGGTCTTCGCGTCCAGGCGCGGCGGCGTGCCGGTCTTCAGCCGCCCGACGGGCAGCTGCAACTCGCGCAGCCGCGCCGCCAGCGCATTGGCCGGCGGATCGCCCATACGCCCGCCCGGCGAATGCGACAGGCCAACGTGGATCTTACCATTGAGGAAAGTGCCGGCCGTCAGCACCACGGCGCGCGCGGCAAAGCGAATGCCATCCTGCGTCACCACGCCGGTGACGCATCCGCTTTCAACGATCAGGTCATCACATGCCTGCGCAAACAGGGTGAGATTTGGCTGGTTTTCCAGCCGCGTGCGGATCGCCTGCCGGTACAGGACGCGGTCGGCCTGCGCGCGCGTGGCGCGCACCGCCGGCCCTTTCGAAGCATTGAGAATGCGAAACTGGATGCCCGCCTCATCCGTTGCGGCGGCCATGGCGCCGTCGAGTGCGTCGACCTCCTTGACAAGATGCCCTTTGCCGATGCCGCCAATCGCCGGATTACAGCTCATCGCGCCAAGCGTATCGAGATTGTGCGTCAGCAGCAGCGTTTTCACTCCCATGCGCGCACTGGCAAGCGCCGCCTCGGCGCCGGCATGGCCGCCGCCGACCACGATCACGTCGAAACGGTCAGAGAATTGCATAAAAAATCAGAAAGCGAAGAGAAACCAAGACCTTGGCAAGGAGTCGAATTTTACGCCACTTCGCCGGCAATCCGCGGCGCCCCGCCCGCGCGTGCGTGTAGTCAGCAGGCTGCCGAGGAAAACGAGCAGTTCCATGTCAGCGGCGCCCCGCCCGCCCGCGCGTGCCGTCAGCGCATCGCCAAAGGGATGCCCTGAAGCCCGCGTATTTCGGGCATCTCAGAGGAGGCGCCCGGAAACCCTTATAAACAGGGCGTTTCAGAGGTGGCACCCGGAGATCCTTTATCCATGCGGGTTTGCGAGGAGATGCCCAGAGATGCCCTATCCACGCGGGGTTGCGGGCATCCCTTTTAATCCCTCCTGGCTGTGCCGTCGCCGAATTTTGCAACCACCGCGTCGCTGCATTGCTCTTTGGGGTGCCAGCCGTCGCGTTTCATTCTGGCCAGGCTTTGGCACGCGCGCGGCGATCCGCTTTCACAGAGCGCGTCGTAGATGACCAGGCTGCGGCATTCGCCGCTGGCGAAGGATTCGAGCGCGGCGGCATTGCGCAGGCAGGCGGCTTCTTTCAGCGCCCCGTTTGCCAACGCACAGGCATTGTCGAAATAGCCTTGCGCTTTGAGGCGGTTGCGCATGACGCCCTGCTTGCCGAATTGGTAGCGCATCGCCATTTCGTAGCAGGCAGCAGCGTCCTTCTGCGCGCATTTTTTGATGAGGGCGGCGCTGCGCGCCTTAGAAAATCGGTGACTTTCCGGCGCTATTTCCTCGCCCCCGGCATGCGCAACATTGAACACCAGCGCCATCAGCGCCGGCAGCAATGCGTGCGCGTATCGGCACGATTTCATCATTTTTCCGTTCACCCCAGGCAGTGAATCATCACAGCATCTCCAGCGGCGTCGCCGCTTTGGGTGGCGGCAACAGGCGATCGATTTGCGCCAGTATTTCCGGGCTGAGCGCACATTGCAGCGCGGAAAAATTTTCCTCGACATGCTCACGCCGCGAAGCTTTGGGGATGGCGATGACCCCTTCATGGCGTAAGACCCAAGCCAGCGCCAATTGCGCCGGTCGCCAGCCATGCTGCTCGGCCAACCGGCAAAAAGCGGTGTGCCGCAGCAAGCGCCCCTGTTCGATCGGCGAATAGGCCATCAGCGCCGTCTTCTGGGATTGGAGCCAGGGCAGCAGATCCCACTCGATGCCGCGCCGTGTCAGGTTGTACAGCACCTGATCGACGGCCGTGGCCTTGCCGCCTGGTACGGCATACAGCTCGCGCATATCGGCAAGGTCGAGATTACTAACGCCCCAGCGCCGGATTTTGCCCTGGGCTTTCAGCTTTTCGAAAGCCTCCACCGTTTCGGCCAGCGGAATGCTGCCGCGCCAATGCAGCAAATACAGGTCGATACACTCCACGCCCAGCCGTTCCAGGCTGCGCTCGCAGGCCATCGGGGCGCTTTTGCGCCCGGCGTGGTGCGGATAGGCTTTGCTGACAAGGAACACCTGGTCGCGCCGTCCGCGAATGGCTTCCCCGACCAGTTCCTCCGAAGCGCCTTCGCCGTACATTTCGGCCGTATCGATCAGGCGCATGCCCAAGTCGATGCCGTGTTGCAGCGCGGCAATCTCACGGGTGCGGCAAGCTGGATTCTCACCCATCATCCAGGTTCCCATCCCTAGCGCAGGCACCTGTTTTCCATCGGGCAAGACGACGGTTTTCATTGCTTCCATGAATGCGCTCCTTTCCTGTAATTTTCAGTTTGATTGCGTATTATCGCCCGGCCCTCGTCGCCAGCGCCCTGCGATTTTCTTCCCCATGCCTTGAACGCTGCCTCGCCACTACCTCATCGCTTCCTCATATTTTCTGCCCATCGCCGACATCGGCGGGATCGGCTTCAACGTCGGTCAGAAAGACTCCGCGCAAATTTCAGGACGGCTTTCACACACAATAGCGCAACCCGTGGTTCCAGCAAGGTCACCATCGCGTGGCACTGCCAACGCAACAACCATAACCAGCCGCCTCTAGCTATCGAAGCCATCTCCGCGCTGGCAATGCGATGTAAACACCCACGTATATATTTGCCCGCGTATATTTTGGCGCCCATGTTCGTCGCCCCTCTTTGGCACCCATTTCTGCCGGATTCAAAAACCGTTTGGGCGCACCGAATCAGGCTCTTTGACCTCCGCAAAAACTGGTCGATGGCGCTTCAACCTTTAGCGCAAGCGGCGCTCGTCGCCGGAGCAAGGGTTTTTCACCACGTAGTTTCCTCCCGCCGGGCAAGGTCATTTCACGCGCCTAGGTTAGTGCAGCATATAAAGCGGCCCGTGGCAAAGAGACCCCGCTCATCGGTTTAAGGGGCCTTACGAATCCTCTGCCACGACCGCCGCCAACGCCCGGCGCACCGGCGCGGGCAGCGCCGCTTTTGCCACATCCGTTCGCGGCAGCCAGATCTGGTGTAAGCGGTCCGGGAAATCCTTATGCCCCTCGGAGGCCGCCCGTTCGCCATGAAAGCGCTCGACCCGGCAGGAAAGAATGCGGATATTGAGCCGGAAATGCGTGAAAGCATGCCGTACTTCCGGCAACAGCGCGCGCGCCAGTATGCGGCAGCCATGCGATGCCGCCAGGGCATCGGCGGCCTGATCCGCAGCGTCCCAATCCGCCTCGGGCAGGCTTAACAAACCGCCCCAGATGCCGGATGCCGGCCGTCTTTCAAGCAGCAGCGTATGTTCATCCATCAACAGCAGCATCGCCGTCTTGCGCTCGGGCAACGCCTTGCGCGGGCGCGGCGTTGGCAAATCCGCCTGACGTCCCTTCCGGAAAGCGACGCACTCCAAGCGTACTGGGCAGTTCTCGCAGACCGGACGGCTGCGCCGGCATACCGTTGCGCCCAGATCCATCAGGCCTTGCGTATAGGCTTCGAGATCGGCATCAGGCAGCAATGATTCGGCCAAAGCCCACAACCTACGCTCGACCGGCGCGCTGCCGGGAAAACCTTCGATGCCGAAACAGCGTGCCAGCACGCGCTTGACGTTGCCGTCGAGAATCGCCGCGCGCGTGCCAAAGGCGAAAACGGCAATTGCCGCCGCCGTCGAACGGCCGATGCCCGGCAAGGTCGCCAGTTCTGCCGGCGTTTCTGGAAAGCGGCCGCCGTATGCCGCCGCCACCTGTTGCGCGCAGCGATGCAGGTGGCGCGCCCGGGCGTAATAGCCCAGTCCCGCCCAGCGCTCCAACACGGCATTGAGCGGCGCCTGCGCCAGTGCCGTCACTGTCGGGAAATCGGCAAGAAAGCGCCGGAAGTACGGAATCACTGTCGCCACCTGCGTTTGTTGCAACATAATTTCCGATAACCAGATCCGGTACGCATCGCCTGTGCCCTGCCACGGCAAATCGTGACGCCCCTGCGATTTTTGCCAGGCGATCAGACGGGCGGCGAACGAAAATTCTTTGGGCGGATTCACGGGGATTGCGGCAGTGTTTTATTTTCCAGGGCTGTTTGCATCTTTTCAGAAACATCAAATCGGACAGGCTTGCTCACCAGGGCAGACCGTCCATTGCTTCTTATCCTTGCGGACAAACGGGCAGCGCGCGTGGCTGACGGCTGCGATTATTCATTACCACGTTGGCTGGGGCATACCCCAGCTAAGCGCATAGAAAAATAAATATTTCTATGGCGAATGCCAAGAGGGCGGTCGAAATTTTTGGCTATTGCGTTCGCCTCGTGTCAGGATCAAATCTTCTGGAAATCAGTGACTGTGCATGTACCGCATGCCTCCGCCGACATTTTTCGGCCTGTGATCCGAACATCGGCGCATCCGCGTATTTACCTGCCTTCGGCAAACACCGCAGGCAATTCGTTACACCTTTCACCGCGCTGCGCCGGGAGGGGAAACATGAAATCGCGCCATTGCGTCAAACGCGAGCATTTATCGGCTCCGGCAACGGCACGCCATACTGCCGGGCCTTGTCCGCCAGCGCCGCGCGTATCGGAGCGGCCAGCTCGATGCCCGAACGTTCGGCTTCACGCATCCGCTGCTGCGCCATTTCCCCCGGCAAACGCACGGGGCTGGCCGGGTCGCGTGGTGCATTGGCATGGCAACGCGCCGTCATGTCATCCGCCAGGCGCAGGAAATCCTCGCGGCCGCCAAAGGCCTGTGGATCGAGCACTTGCAGGAATACCCCGGCGCCCCAGCGTTTTTCCGCATCCGGACGGCCAAAGCCGGCCAATCCATGCGTGAGCATTTCGACCATCAGCGCCAGGCCAAAGCCCTTGTGCCCGTACTCCAGCCCGCCGAGCGGCAGCAGCGCCCCGCCCGCACCGGGATCAAGGACGTGCGGGTCATCGCTCGGCCGGCCTGCGGCATCCATCAGCCAGGGATGGGCAAAGCGTTCGCCCGCCGCCGCCTTCTGCCGGGCCATGCCGACCGTGGTAATCGAGGTGCTGATGTCGATCCAGACCGGTTGCTGCGTTCCCGGATACCCAAACGCAACCGGATTCGGCGTCAGCAACGGTTCCTTGCCGCCATGCGGCGCCACAAAGCCAAAGGCCGGGTCGGAAGACGCCAGCAAAATGAGGTAGCCGCGGTCGGTCGCCTGTTTGAGCGAGGCCGTCAGGCAGGCGATATGATGGCTACGGCGAATGACGCCGGTGACCACGCTCTGCGCGCCGACGCGTTCGCAGGCTTGCCCAATGGCCTGCGATACCAGCCAAGGCCCGGGCAGATAAGCGCCATCCCAGACGAATAGGCTGTCGCTGTCGCGAATCACCGACGGTTCGCCGTGCGTTGCCATCAACCCTTGTTCAATCTGGTCGATATACTGTGGGCACAAGGCTATACCGTGCGTGCGCTGGCCAACCATATCGCCCGTCACCAACACCTCGGCGACCACGACGGCTTTATCGGCGTCCATGCCCGCGGCAATAAACAGAGATGCCGCAAACTTCCGCAAGGATTCCGCACGATAACAGTTTGTAATTTCTGCTTTTGCCATGACAAGCGCCTTTTAATAGTTTAGATTCGCAATTACCATAAAATAATTAGCAATCTGGCAAATCCAGACGATTTCACAAATACTTCTATGATTATTTGGGATACGGCAATCAGCCAAGAAAAATCCGCCACCACAAATAATGCGGTAAGGCGGATTCAACCGGGAATAGCTAATATACTGCCAATATCACTGGCAGCAATTGTCAATTATTATTTAAAGTAAAGACTAGAAATTAAGTTCTTTATCGACATCTTGCACTTTGCGGCGCGCCAATGCCAGGTTGGCACGTTGTTTATCAAGTACACAATAAATAAAGATACCTTCTTTCTTAGACGACGGGCGAATAATATGATACTGCTTGCCCAAAGTAATCAGAATGTCTTCAATCACATCGTCAAGTCCCAGCGCCCGCATTGTTTTCAGCTTGGAACGAACGACCTCTGTATTGCCTGCTGCGGCGACTTCAATATCAATACCCGAACCAACCGAGCCAAGAATCATACCGCTTGATGAGTCGACCAAGGCGGCACACATGAAGCCATCCAATGCTGTCAGTTCTTCAAGTGACTTGGTGATAATTGCACTAGCCATTATTCTCTCCTTTAAATGAAAGTTAATTTATCAAGCCGACATAGCATATAAAAACATACCCGTCGTATTGATCCGTGGAATAAAAACCCAGCCATTTAACAAACCATACTAGGCGGCAGAAATTAAAACCCCCGCTAAATACGTCGCATAATAAGAAACCTGGCCAAGAATGGCAGAATCCTTTGCAACAATATTAATAACAATCTCATAATCCTGAAACTTTACATTCTGTACAACAATAAAGCCATTCGTTGTATTAATAATAATATTCTTACCATATCCAAGCCCGGCTTCCTGAGCAACAACGTGACTGATTGCCGAAATAGAGCTGGCCATTGCTGCAATGCGCTTAGGATCCGTATCATCAAGCGAAGTAGAAATAATATCAAATCCATCAATGGTCGCAATTACAATTGCTTTAATACCATTGACCTCTTTGGCAATATTTTCAACCTCTTTCTGGACAACAGCAAAAACCGGCTTGGGAAGATATTGCTTATTACGCATTACCCAACTCCATCATATTAACTTCAATCTGGGCAAGCAGCATATCGATCATTAGAATTACGTCTTCACGTTGACGCACATCAACATCAATGACCGGTAGCGGCAAATTGCGCAGAGCCAAAAGATCTGCATATTCATCAATATTTGGATGAGGATTGGTATCTATCCGCCCGACCCCAATAACACAGGGTATGCTGGCAAGATACTTTGCAAAAGCATCCAGATACATTTTTAGATCGGCACGAGGATCAGGGCGTGAATTATCAATCAAGATAATCATACCTATTGCATTAACGGCAAGGATAGACCATAAAAAACTAAAACGACCCTGCCCCGGTGTTCCAAACAAACGGATACGATCACCATTATCGAGCGTCAAAAGACCAAAATCCAGCCCAACCGTCGTTTGTTTTTTAACAATGGAACTATCCGTATTCGCCACGTCAGTAACTACTGGCGCTGTTTCACTGACGGCCTTAATAGCCGTTGTTTTTCCCGCCCCTGTTGTCCCTGTAAATAAGATTTTATATTCACGCATGGCACGGATTATAACCTTAACTTACGACGAAACATAGCAATAAATCCTTTTACTACAGGAATTTTTGGCATTTTTTCTTCTTCTGACTGTAATTTACTGGCAGAAGGCTGAGGCTGGGGTATTGGCACAGCTTCCGCGTAGACTTCAATTAAACCGGAATTTTTCAGCAAATTAAGAAAACTGGCGCATTCCTGTAAGGGTCTTTGTGTTATAGCCGTCATTTCTTCAAGCCGCATTGCACGACGCAACAGCATGGTTGCCAGCCGGGTACGCACTGGATTTTTTTGTAAAAGCATGGCAGGCGGCCAGCGACGCAATTTGAAGTATTCCGAAGAATGGCTGGCTGATTTCTCATCGCCCCCCATTCCGGTTGGACGTGAAAAAGTCGGCAAGGCGGGATTCGCTGCCTGTATAGTAGATGATGCGGCAGAGGTTAAAACAGAGCGTTCTGAAGAAGACTCCTGTTGAGAAATTTCATACTCTATTCGCCTGAGCCATTTTTCCAGATTATCCGAACGTAAAGGTCGCTGCAAAAAAGAAACCGAATTATTTTTTTGCTCCCACGTCACAAGCATTGAAACGCGCGGCGCAAATTTTTTCAGAACGCTATTAATATCCGTAACGCTTTCATCAATCAATAACGCATCAAAAGGCGGTTCTTCAACAAAATTCCAACGAAACCCCGGATTCTGGGCATACAAACGGAAATAAGCGCGAATTAATGAAATTTCTGATTCTGGTAATTGCCATTGACCAAGGCGAAACCATTTTCCCCACGGCCTGTCTTTTGATCTTAAATCATTGAACAACACAATTTCGCTCTCTGCCGAAAATAACTGATTGATGCTGCAGACGGCTTATTATAGGCCGGAGATAGGTCGATTTTTGTGCAATATTTCACACTTTCCTGCACTTTTTTGTCATTTCTAGCTTCACCATTCCCTCCCGCAAAACACACGGCACCGTTCCCAAAAACACCGTGTCGTGTCGATATCTGGCAAAGATGCACCTTGAAGGGCAGGGGACACTGGGGTGCACGAATTTTCCAGTCAGTGGCTATGCCTTCACCCTAACAGACGGCATGAGGTCTCCAACTATTTCAAAAGTATATTCCCAACGAAGCGGAAAAAGATACAAATACGCCTCGGCACGAGAGTTTTTTACCTCACTGGTCGCGCTCTTCCAGACAACGACTACACATGCAACATCGGCATCCCGATACCTATCGGTCAGAGGCGTTGTCGCCTGATCAGAGCCGGTCCGGATTGCTGGATTGCGAAAGATCTGTTCGGAATAGCCAGAAAGAAACAGCGAGCCTCGGAGCCGCATTTGATGCGGCGGCAAAGTGTATCCGCCTCCCACGGAAAACTGTATTTATTTTGCTTTTCCCGCCAGCATTGCCCGCATGGCGGCCAGCCGGGCGCTGCCGCTGGCCTTGTCTGTTGGTGCGGCATTGGCGCCGCTGCCGGAAAAGCGCAGATCGTCCTTGCCCATCTCAGCGATGAAGCGCGACGGTGCGGAAGGCAAAAACTCGCGCCCCTGCTTGCGCCGCTCGGCGTAGCTGATATGCAGGGAACGCCGCGCGCGCGTGATGCCGACGTACATCAGCCGGCGTTCTTCTTCAAGCCTGGCCGGATCGAGCGATTCACGGTGCGGCAGCACGCCTTCTTCGACGCCGATCAGAAATACGTGCCCGAACTCCAGGCCCTTGGCCGCATGCAGGGTGGAAAGCTGTACGGCATCCGGCATGCCGGCGCTGCCCTCTTGCTGGCGATCGAGCAGATTGATCAGCGCAATCATCTGCGTCAGTTCAATCAGCGTCTTTCCGTCTTCCTCGCCGCGCCGCGCTAACCATTGCACCAGTTCCTGCACGTTAGCCCAGCGCGTCTCGGCCGCCTTGCGCTCGTCTTCCCCGCGCAGCCAGGCTTCGTAACCAATGGCATCAAGCAGGTCGTTCATCACCCGTTCGACCGGTTCTCGCTGGGCGCGCTGTTCGAGGCGGTCGATGAACCGGCAAAAATCCTGCAAGGCCGATAACTGGCGCGCCTGCACGCGCTGTGCAAAGCCCTCCTCACCCACGGCAGCGAAGAGCGAACGGCGGCGCTCGCCGGCGTAGGCTCCCAGCGCTTCCAGCGTCGCGCTGCCGATGCCGCGCCGCGGGGTGGTCGCGGCACGGATGAAAGCGGGGTCATCGTCGCGGTTGGTCAGCAGGCGCAGATACGCCGTGATGTCCTTGATTTCCGTTTTGTCGAAAAACGACTGCCCGCCGGACAGAATGTAGGGCACGCGCTGGTCGCGCAAATGCTGTTCGAGCAGGCGCGCCTGGAAATTGCCGCGATAAAGAATCGCGTAATCGGAAAACTTCGCCTGATGCTCAAACCGATGCGCTTGCAGCTTCATCACTACTTGTTCGGCCTCTTTTTCATTGTCCTTGCAAGCGGTGACGCGGATCGGATCGCCGTAGCCCAGATCGGACCAGAGTTTCTTCTCGAACAACTTCTGGTTATTGGCGATCAGCGCATTGGCCGCTTTCAGGATGCGCACCGTCGAGCGGTAATTCTGTTCGAGCTTGATGATCTTGAGCTGCGGGTAGTCGCGCGGCAGGCCGCGCAGATTCTCGATATCCGCCCCGCGCCAGCCGTAAATCGCCTGGTCATCGTCGCCCACGGCGGTAAAGGCGGCGCGCACGCCGGCCAGCTGGCGGAGCAGGCGATACTGGCAGGCATTCGTATCCTGATATTCATCGATGAGCAAATAACGCAGCCGATGCTGCCATTTTTCCAGCGTTTTAGGAAACGTCTCGAACAGCATGACCGGCAACGCGATCAGATCGTCGAAATCCACCGCCTGATAGGCCTTCAGCGTCGCCACATAGCCCGCATACGCCTGTGCCGCTCGTGCTTCAGATTCGTTGCCGGCGGCGCTGCGTGCCGCATCGGGCGAAACGAGCGCATTCTTCCAGTGCGAGATTTGCGTTTGCAGGCGGCGGATCGTCGCCTTGTCGGCGCTGCCGGCAAAGTCGGACACGATGCCCAACGCATCGGCCGCATCAAAAATCGAAAAGTTCGGCTTGTAGCCGAGCGCCCGCGCCTCCTCGCGCAAAATGCGCATACCCAGCGCGTGGAAGGTGGAAATGGTCAGCCCCTCCGGCCGGCTACCCAGCAACTTTTCGACGCGCTCCCGCATCTCCCGCGCCGCCTTGTTGGTAAAGGTGATGGCGGCGATCGTCGCCGGCGACAAGCCGCACGCGCGGATCAGATAGGCAATTTTTTCCGTGATGACGCGCGTCTTGCCCGACCCCGCGCCGGCCAGCACGAGCAGCGGGCCGTCGAGATAATGAATCGCTTCCCGCTGAGGCGGATTGAGTTGTATGGACATCGCGGGGAAACCTTGTTGCGGCAGTGAAATATCAATGAAGCGTCAGGAAGAAAAAGCACAGGAATACCAGCGCCGCCGCGAGCAGCACGGCAATCGCCGCCAGCAGCCGATTTTGCCAGCGCTGGCTGGCGTTGAATTCGGCCAGCAACGGCGCCAGATCGTCTGCCGACCCATGCGCCAAGGCACGATGCACCAGGCGCGGCAACTGTGGCAGGCTGCGCGACCAGAGCGGCATTTCCTGCTGCATATTACGCAGCAACGCACGCCAGCCGAGCTGTTCGCTCATCCAGCGTTCGAGAAAAGGCTTGGCCGTCGTCCATAAATCCAGATCGGGATCAAGCTGCCGCCCCAAGCCTTCAACATTGAGCAACGTCTTTTCCAGCATGACGAGCTGCGGCTGAATTTCGACCTTGAACCGGCGCGACGTCTGGAACAAGCGCAATAACACCTTGCCAAAGGAAATTTCGCGCAGCGGACGATCGAATACCGGCTCGCAAACGGCACGAATGGCCGCCTCGAATTCATCGACGCGCGTTTCCGGCGGCGCCCAGCCGGCTTCGATATGCGCTTCGGCAACGCGCCGGTAATCACGGCGAAAGAAGGCAAGGAAATTCTGCGCCAGATAATCCTTGTCCCGCTCGGACAGCGTACCCACGATGCCGAAATCCAGCGCGATGTATTTGCCGAAATGTTCCGGATCGACGGCAACAAAGATATTGCCCGGATGCATGTCGGCATGGAAAAAACCGTCGCGGAATACCTGCGTGAAGAAAATCTCGACCCCCGCGCGCGAAAGCGCCTTGAGGTCGACGCCGGCCGCCACGAGCGCCTCCTTCTGGCTGATCGGCAGACCATGCATGCGCTCCATGACCATCACGGTCGTCGTGCATAGATCCCAATACACTTCCGGCACACGCAACAGCGCGGAACCGGCGAAGTTGCGGCGTAGCTGCGAAGCGTTGGCCGACTCGCGCATCAGGTCGAACTCGTCATACAGATATTTGGCGAATTCGGCCACCACTTCGTGCGGCTTGAGCCGTCGGCCATCGGCCCAGACGGCTTCCAGCAGACCCGCCGCCGAATCGAGCAGCGCCAGATCGTTGGCGACCACTTTTTCCATACCCAGGCGCAGAATCTTGACGGCAACCTCGTGACCGCCATCCTCCGCCCGCAGGCGGGCAAAATGCACCTGCGCCACCGAAGCGCTGGCCACCGGCGTTTCCTCGAACTCGGCAAACACCTCGCTTGCCCGACGCCCGCCATAAGCGGCGGCGATCTGCGCGTGCACCTGTTCGGCAGAAAACGGCGGCACGCGATCCTGCAACTTCGCCAGCTCATCGGCGATATCGACAGGCAACAAGTCGCGCCGCGTTGACAGCACCTGGCCGAATTTAACGAAAATCGGGCCGAGATCTTCCAGCATGCGGCGTATCCGCTCCCCGCGCGGCAAAGGGGCAGCGCGGGCGCCGAATACGCGGAAAAAGCGAGCCGCCCGGCCCAGCCAGCCGCCCGGTTCCTGTTCGAGGATCAGCGTATCGACGCCGTAACGGCGCGCCACCGCGATAATCTTGATGAAGCGAAAAAGACGCATCGGACTGATGGAAAAAGCAAAGACACAAGTTTATCCCGAATCAGCGGGCAAACTGCATCCCGCCCCGAAACATCATTCAGGGCGTCTCCCCGGAAACCCGCGTGGATAGGGCGTTTTCGGACAGATGCCTCTGGAACCCTTATAAATAAAGGGCTGGCGGGCAGGGGTGACGGAGATGCCCTGTTTATAAGGGTTTCAAAGCATCCCCCTCGGAGATGCCCTAAATACAAGGGCTAGCGGGCAGATGTTCCGAAACTAAAAACAAGAATCACCAAAGCCTGTGCGTTGATTTCTGCCCACAAGGCTTCTTTTGAAGTTATTGCGCTGAGCGGC
>CALAIL010000031.1 GCA_937923255.1 uncultured Propionivibrio sp. | reverse complement strand
GCGCGCTGCCGCTCAGCGCAACGGCATCAAGAGAAGTCTCGTGGGTGGAAGTCAGTACGCATGCTTTAGTAATTCTTATTTTTTAGTTTCAGGATACCTGTTCGCTAGCCCACGTATTTAGGGCATCTCCAAGGTGGATGCTCTGAAGCCCTTTATCCACGCGGGTTTCAGGGGAGCGCCCGCCCGGAGGAATGCGGGCGTTTATCCGAAGTCGCCGGCGACTTTGCATTTGCCGCCCGCCGCATTTTCTCCTGCGCGGCCTGCAAGGATTTTTCGAGCATGACCGCCTCGTCCGAGCCGGTTTCAAGCAGCGGCAGCAGGCGCTGCCAGTGCGCGATCGCCGCTGCAAAATCGCCACGCTCGTTCGCGGCAAGACCGGCTAGGAACAAAGCCTGCGGTTGCTGCGGTTCAAGTTTGAGCGCGGCGTCGATCAGCGCCTCGGCGCGCGGGCCGACCACGCCGCCCTCCGCCCGGATTAGCGCATAGGCATACTCGGCAAGCAGCGCCGGGTCGCCATCGACCCGCGCACGGCCTTTTTCAAAAGCCTCGGCGGCTTCGGGAAAACGCCCCAGCACTTCGTAGGCGCGGGCGAGCGCCAGCCATCCCTCGGCATCACCGGGGTTGGCCTTGAGCTGCGCGACGCGCCGAGCAAGCGCCGCCGTGTCCTGCCGCGCGGCAGGCGGCGGCGTCAATGCCTGCGGATTACCGATCCCTACGTAGATCAACACCGCCGCCAGCGGCATCGCCGCGGCAAGCGCCCACGCACTGCGCCCGCTCAGGCCACGCGATGCGGCGTCAGGCGCCGCCCCGACGGCCGTTGCAGCCGTCGCATCCATTTCATCCGTTTCATTTATTTCCACCAATACACGCCGCCGCAAATCTTCCCGCGCCGGGTCGAAATCTTCCGCACTCAGCAGCCCGGCAGCCCGGTCGCGCGCCAGCGCCTGCCATTGGCTGCGGTAAATTTCGAGGCCCGCCGGCGCCGATTCTGACGTCCGCTCTGACGCCCGCGCCGGCAAGCGCGCCCAAGGGCGCAACAGAACGGCCACGACCACCAGCGTCAGTGCGGCCGTCAGCACAATAAACAGCAGAACGGCGCTCATCGGTCTTTCTCCACGCGATCACTGCCTTCATCGGCCAGAAGCCGGTCGGCGCGCTGCCGGTCGGCGGTGTTCAGCGGCGCTTCGGCAGCATGCCGCTGACGGCGGAGCACAACGAGCAAGAGGCCCAGCCCGCCCACTAGCCACAGAAACGGCCCCACCCAAAGCAGCCAGGTCGAGGGTTTGAACGGCGGTTGGTAGCGAATGAAGTCGCCATAACGGCTGACCATGAAATCGACGATTTCACCATCGCTCTTGCCTGCCGCGACCATGGCCAGAATTTCGCGGCGCAGGTCCCGGGCCAAACCGGCTTGCGACGCGGCCAGCGATTCGTTCTGGCAGACGAGGCAGCGCAGTCCGGATGAAATCGCCTCCAGCCGTTCTTCGGCCACATCCGCGGCGCTCCGTTCTGCCCTTGGCCCGGCGGCCGCCGGGGCGCCAGCATCCGCAGCATGGGCATAGGCAGCATACGCGAGAGATGCGGTCAGGCCGCAGCACAATGCGGCGCAAAACAGGGCGCCGCACCGGAATAGACGCAGGAGGCGCAGGAATGAACTCAGAAGGCATAAGGAGCGCAGGCAATCATGCCGCATCAATCGGCTGCTCATCGTGACAGCGCCTCGACCAGCGGCAGAATCCGGTCCGCAAGAACCGCCGCCGTCAGCGGGCCGGCATGCCTGAAGCGAATAATGCCCGCCCTGTCGATGACGTAGGTTTCCGGCACGCCATATACGCCGTAGTCCATGCCAACGCGCCCGTCGAGATCGAGGGCGGACAGCACATAGGGGTCGCCGTGGCGCCGTAACCAGTCAGTGGCGCGCGTCGCCGCCAGCGCCGCTTCCGCGGCCGGCGTCATCGTGCTCATATCGGCGCCAGCATCGCCGCGCACCTCCTGATAGTTTAACCCCACCAGCGTCAGCGCCCGATGCCGGCGCATATCGACCAGCACGGAATGCTCCTGACGACAGGCGGAACACCAGGTCGCCCAAACGTTGAGCAGCCAGACCTTGCCGCGCATGGCGCGCGGCGAGAAGTGCTCGCCGCCGCCTAGCCTCGGCAGCGAAAAATCCGGCGCCGGCCGGCCGATCAGCGGCGAAGGCACAGCGTGCGGATCGTGGTTCAGACCGGCGGCCAGCAGCCCGGCAAGCACAAGGAAGCCGAACAGCGGCCAGGCGAGGATACCGATCCGCCGCTTCATCGCCCACCCGCCCGTGTTTTCCGGGTACAGCGCAGCTCGCCACCGACGCGGTGACGGCGATCGCGTATCGCCAGCAAACCGCCGAGCGCCATCAGCGCACAGCCGCCCCAGATCCAGTTGACGAAGGGCTTGTACTGGATGCGCAGCACCCACGCCCCGTCGATCTGCCCGCGTTCGACCGGCTCACCCAGCGAGACATACACGTCGCGCAGCCAACCCGTGTCGATCGCCGCTTCCGTCATCCACATGCCGGAAGCCGGATAAAAACGCTTTTCCGGCGCAAGCCGGCGGAACACGAGGCCATGACGCAGCAGATCCACTGCGCCCGCCAGCGTCTGGTAATTTGCGCCCGGGACTTGACGAACGCCCTGAAAGCGAAATTCGTAGCCCGCCAGAGCCACACGCTCACCCGGCGTCAGGCGGATTTCACGCTCGATCTGATAGCCATTGACCAACGCCACACCGACGACGAATACCGCAACGCCCATATGCGCCAGATGCATGCCGAGAAAAGCGGCCGGCAGCACCAAACGCCCGGTGTGCGCGGCATGCACGGCACGCACGGCACGGAAGCGCTGCACGATATCAAGCAACGCGGTCATGACGATCCCGGCCGCCAGCAGCATGCTCAGCGCCACCCACGGTTTCCACGACGCGCCGCCGCCCAGTCGCGCAGCCAGCAGGCTGGCGGCGAGCGCGAACACCGCCGAGGCCGCCAGCGGGGCGCACAGCGCACGCACCAAATCAGCCGCGCGCGTGCGCTTCCAGCGGACCGACGGCGACACGCCGATCAGAAAGAGCGCAGGCATCATCAGCGGAACAAAGACCGCTTCAAAATACGGCGGCCCGACGGAAATTCGGCCCCACCCGAGCGTATCGGCAAGCAGCGGGTAAAGTGTGCCGAGCAGCACCGAGCCGCAGGCGGCCGTGAGCAACACGTTGTTGATCAGCAGCAGCGACTCGCGCGAGCATGGCGCAAAACCACCGGCCGACCCGGTCTTGCGCGCACGCCAGGCAAACAGCGCCAGGGCGCCGCCGGTCAGAATGACGAGCAGCGCCAGGATGAATACGCCGCGGCGCGGATCGATCGCGAAGGCATGCACCGAACTGAGCACGCCGGAGCGGACGAGGAAGGCGCCGAGCAGCGCGAGTGAGAACGTTGAAATCGCCAGCAAAACCGTCCAGTTTCTGAAACCGCCGCTTTTTTCCGTCACAGCCAGCGAGTGCAGCAGTGCCGTGCCGGCCAGCCAGGGCATCAGAGCGGCATTCTCCACCGGATCCCAGAACCACCAGCCGCCCCAGCCGAGTTCGTAGTACGCCCATCGTGAGCCGAGTGCAATGCCGAGCGTCAGGAAGGCCCAGGCGGCGAGCGTCCACGGTCGCGACCCGTGCGCCCAGACCATATCGAGCCGGCCGGCAAGCAGTGCGGCAAGCGCAAAAGCATACGCAACCGAAAAGCCGGCATAGCCCATGTAGAGCATCGGCGGATGCAGAATCAGTCCCGGATCCTGCAACAGCGGATTAAGCTCACGCCCTTCGGCGGCGGCAGGCAGCAGGCGCACGAATGGATTGGATGCGAACAGGGTGAAGGCGAGGAATCCGGCCATCACCAGCCCCAGCACGCCGATGACGCGGGCGGCCATCGCTGCCGGCAGGCGCGGCGCGCTACAGGCGACCGCGCCGCCCCACAGGCCAAGCATCACCACCCACAGCAGCAGCGAGCCTTCATGCCCGCCCCAGACGCCGGCGACACGATACGGCAGCGGCAGGCGTGTATTGGAGTGCTGCGCGACGCAGGCGACGCTAAAGTCATTGAGGACAAACGCGGCCGTCAGGCAGCCAAACGCAATCAGCAACAGCCATGCCAACACCTGCGCCGCCGGCCGCGCCAAGGCCATCCAGTCCGCCCGCCCGTACTGCGCGCCGAGGAGCGGCAACGTCCCCTGCACGAGGGCGGTGCACAGCGCGAGAATGAGTGCAAAGTGCCCAAACTCCGGGATCATGCCGCCCCCGCCACCAACCGCCGCTTCGGCACAACGCCCGGTAAATTGCTGTCAAAAAAGCCGGTAGAAAAGCAGCGGCAGCGGCGGGCGATCGCCTGCGCCGAACCGGTGCTTCCCGCCCACGTGCCAGCCCTTCCAGAACCTGCCGGTCCCGAAAGCAGGGAAATGCCCGGCTCCGGTGCGTTCTTCCGCGTATCCGGCGCATCCCTGCCGCGCTCGTCCGCACGCTTCATGGGGACATCACCGACGGCAAGGTCTGCCCGGCCTTCTCGCGCGGCATCTGCCCGCCGCCCACGATCTGCGCGGTTTCCGGCGGCGTGTAATTTTCATCGTGTTTGGCGAGCACTTCGGACGCCACCAATACCCCGCCATCAAGCCGCCCCTGAACGACCGCGCCTTTTCCTTCCCTGAACAGATCGGGCAGAATGCCCTGATAGCGGACAGGCACATCGTGCGCCCTATCGGTGATGACAAAAGAGATCGTCACGCCATCGGCCTCACGCCGGAGCGTTTTTTCCTTGACCAGACCGCCGAGACGAAACGTCCCGCCGCCCGGCGCCTCACCCGCAACCACCTGCGAGGGTGAAAAAAAGAAGACGAGGTTGCTGCGCAAGGCATTGAGCACAAGCGCGGCGATCAGCCCAAGTACGCCCAAACCGGCAAATATCAGCAGCAGGCGTTGCCGGCGCGGATTCAAAGGTGCGCCTCGCCGGTGGAAGATGGGGATTGCCCGCTGGCCTGCGGTTTGGAAACGCCAGAATGGACGCCAGGATAGCCGCTGGCCGCAGCTTCACACCCTGATCCGCCTCGTGCCCAGCGGCGGCGCAGACGAGCAACCAAGCGCCTGTGGGCGCGCACGAGCAGCAGCGGTTCGAGCGTCATGACCAGCGCCATGACGGCAAATGAACCCCAAACGTAAACGCCATGTCTGCCCATGGCGAGAAAATCGGCAAAACTATGCCAGTGCATATCCACGCTCCGTGTATGCCTTCCCCAATCCCGTATGTCTATTCCGTATTTTCCGTGCCTTCCATGCTTTCCATATTCCCAGCCGTTGTGTATTTGCGACCGTTTTTGCCGCCGTGCTTTCCCGCGTCTTCCTATCTCCACCGCCGGCCGACCCGACATCCCGGATGCCCGGAATCCCCAAACCGCCGGCAGCCCGCGCATTCACTGCGCGTGCGCGATTACCTTGCATCCTCCGGCCTGTTGTCACAAATCGTACTCCAGCATCTCGCGCACCCACGGCGCATGCGGCTCGCGTTCGAGCATGAGCCTGCGCACACGCATCAGCGCGACGGCCAGCGAATACATCCAGCAAGCCAGCGCGCAGAGCAGTATGCCGGTGAACATCACACCGGCCAGGGAAGATTTCTGGAGATTGATCGTCGCCCCTTGATGCAGCGTATTCCACCACCTGACTGAAAAGTAGATGATCGGAATATTCACCACGCCCGCCAGCGCCAGAATTGCGCCCGCCCGATCGGCGCGATGCGGGTCGTCGATAGCGGCCTGGAGCGCAATGAAGCCGATGTACAGAAACAGCAGGATCAGCTCCGAAGTCAGGCGGGCGTCCCACACCCACCACGTTCCCCACATCGGCTTGCCCCACAGCGCCCCCGTCCACAGCGAAAGAAAGGCGAACAGCGCGCCCGTCGGCGCCAGCGCCTGAGCCATCATCGCCGGCAGGCGGGCGTTGAAAGCCAGCCCCAGTCCGGCCCAGAAAGCCATCGCCAGATAGATGAACATCGACAGCCACGAAGCCGGCACATGCAGGAAAATGATGCGATAGCCCTCGCCCTGCTGCGCATCAGCCGGCGCGATCAGAAAACCGACCGCCAGACCGGCGATACCGAACAGCGCCGCCAGCGCCCAAAACCACGGAATCATCCGGCCAGCGAGCAGATAAACGCTTTGCGGACTCATCAAACAGTCAATATTGAAGCCTTTCAGCATGAATCCGGCGACTCCAAAGCAATGCGGACAGCGGCGGCGGCAGGCCAGGGCGCAAAAAACACGCCGCCCAGCGACAAGGCCGCCAGCAGCGAAAGATGCGCTTTGGCGCCGACACCGGACACGGCGGCCTCCACGGCGCCCGTCCCAAATAGTAGCACCGGGACATAGAGCGGCAGCACCAGCAGCGAGAGCAGAATACCGCCGCCGCGCACGCCCAGCGTCAACGCCGCTCCGATGGCGCCGAGGGCGGACAGCGCCGGTGTGCCGATCAACAGCGAAAGCGTCAGCGTCCATGAAGCTTCCGGGGAAATGCCGAACGGCACGCCCAGCGCCGGCGCCAGCAGGCTCAGCGGCAGCCCGGAAACCAGCCAGTGCGCAAGCGTTTTGCCCAGCACGACCAGCGCCAGCGGCTGCGGCAGCAGCGCCAGCTGTTCCAGCGTGCCATCGCGAAAATCCTCGGCAAACAGGCGCGGCAGAGAAAGCAGCACCGCCAGCAAGGCCGCTACCCACAGCGCGCCGGGCGCTATCCGGCGCAAAAGCATCGGTTCTGGCCCGATGCCGAGCGGAAACAGACTGACGACGACAATAAAAAAACACAGCGTCTGCGCCGCGTCGGTCCGCCGGCGCAGCGCCAGGCGCAGGTCGCGCCGGATCAGTGAAAAGACGAAGCCGGCCATCTCACGCCCCCAGCGTCAGCCGCCTGGCTGCCGTTACGGGCATATCGACAGTCTGATGCGTAGTCAGCACCACCACGCCGCCGCATCGCACATGGCGGCCGATCAATGCCGCGACGCACCCCGTGGCCGCAGCATCCAGCGCGGCGAAAGGTTCATCGAGCAGCCAGAGCGGCTGCCGCGCGCAAGCCAGCCGCGCCAGCGCCACACGCCGCCGCTGGCCCTGCGACAGGCGGCCGCAGGGAATTTCTTCCGTTTCCCCCATCAGGCCAAGCTGCGCCAGGGCATCACGCGCCGCCGCCTCATCCAGCCGGATTCCGGCCAGATGCGCCGCCATCCGCACATTCTCCAGCGGCGTCAGTTCATTCTTGAGCGCATCCCGATGGCCGATGAGGCACAGCTCACGGCGAAAATCCACGCCCAGCCGCGCAATCGGCACGCCCCGCCAGCGGATTTCACCGGCCGCCGCCGGCAACAGTCCGCACAGCAAGCGCAACAGGCTGGTTTTTCCGCTGCCGTTATCTCCCTGCACGTGCAGCAGTTCGCCGTCCGTCAGACGAAAAGACAAGTTGCGGAACAGACACCGCCCGCCGCGAATGCATTCCAGGCCGAAAACGTCGAGCATGAGGAAAATCGGAGAAATCAAATAGCGAAATCACGAAAGCGCGCCACTGCCCGCTACGGACGACAGGGCCGTATGGACCGGACAATTCAAGCGACACGGCCGACGCGGCAAAGCGGCTGACGCACCCAACAAATGCAGGAAATGCGGGGAGTGTATACCAATCCCGCCCAGACCCACTTCCAGCCGCAATCTCGCTTCGGGTCGCGGCAACCGCTTACTGCGCCTGTAATCAGAAAAACATATGCCGAGATTATGGCAAAACAGCACGATCCGGATTCTCACTCCATACGCCACAGCACACACTGGACAAAACGCACGAAAAACGATCAAGGCTATTGACAATCAACTACTAAAGTTTGAGAATAAATCTCAATACTATTTGATTTTGTAACCGTCCGTCCCGTCCATGGTTTCAGAATGCTACTAATTACCCCCCCCCCAAACTTTCTTATATCTCCGTTCCCTAGGTACTGCCCTATGCTTAGCATGCCTGTCCCTTGCCGGAACCGTACATGCCGACGAGCGCAGGGAGTCGGACTCTCCATTCAAGATCGAAGATTTCGCCCCTAAAAAAGGGCGCTACACGCTCAGCGCCGGACTCGGCTATGCCGTGTCCGACTCAAAGAACGTCAATGTCTCAAGCGTCATCATCCCGGTCACGCATAATTACGCACTGATCCTGCCGGACGTGACGCTTGACGATCGGCGGCGCGATAGATTTTTTACGCGCATGGGCCTGCGCTACGCTCTGCGAAATGGCCTCAATGCCAGCCTCGGTATCCGTGCCGACGCATCGCGCAGCGTCATACGCGGAAACAACAATGTGACACGCACTGAGCACGATGCCGGCTGGCGGCAATTAACGGCCGGCGTTGACTACCGGCTCTCTTCCCCGTTCGATCAACCCTACGTTCTGGCGTTTGCCGATGTGGCTCTCGCCGAGAAAAACGGCGACGACACGCTGCATGGCAAAACAGCCGCCGTCGGATTAGGCGCCCACTGGGCGTTCGACCCTGTCATCCTTTCCTTAAGCGGCTCCTACAGTTATCTGGGAGTGCGCAGCAGCAGCGGAAAAACCTACGACCCGGGCGATATCGTCGGCCTTTCCGGTTCTTTTGGCATTGCCGTCAATCCGGAAATTACCTTCCGCGCCGGATTCGCCCAGAGCTTTAGCAGCGGCGACAAGGTTAATGGCCGCAAAGGCGCGTGGAAAAGCAGTTCGGCCTTTACCTTCGGCTACTCCCATCGCCTATCTCCCCGGTTGGTAATGAACATTGATGCGCAGGCCGGTATTGCCGGGAATGACACCGGCCAAATATCGGCAGGTTTTACCTGGCGTCCGTAACCCCTACGGATGCCGATTTTCGTTGTATGTCAACTGAAAGGAACAACCCATGAACGCCCGAAACACATCACCCAAAATGCACCTCGCTGCCATTCTGTTTTTTGCCGCAGCATTCGGCGCTTCCTCACCGGCGCTGGCCTTGTCCCCAGAAAATTCGGCTATGACGCCGCAAACGCTGACACAGGAGGAGATCCGTTTCCTGATGGGCAATAGCGCACCTCAAAACCGCCCGGCGTCGCTTGCCTATCTCAGTCAACAGGAAATGGCAGACACCGAAGGAAAAGCTGGACCTATCGGCGCTGGAGTTGGTGGCGTTTTAGGTTTCTTTGAATATATGGGAGAAGTTGCAGCCTCTGGAAAAGAACCTAATACAATCGATGCAGTAAAAGCAATTGCTGGTGGAGCCATATTGGGATTTTTTGGTGGAGAAGCGATCGGCCTTGCGGAAGGCATTGCATCTAAATATATGTTGTCCTTTTCTGCCGGCGTAGCAAAATCAACAATAGAGCGAATATGGAATGAATGGGAAGGGCGCGTTCAGAATAGATGCATTACAATGCAAAGTACCGACAAAGATAAAGAAGACATTTGCGATGGATATTAATCATAACTGGAGCTGGTGTAACTATATTTCTCTTTTTATTGAAATAGGAACAATTGTATGCCTTGCTTTCTGCATTCTATTTTTTATTAATTTTTTAATTGTTATATACCGAAAGGAGCATTTAAGTAAAATATTAAAATATAACATAAATAGTGCAACACCAATTATTGCACTGGCAGCTGCTTTATTTATTGAAGGTATTTTTTGTCCAAAAATAGACTTTTATCTTTGTGGACACTCAACAATAGAGGCTCGCACTTGTCGGTAATTAAAAAAAATATCCAGCAGCCAATGTTTATTAAGTTACAAACTCATTGGCTGCTGATCTTTATTAAAAATAATTAACATGATATAAATACACTACTATGCATAAACAGCATTGGAAAAGTCTGAAATATTAGATATTGCTTATAGTGCTTATTTAATTGCAAAAACTATTGGGAATTTTACTTCATATCATGTATTGTATTAGCTTCACTTATTACTGCATGTCTATTATTAGCAATAAGCTAGCTGATAGCCTACAAATGAGCTTCATAAAACTTCAATTTCCTTTGACACCAGTTTCTTTTACTTTTAGCATTCAATACTGAATATTGTAATCATAGAAAAATGGAACTGTACTTATGAATGTAACCCTTCATACTGTATGTCTATTTTTAATGCCATCAATCGTCGGTATCGGTATTGTTTTAATAACTGCTGCACTGATTGCCATAGTGAGGAAAAAACCATGGCGCAACATGCTGAAGCTCTCCGGCGCTGAATCGATTCTGGCGTTCCTGGTAGCTTTTAATACCCAGCCCCACGTCACGCCGATGCTGGGGCGTCTTTTTTGCCGATAGCGGAAGATGCGCGTGATACCCGGCCGTCTTGGACTATGCATTTGCCTTGCCGCATTGAGCCTCGGAGCGAGTAATTGTGCCTCCAGTGCGGAAATCGACGCTTTCGGGCGTTTTACCGATTCGATGCCGGTGCGCTCCTGGAGCGAAATCCGCTATACCGGCATGGCGAAGCAGCAGTTCGATTTTTCCTGCGGCGCGGCATCGCTGGTCAATATGTTGACGAATTATTATGGGGTGCCGGCCAGCGAACTGGAGATCATCGCCCGGATCGGACCCAAAAGCGCGTATTCCATGACCGATCTGGCGCGCATTGCGGAAGACTACGGTTTCAAGCCCGTCGGGCTGGCGCTCGATTACGAGGGATTGATGCGTTTTCGCCGGCCGCTCATCGTCTATCTGAATTACTGGGATGACGGGCATTTTTCCGTACTACGCGCCATTGACCGGCACGGCGTCTGGCTGGCCGACCCGGCCTGGGGCAATACGCGTCTGCGCCGGACGCGCTTTGAGAAATTCTGGCGCACCCGTGACGATCCGGAGAATCCGGGGCGAGTGCTCGCGCTGCTGCCGCGCGCCGGCGTCAAGGTGACGATAAACGAAGGATTCTCGCGAGTATCCGGCGACGATGCCGGCATCGTTCCGCCGCCGTCGGCAATCGAATGAGTCCAGATGGCGGGGGATTTCACCAGACGCATGGAATCTGCAAAACCTTAAGGAGAAAACTCATGCGACACACTGATGCAAACGTGCAAAATTTGCCGAAATACGCTGGGCTGGTCGCCGGCCTGTGGATTGCGGCCAGTCTGTGCTGCCTGAACGCACCGGCGGCGCGTGCGGAATCCGCCGTCCGGACAAAGCCCGCCACCACGGCTGAGCGTGCGGCAACAGCGGATGCACAATCCACCCAGCTACGGGCACTGATGGAAAAATCAGGCGCCAGCGCCGCCCTGGATGCC
Source organism: uncultured Propionivibrio sp. (assembly GCA_937923255.1). Classification (GTDB taxonomy): domain Bacteria; phylum Pseudomonadota; class Gammaproteobacteria; order Burkholderiales; family Rhodocyclaceae; genus Propionivibrio; species Propionivibrio hellwigii. The sequence goes on along the minus strand of CALAIL010000031.1, from coordinate 31,699 downwards.
GTCCCGGAAAATATGAAGAGGGGCATCGACGAAGCACTCAAGAAAGCGCCGAAACGCCCGGATGTCGAGCAGTTGCGCAGGCTGTACGCGGTCATCGACACGGCCTATGCACCGGAAAAAACGAAGGCGATGTTCTTCCAGCGCCTTTCCGAAAAAATTCCACCGGAACTGGGTGCGAAGGTTCTGGCCTTTTTGGATTCGCCGCTGGGCAGACGCATCGTCGAACGGGAAAAACGCTGGCAGGACCCGAAGGTTTTTGCCCAAATCCAGGCCAACGCGGCCAAGCTGATTGCCGAGCTGGGCGGCAATACGACGCGCCTGGCGCTTTACCAATCGCTCGACCAGGCGCTGGAATTGACGCCGAATGCGGTCAAAAGCTTTATTTCCACCGCTATGGCCGTCAATGCCGCCCTGCTTTCCGGCCAGTTTGAAATGCAGAACCGGCCGACGCTGGCCGAGATCCAGAAAAATCTGGAGTCCCAGCAGTTCGCCATTGCCAGCGCCATGTCGCAAACAATGCTCAGCAGCATGGCCTATGCCTACCGTAACCTGTCGGAAGCAGAACTGAACGCCTATCTCCAGTTCGCGCTTTCGCCGGAAGGCAAAGACTTCACCCGCGAATCTTCCGCGATTCTCTCCCAGATCATGATGGAGTGCGCCTACGACGCGGGCAAACTGGCCCAGCCCGAACAGCCGCCGATTTAAGCTTTTCTGCTTCTCGTTAACGCCGCCTTTTCCCGGAATTCTCATATGACCCTGCCACCGCAATGTGAGATTTTTGTCGAGTTTGCCAAGCTCGGCCTCATGATTTGCATAAGCTTGGGCATCATTTTTCTGCGCCATCTGTTTTTTTCCATCCGTCGAAAGGAAACGCTGCGGGAAACGGTCAAAAAAGCCCGGACGGAAAACACGATCTTCATTTTTGTGTTTGCGATCAATGTGTGCCTCATCGTTCAGGGACGCATCAGCGCTCACCTGGAAAGGCACTTCTGCGGGGACGTCAAAACGATACAAAGCCCCTGTCGATAACCAGGCGCTCCGATAACGAGAGCGTAACCGCATGGTTCGGTCTGCAATATCAGGGAAACCGGGATTAGGCTAGAATCGACGGCCATGACCGTCGGTGCAAAACCGGCGCGCCGCCTCGGCTCAAGGCCGACAGCGGATTTTTCCGCTTTTGCCCATACCGCCCACCCTCCAACGGATTTCAGGAGTCGTCCCCGTGCAAACAACGCGCCATCCGTCGCCTTCGTCACTCACCTGTCAGCGCATCCGCGTCAGCGGCATCGTCCAGGGGGTCGGGTTCCGCCCCACCGTCTGGCGGTTGGCCAAGGCGCTTGGCCTGACCGGCTGGGTGCGCACTGATCCACGCGGCGTCGAAATCGAAGCCTGCGGCACGCCGGACCAGATCGAGTCACTGATCAAGCGCCTGCGCCACGATGCGCCGCCCATGGCGCGCATCGATGCCATCACCTCGCGCTTTGCCGGATCGGTCTCGGTCTCCGAAGATTTCTTCATTCTCGATAGTCTGGGCGGGCGCGCCGCAACGATGATCGGCCCGGACATCGCCGTCTGCCGCGACTGCCTAAGCGAGATGTTTGATCCGGAAAACCGCCGCTGGCGTTACGCGCTGACCGACTGCGCGCACTGCGGCTCACGTTACTCGGTATGCAACAGCCTGCCGTTTGAGCGGGAACACACCAGCTACAAGCCGTTTTCCCCCTGCCGCAAATGCAATGCCGAATACCGCCGCCTGGACGGGCGACGCGCTCATGCGGAAATTCTGTGCTGCCCGAAATGCGGTCCGCAGCTCCGGTTTCTCGATGCCTCCGGCAATGAGGTCGCCGGCGATGCCATCGCCCATGCCTGGCAAGCCATCCAACGCGGCGAGATTGTCGCCGTCAAGGGCACGGGCGGGTTTCACCTTTTTGCTGACGCCCGCAACGCCGAAGCCGTCGCGCGGCTGCGCGAACGCAAACATCGCCCTGTCAAACCCTTTCCGGTCATGTTCGCCAATTCCCGCTCGGCGATTCCTTACGTGCAGTTCAAGGTCGGCGAACCTGGCTGGCTGACCTCTCCGGAGCGGCCGATCATCCTGCTCGACAAGCGGCCGCAATGCGATGAGCGCCTGCCCGGCATTGCGCCCGATCTGCCGCGGCTGGGCGTCATTCTGCCCTTTGCGCCGGTGCACTACCTGCTTTTTCACGAGGCCGCCGGTCGGCCGGCCGGAACGGCCTGGCTCGAACAGGATCAGGAACTGGCGTTGCTGATAAGCAGCGCCAATCCTCCCGACGAGCCGATCGTCATCGGCAACGACGAGGCGCTGGCACGGCTGGCGGGCATTGCTGACGCCTATCTCATACACAATGCCGACATTGTGACGCGCTGCGACGACAGCATCGCCTATTCGGCCTTGGGCGGCCTGCAACTGTTCCGGCGCGGACGCGGCCATGCACCGGCGACTGTCAAGCTGACGCACCCCGGCCCGTCGGTGCTGGCGGTCGGCGGACCTTCCGGCAACGCCATCTGCATCACGCGCGGTGACGAAGCGTTTCTCTCCCAGCATTTAGGCGAACTGTCGAACCCGGCGGCGCTTGCTGGTTTCGAGGAAACGATCCGGCATCTCCTCAAAATGCTGGACGTATCGCCGATGCTCATTGCCCACGATCTGCATCGGGATGTCTTTTCGTATGCGCCGATACGCGATATGGCCCGCCAGCGCGCGATCCCGATGCTTGCAGTACAGCATCACCATGCCCACGTGGCAGCCGTTCTCGCGGAACACCAGCTGGACGAACCTATGTGCGGCCTGGTGCTCGATGGCGGCGAGGCCGGCGTCGACGGGACATTGTGGGGCGGTGAGCTATTGTGGGTCGACGGCGCGCATTTCGAGCGGCGCGCGCACCTTGTCCCCATCGGCCTGGCGGGCACTAGCGAAGCGGCGCATGAACCGTGGCGGCTGGCGGCGGCCGTTCTCCACCATATCGGCTGCAACATGGAAATCCCCCGCCGCTTCGCCGCGCAGGCAGAAGCGCCGCGCCTGGCGGCACAACTGGATTCCGATGCCGAGAAAGCGGATTCGAGCAGTCTCGGCTGCCTGTTCGATGCAGCGGCCGCGCTCCTCGGGCTGACGCAGACATCGGCCTTCCCGTCACACGCCGAACTACTGATGGAAGGCGCCGCCGAGAACTTCGGCACAATCGAGCCGCTAGCCAGCGGCTGGCGGATCACGGCGGAAGGACAGCTTGATTTCTCCCCGCTGTTTCTGCACCTGCGTTCGGAATCGGATGCGCGGCGCGGCGCGGCGCTGTACTTTGCGACGACGGCGGCCGCGCTGGCGGACTGGCTGCACAAGCTGCTGCCGGCAAACAGCCGCGTTGCCCTCAGCGGCAGATGCCTGCAAAACCGCTCTTTTGCCCGGGAATTGCGTTTTCGCATCGGCGAATGCGGCCTGCAAACGCTGGAAGCGCGCCGCGCGCCGCCCAACGACGGCAATCTGGCACTCGGCCAGGCATGGATCGCACAGCACTATCTGCTGGATGAAACCCTTTAGCCGCACGGCATACTCAAAACGGCCGTGCAGCCCGACAGCGGCCAAGGCGGATCATCGACGGCCATAGTGCAGCGTTCCCGCGTGAAGACGGCGCATGGCCGGGAAAACTGGGAAATGGGAAAACGTGCCCGCTGCCTGGCCTCTGCAGTTCCTCTGCAAGCTATCTGTGGAGCAGAACTGCCGCTGCCACCTGTCCGCCACGCGACAACGAGTGCGCCGCGAAAGCCCCCAGGACGCCGGGTTCAGCGGTTATAGGTCACGAGCCGCGGTTTCTGCCCCCCATACGTCCTATGAATTTTTTCAGCGGCCTGCTCGGCTTCGTTGCGCTGGGCGTAGGGGCCGACCTGAACGCGGTATAGCCTGCCGCTGGGAATTACGTGAATCACACCATTGAGCCAGTCCAGCTCACGCGCCAGGTGCGCGCGCAGGCTTTCAGCATTGTCGCCGCTGGCAAAGGCGCCGATCTGCAAATAAATGCCGGTTGCGGGCGCGCGGATGGGCGCCTCATCGTCTGCAACCGCCGCGCCGTGCGCTTTGTCCTTTTCCGCCATGATCCGGGCGATGTCGTCGCGTTCGTCGGCAACGGGTGACGGAAGGCGGGAAATGGAAGACTGCGATGGTGGCTGATTGTAGGCATAGACGGCGCCTGGCGCGCTCGTGGCCAGGCGGGCTTCATTGAGACGACTCATGTCATCATTTTTGCCCGGCACAATCGCTTCGACTTCGACCAGCGTGCTGCCCGTTTTGATATAACCGAGGCGATGCGCTGCCGCGTAGGAAAGATCGATGATCCGGTTGGAATGAAAAGGGCCGCGGTCATTGACGCGGACAACGACGCTCTTGCCGTTGGCCGGGTTGGTAATACGCGCGTAGGAAGGCAGCGGCAGCGTCGGGTGCGCGGCGGTCATCGCAAACATGTCGTAGCGCTCGCCGGTCGAAGTCTTCTGGCCGTGGAATTTCTTGCCGTACCAGCTGGCAACGCCGCGCTGGCGAAACGGCCGCACGTGGGAAGCAGGCGTGTAGTATTTGCCGAAAACGTTGTACGGCCGGTTGGCGAAGCGATGCAACGGCTCCTGACGCGGCACGGCGTCGGGCAAGTCATCGAGATTGTCGGGAATTTCGTCGCCCGGGCCATCGTCCTTGTAGTAGCCGCCGCCACGCCGGGTAGAACGGGCGTCGCTGCTCTCTGCCCTACCGGAGGCAGCGACCGCATCCGTCCCGCTTCCGCCGCGTACGCGCTCCCCGCCGCCACAGGCGGCCAGCAGGCACGGCGCCAGCACCAGAATGAAAAACCTGCGCAAAACCACGCCGACGAATGCGGGTAATGCAGATGTCGGGGCTGCTAGCGCCGATATTTGACGGGTCATCGTCACCTCCTTTCAATCATCTGCGGTTGAGCGAGCGATGCGACTGAATGCTCATCAAAATGCCAATGCCCAGAAACAGCATCACCAAAGCCGTACCGCCATAGCTCATGAACGGCAACGGTACGCCGACGACGGGCAGAATGCCGCTGACCATGCCCATGTTGATAAATGCGTAGGTAAAGAAGCTCAGCGTGATCGAACCGGCCAGCAGGCGGGAAAAGAGGGTCGAAGCGTTGGCTGCGATCATCAGTCCGCGCAGGATCAGCAACGCATAGAGTGTCAGCAGAATGACCGCCCCCAGCAGCCCATGCTCTTCCGCGAAAACGGCAAAAATGAAATCTGTGTGGCGCTCTGGAATAAATTCCAGGTGCGTCTGCGTTCCATCCAGCCAGCCTTTGCCATACGACCCGCCGGAACCGATGGCAATGGTTGACTGGATGATGTGGTAACCCGCACCGAGCGGGTCGGTCGTTGGATCAAGCAGCGTCAGAATCCGCCTGCGCTGGTAGTCATGCAACACACTCCAGAAGAATGGCGCGGCGGCGGCAGCAGCGGCAAGCATGCCGCCCATCACTTTCCAAGGCAAGCCGGCAAAGAAAATCACATAAAAGCCGGCGGCGCCGACCAGAATAGCTGTGCCCAGATCGGGTTGCCTGGCGATCAGCGCAAACGGGACAAGCAACAGCAGGAAAGCAACAGCGTAATGGCGCAGGCTGAGCACCGCTTCATATTTGTGGAAATACCAGGCCAGCATCAGCGGTGTGGCGATTTTGAAAATTTCCGAGGGCTGAATGCGGATGATACCCAGGGAGAGCCAGCGGCGCGCGCCGTTGACGACGACGCCCAGCGGAAAAACCAGCACCAGCAGAATGATGCCCACGCTATACAGCGGCAAGGAAAAACGCATCAATCGCTGTGGCGGACACTGGGCGGCTCCCCACATGACCCCCAGGCCGACCGCCATGTTGAGCAGATGGCTGAACACCCGGCTCCCCGTATCATAGGTAGCGCTGAAAACCGTGGCCAGACCGATCAGCAGCAGCGGCAGAACGATGCCGAACAGACCCAGGTCAATATTGGCCAGGAGCCGGCTGAAAAAACGGCGGACATATTCACCAAACATCGTTCATTCCTCCTGGCCGTCTGCACGCACGGGATGCGCCGGTTGGGCCGGGTCAGTCGGAACGCCTGGTGCCGCTGGATGGCCGGAACGGCTCGAATCAGGCGGCTCCGTTGCCCCAGCATCGATCGATGCCCGATGAGGGCGCTCTGCCGCCGATGGGGCGGCAAGCCCCGGGGCAGCGTGCGTCACCGCGGCCTCATCTTCGCCTTTCTCGCCGCCATCGCGCGCATCCCGCGCCTCTTCGTGTTCTTCGGATCCTTCATGCACATCATCGTCCTCGTGGGCGTCTTCGTCCTCCTTGACAGCGCCTTTCGCGGCTTTGCCGAGCAGGTAATAGTCGAGTACCACACGCGCAATCGGTGCGGCGGACTGTGCACCGAAACCACCATTTTCAACCAATACGGCCAGGGCGATTTTCGGCGCTTCAACCGGCGCGAAAGCGATGAACAGCGCATGATCACGCAGTTCTCGCCGGATACGGCTAGCCCGGTATTCTCCGCCTTTCAGGCTGAACACCTGCGCCGTTCCTGTTTTGCCGCCCGAGGTATACGGAGCGCCGGCAAACGCACGCGCCCCCGTGCCTTCCCTGTTGACGCCCATCATCGCCTTTTTAACGATGTCGAAATGCCGCTGTTTCCACGGCAATTTACGCAGCGGCTCCGGCTCGATCAGGGTCTTTTCGCCCGTTCGGGCATTGACGATATGCTTGACCAAATGCGGGCGGTACATCACACCGTCGTTGGCGAGCGTCGCCGTCGCCTGCGCCAGCTGCAACGGTGTATAAGCGTTATATCCCTGTCCAATGCCGATCGAAATTGTCTCGCCGGCGTACCATTTTTGTTGCTCAGGACGCCGGAAGCGCTTGCGCTTCCATTCCGGCGAAGGCAGTACGCCCGTCGACTCGCCTTCAATGTCGATGCCGGTTTTCTGCCCAAAGCCCAGCTGCGCCATATAACGGGCGATCGTGTCGATCCCCATATCGTTGGCCAGCGCGTAGTAATAGGTATCGCAGGAATGGACGATCGACTGGTGCATATTCACCACGCCATGCCCGCCCCGCTTGCTGTCGCGGAATGTATTCCCGCCAAACCGGAAATAGCCGGGATCGAACGTCGTCTGGCCAGGCGTGCGCTTGCCGCTTTCCAGCGCTGCCAGCGCCATAAACGGCTTGAAGGTCGAACCCGGCGGGTACGCACCGTTCAACGCACGATCGACCATCGGCCGATCCGGCGATTTATAGAGCGCCTCCCAGTCTTCCTGGCGAATACCGTCGACAAATAGATTGGGATCAAAATTGGGCATCGAGACCAAGGCCAGAATGCCGCCCGTCGACGGTTCGATGGCAACCAGCGCGCCGCGCCGATCACCAAAAGCCTTTTCCGCGACCGCCTGAAGTCCGGTATCGAGTGTCAGCGTCAGATCACCGCCCGGCGTCGGCGGCGTGCGCGCCAGGCTGCGCAGCGCTCGCCCGCCCGCATCGATCTCGACTTCCTCGTAACCCGTCTGACCGTGCAAATGAAATTCGTAGGATTTTTCGAGGCCGATCTTACCAATGTGGTCACTGCCCTTGTAATTGGCCGTCTGCTCCTTCTTGTCGATATAGTTCAGGTCATCCTTGTTGATGCGCCCGATATAACCAATGGCATGCGCAGCCACCGGCCCCAGCGGATATTCACGGAATTGCCGCTCTTTGACTTCGACGCCGGGGAAGCGATAGCGATTGACGGCAAAACGTGCGACTTCTTCTTCGCTAAGACGTGTGCGCAACGGCAAACTTTCAAAAGATTTGTTTTTCTCCCCGAGCAGACGGCGGAAACGCCGCTTGTCCTTCGGCTGGATGTCGATGATCTCAGCCAGTCCTTCAATCGTCGCCTCTAGATCATCGACCTTGGACGGCGTGATCTCCAATGTGAACGCCGAATAATTACGTGCCAGCACGACACCGTTGCGGTCGGTAATCAGGCCGCGATTAGGCGGCGCAGGGATCAGTGCAATACGATTATCCTCGGCGCGGGTAACGTAATAATCATGCCGAAGGATCTGCAGATAGACGAAACGCGCCGTTAGGAGAGAAAAAGCCAGCAGCACCGCGCCCGCCGCAAAATAGATGCGAAAGCGGAAGCGCCCGGCTTCGCTATCCGTAAAATGCTGCGGGATGAAATAGCGGGAATCACTGAACAAAGAGAAAATCCTCGACTCAGATTGGCCGGTTGGCGTCGCGTTCGATCGGCTGATATTGCGGCAACAGCAGGATAAAAGTCAGCAGCGGCCATAGCGCGGCGGCAATGCATGGGCCAGCAAAATACGGCAGCCCCGGAAATTCGACGCCGAGGGGAAGACGCACAGCCAACTGGACGGCCGGCGCAATCAGGAGCAGCGGCAAGGCATGCAGCGCCTGCTGCCCCAGCGAGAACCAAAGAATACGCCGGGAAAGCAATATGGCCAGATAGGCGATGATGACATACGCCAGGGCGTGCTGCCCCATCAGGCTGGCATCGGCCACGTCCATCGCCAACCCAAAAAGAAAGGCGTATCCCATCCCAACGTAACGCGGCTCGCGGACACACCAGAAAACAAGCGTCAAGGCGACCCAGTCGGGTATCCACAGCCAGGAAGACGTCGGCATAAAATTCAGTAACAGCGCAACCAGCAGGCTCAACCGGATAAACCAGGGATTGGCCGGTTGTAGGATACGCGATGAGGCGTGAGTCGCTTGCATACATTAACCCCTTTTGGGTCGTTTTTTCTTCCCGGACTTGCCACCCGCCGACGGGCGCGGAGTCCGCAGTTCTTCTGGAATCGCCATCGGCTCGCGCACGGCCAGCACCATGACTTCGTTGTAATTTTCCACTCCGGCCAACGGCTTGCAGAAGATCCGCGGAAACGCATAGGACGCATTGCGTTCGATATGCGTTACCCGTGCCACGGGCAAACCGCGCGGAAACACGCCGTCCAGGCCGGACGTGACGATCAGGTCACCATTATTGATATCGGCGTTGGCAGGCATAAAACGCAGCTCCAACTGTCCGTCGCCCAAACCAAACGCTATCGAACGCAGGCCGTTGCGCACAACCTGGACGGGAATCGACTGATCTTTGTCGGTCAGCAATGTAATCTCGGCGGCAAAAGGAAAAACGCGCGTCACCTGGCCGATGACACCCACGTCATCGATGACCGGCTGCCCGGCGCTAACCGTCGCCATCTGTCCTTTGTCGACGACGATACGCTGGGTATAGGGATCGCGCACGGCATGCAGAATCTGCGCAACGACCCCACTGGGATGCTCGCGCTCACGAAGCTCCAGCAAGCGGCGTAGTCTGGCATTTTCACGCTCAAGCTGCTCGGTACGCGTCAGGCTAGCGGCATTATCAAGCTGCTCGCGCTTCATCCGGAAATTTTCTTCTTGCAGACGTGCAACGCTAGAGAGATAAGCGCGTGCCTGAACCAACAAGGCAGCAGGCATCTGCGCCGCCCGCTGTAACGGATCAGTGATCAGGGAAAGGCTCTGGCGCGCCAGATCCAGCGTATGAAAGCGCGCATCGATCACAATCAGCACCAGCGACAAGGTCACGTAAAAGAACAAACGCGCTAGCGGAGCGGGGCCTCGTTTAAAAAATGGCGGCGGCTGATGATCCATGCAAAGTTTCGAGAAAAAACTTCAGCAATAGCAAAATGACTGAAAAAAACAGTATGCACCCGGGCACATCACTCCGGTCATCCTGACCACTCCGCTAACGAATCACGCCGGCAAACGGACGGATCAAAACCGCGCTACGCACTGTGGGCGCGCGCCGAATTGGCCGGGCGCGCATCCACGATGATCCACCCCGGTCAATCCGAAGCGAAAATGCTGCCCAGCTTGTCCATGCGTTCGAGCGCGATTCCGCAGCCACGCGCAACGCAGGTCAGCGGCTCTTCGGCAACGATCACCGGCAGCCCCGTCTCTTCCATCAGCAAGCGGTCGAGATCGTGCAGAAGCGCACCACCGCCGGTCAGCACCAGTCCCTTGTCGGCAATATCAGCGCCCAACTCGGGTGGCGTCTTCTCCAGCGCTGACTTGACGGCAGAGACAATGCTGTTGAGCGGATCGGTCAATGCTTCGAGAATTTCGTTTGAGGAAATCGTAAATTTGCGCGGGATACCTTCGGCCTTATTGATACCGGAAACCTCCATTTCCTGCACTTCTGTGCCGGGGAAAGCCGAGCCGATCTGCTTCTTAATGCTTTCCGCCGTATTCTCGCCGACCAGCATGCCGTAGTTACGGCTGATGTAGTTAATGATCGCTTCATCGAGTTTGTCGCCGCCGATACGCACCGAACCGGAATACACCATGCCGCCCAACGAAATCACGCCAACCTCCGTCGTGCCGCCGCCAATATCGACAACCATCGAACCGGTTGCTTCGGCGACAGGCAGATCGGCGCCAATTGCCGCCGCCATCGGTTCTTCAATCAAGAACACCTGCCGGGCACCCGCATTCTCGGCCGAATCACGGATAGCGCGGCGTTCCACCTGTGTCGAACCGGACGGCACACAAACGATAATGCGCGGACTGGGCGAAAGCAGGCGCGAGTCGTGCACCTTGCGAATAAACTGCTTGAGCATCTGCTCGGTCCACGTAAAATCAGCGATGACCCCATCTTTCATCGGCCGGATGACAGTAATTTGTCCGGGCGCCTTGCCAAGCATTTCCTTGGCGCTCTGCCCCACCGCTTGAATCACCCGCTTGGAGTTCGGACCGCCATCCATGCGGATGGCGACCACTGAAGGTTCGTCGAGAACGATGCCCTTGCCGCGCATGTAAATCAGGGTATTCGCGGTACCAAGATCAATGGCAAGATCGTTCGAAAAATAACTGCGCAAGAAACTGAACATGCCTAAGTATCCAAAAACGCCGCCATACTGCGGCTGGTAAAGCTTTTATGATACCTTATACAGCCATTATTTTGATAAGTTGACCTTTTGATTTTTCCCACTATTTTTATTTTTTCTACTTTTCTATGTCGATCACCCATGAACACGTAAAGCGCGTAGCGCAATTGGCGCAGCTTGAAATCAGCGCCGACGAAAACGAAACGATTCGCGCGCAGCTCGATGACATCATCGGACTAATCGAACAACTCCAGGCTGTCGACACACATGGCGTCGAACCGATGGCGCATGTACTTGATCTCGGCCAGCGTTTGCGTCCTGACATCGTCACAGAAAGCAACCGGCGCGAAGATTTTCTGGCAATCGCACCGCAGACCGAAGCCGGACTCTTTATCGTGCCAAAGGTGATCGAATGATTCCGCATAACATCAAATCACTGGCCGCGGCGCTGGCGAACAAAGAAATTTCCAGCGTTGAACTGACTCGCAGCTATCTCGACCGAATCGAACGCATCAATCCGGCACTCAATGCCTATATCACTATCGTTCCGGAAAAAAGTTTAGCGCAGGCGGCAGCGGCAGATGCCCGCATTGCCGCCGGGCAGGCCACGCCATTGACCGGCATTCCACTGGCGCAGAAGGACATTTTCTGCGCCAAGGGCTGGCTGACGACCTGTGGTTCAAAGATGCTGGGTAACTTCGTGAGTCCCTATGATGCCACGGTGATCGAACGGCTCAACGCCGCCGGCGTGGTCACTCTGGGAAAAACGAATATGGACGAATTTGCCATGGGTGCATCGAACGAGACTTCATATTACGGTGCAACCCGCAATCCTTGGGATATGGAAAGGTCGCCAGGCGGCTCTTCGGGCGGTTCGGCAGCCGCGGTGGCGGCCCTGCTGGCGCCCGCGGCGACAGGCACCGACACAGGCGGTTCGATCCGTCAGCCGGCGGCACTCTGCAATCTGAGCGGCATCAAGCCAACATACGGCACGGTTTCACGCTACGGCATGATTGCCTATGCATCCTCGCTCGACCAGGGTGGGCCGATCGCGCATACGGCGGAAGATTGTGCCATGTTGCTCAACGCCATGGCCGGTTTCGATGAGCGCGATTCGACCAGCCTTGACCGTCCGGCCGAAGATTACACACGCGATCTCGATAAACCTCTGGCCGGCCTAAAAATCGGCCTACCCAAGGAATTTTATGGAGAGGGGTGCGACGCCGAGGTCATGGCGCGCGTCGAAGCCGCCGTGGCCGAATACCAAAAACTGGGCATGACAACCGTGGAAGTCAGCCTACCGAACCTGAAACTGGCGGTACCCACTTATTACGTCATTGCCTCGGCTGAAGCCAGCACTAACCTGTCGCGCTACGACGGCGTCCGCTACGGCTATCGTGCCCCGAAATACGCCGACCTTAACGATATGTATGCAAAAAGCCGCTCGCAAGGCTTTGGCATCGAAGTCAAGCGGCGCATTCTGATCGGTACCTATGTATTGTCGCATGGCTACTACGATGCCTATTATCTGCAAGCTCAGCACGTCCGCCGCCTAATTGCGGCAGACTTTGCCGAAGCGTTCAAACACTGCGACGTCATTATGGGACCAACCTATCCAACCCCAGCGTTCAGACTGGGTGAGAAAATCGGCAACCCGGTGCAAATGTATCTGTCGGACATTTACACCGTGGCCGTCAATCTTGCCGGCCTGCCCGGCATGTCGATCCCTTGCGGCTTCTCCGGCCAAACATCCCCATTGCCGGTCGGGCTGCAGTTGATCGGCGATTATTTCAGCGAGGCGCGGCTACTCAATATCGCGCACCGTTATCAGCAAGCCACCGACTGGCACCTGCACCAGCCGCCGGCACTTGCGGCATAACGAGGCAAACGCCGCAACACAAAGTTACTAACAGCATGGGTTTGACTGGAGAAAAACACATGTTTCTGACGATGGCCGAAGTTTCCCGAAACAGACGGCATGCTGGCTACGCCGGAAGAATTCCCGGCATACAGCGCCTATGCCTTGCCGCCATGCTGACAACTTTGCTGGCAGCGTGTGCAACCACCGATCAGGCCACTGGCGATAAGGCTAAAAAAGAAACATCGGCCTCTGGGCATATCCAGACGGGTCAAATCAGCCCGCAAACCCTGCGCCGGCTGCGCGGACGAAAGATGCAGCAAATTCACGACCGGGCGCTGAATGTCAAGGCGGCGTGCACGTTCAAGGACGTCAACGGCGGCAAGGGCCGCCTTGATCTATTGGTGGAACACGCCGAAGTCAAGCGCTTGAGTGCAGAAATCGGCATTCCTAAACACGGTGTCTGTCGCTTCGACTTGCCCGCATTCACACAAACATCCCGCATGCCCAATGTCGAATTGCACAATCCGACCAATGCCTGCCTGATTCGCCTATGGGAACAAAACAAGGGCGTCACGATCGCCTTTCATAATTGCCGTGCGCAATGCAGCGGCGACGCTGTCGATTATCTGTGGCCGATCCTGGTCAATCCGCGTAATGGCCGTTGTGCCTGAATACAGAGAGAAATAAACGATGAAATCATGGGAAGTCATCATTGGCATTGAAACGCACGTCCAGCTGCTGACCCATTCAAAGATTTTTTCCGGCAGTTCGACCGCCTTCGGTGCCGAGCCGAACGTGCAGGCCAACGCCGTCGATATCGCTTTGCCGGGCGTGCTGCCGGTGCTCAACCGCGGTGCGGTGGAATGCGCCATTCGCTTTGGCCTGGCCGTCGGGGGCAACATCGCGCCCAAATCGGTATTTGCCCGCAAAAACTATTTTTATCCGGATTTGCCCAAAGGCTATCAGATCAGCCAGTTTGAACTACCCGTCGTCAGCGGCGGCCAGGTGCACATCCAGCTCGGCCAAGGCGAGGATACGACGGAGAAAACGATCCGCCTGACGCGCGCGCATCTGGAGGAAGATGCCGGCAAATCCATCCATGAAGGGATTCACGGCGCTTCAGGTATTGATCTCAACCGTGCCGGCACCCCACTGCTTGAAATCGTCAGCGAACCGGATCTGAGATCATCGGCGGAAGCCGCCGCTTATGCGCGCGCCCTGCACGCACTCGTGCGCTGGATCGGCATCTGCGACGGCAACATGCAGGAAGGCTCGTTCCGCTGCGACGCCAACGTATCGGTACGTCCGCTTGGGCAGCAGGAACTCGGCACGCGGCGCGAAATCAAAAATCTCAACTCATTCCGTTTCCTGCAACAGGCCATCGATTACGAAGTGCAGTGGCAAATCGCCGAAATCGAGGAAGGCCGCGCCATTCGCCAAGCCACCGTGCTATTTGATCCGAGCACCGGCGAAACACGCGCCATGCGATCCAAAGAAGACGCGCACGACTATCGCTACTTTCCTGACCCCGATCTACTGCCGCTTTTTATTGACCACGACTGGATCGAGCGTGAACGCGCCGCTTTGCCGGAACTGCCCGATGCCAAGAAACAGCGCTTCAGCGCAGACTATGGCCTTTCTGCCTATGATGCCGCTGCGCTCACCACATCACTTGAAATGGCCGACTATTTCGAGGCCGCGGTTACCGTTGCCGGAAAGTCTGCCGCTAAAATCTGCGCCAACTGGGTCATGGTCGATCTGGCCGCACGTCTGCACAAAGAAGACAAAACCATTGGCGAATCGCCCGTCAGTGCCGCGCAGCTCGGCGGTCTGGCAGCGCGCATTGCCGACAACACGATCTCCAACGCCATTGCCAAGAAGGTTTTTGAAGCCCTCTGGAGCGGAGAAGGCGCCAGTGCCGACGCCATCATCGAACAGCGCGGCCTGCGGCAGATTACCGATAGCGGCGCCATCGAAAAATTGGTCGATGATGTGCTGGCCGCCAATGCAGTCATGGTTGCCGAATTCAAATCAGGCAAGCAGAAAGCATTCAATGCATTGGTCGGTCAGATAATGAAAGCCGCCAAGGGTAAAGCCAACCCGCAACAGGTCAATGAGCTGTTGCGACGCAAATTGACAGATTAACCAAGAGGACAAAGGCAAGGCGCTACGCTATTCATGCCGCACCTCGTGCATAGGGCTTGCCTTAGCGTACGGTCAATTGCGACCGATCAGAAAAATACAAGATCAACGAGAACGCGGACGCTTGCTCAGCTCAACGAAACGCGCTTTCTCCTCGCCATATTTGGCGCGAACAGTTTCCAGCTCTTTTTTCTTGGCCTCAATCAGTGACGTTTGCGCATTGATTTCGACGTCACCTTCCTTTAGTCCTTTCTGCACTTCAGGTGGCATAGGCTTTTTTTTATAAAACTCGGCTTCTTCTTCATATTTCTTACGTGCCTGTTTGGCGCTTTCTATTTTGGCTTCAGCATTCTTGATCGACTGCAAAATGTCCTTCTCGGCACGCGCCTGCATCGCATCGATCTCGGCTTCGCTACCGTAGGTATTGAGCAATGCCCGATCCTTCAGATCCTGCTCTTTACGTTTTTCTTCCTCGATCTTGCGCTTTTCTTCCTCGATTTTTCGCTGCGCCCGCTGTTCTGCGGTCAGCGGCGCAGGAACCTTGCGGATAGTCGATCCGCTACGGCCAACCTCGCGGTAGGCACGGCCAAAGCACGCCTGGGGCAAAAGGTCGCCGCAAACCTGCCGCCCACCCGCATCATTACAGCAATACACCGCGCCTGATGACTGGCCGGTCGTTTTGCCAGCAGAGAACACCGCACCGCCAAATAAAGACAAAGTGCAGAAAATGGCAAGATTCGTAAACAGTTTTTTTGACATACTAATTGACACCATACTGACGACGATATTGTAAAACCGCATTTTCATGCGCCTTGAATTCCGGATGATGGCTCAGAAAAGCCATCAAGTCATTGAGCGTCGCCACGGCGACAACTGGGATTCCAAAATCCTGTTCGACTTCCTGCACGGCAGAGAGGGCGCCCGTCCCCCGTTCCATGCGATCGAGCGCAATCACGACACCACACGGCTCGGCTCCGGCAGCACGGATGATCTCGACCGATTCGCGCACAGAGGTACCGGCAGAAATCACATCGTCGATGACCAACACGCGCCCTGCCAGTTTCGCGCCAATGATATGGCCGCCTTCGCCATGATCCTTCACCTCTTTGCGATTGAAGGCAAAAGGCACATTACGACCAGCGCGCGCAAGTGCCAAAGCGCTCACGGCAACCAGCGGAATCCCTTTATAGGCGGGCCCGAACAGCATGTCCATCGATGCGCCGCTGGCAAGGATCGCCTTGGCGTAAAATTGCGAAAGTCGGTCGAGCGCCGCGCCGTCATTAAATAGCCCGGCATTGAAGAAGTACGGTGACAGGCGGCCGGCCTTAGTCTTGAATTCGCCAAAACGCAGTACATTCAGGTTCAAGGCGAATTCGATGAATTCCTGACGAAAATCCATGAAATACCAAGCATTATCTGAGTCACGACTTGTATGTTACGCATCATTACCCTAAATCTCAATGGAATTCGCTCGGCGTGGCGCAAAGGCTTTGCTCCCTGGCAAGCCTGCCAGAACGCCGACGTTGTTTGCCTGCAGGAAATCAAGGCGCAGGCCGCCGATCTGGCGCCTGATATGCTTTCTCCTGCCGGCATGCACGCACACTATCATCTGGCTGAGAAAAAAGGCTACAGCGGCGTCGGCATCTGGAGTCGCCACCCGCCGGATGCGGTTCAACAAGGTATCGGCATCCCTGAGTTCGACGCTGAAGGCCGCTACCTGCGCGTGGATATCGGCCGGCTGTCGGTAATTTCACTGTATCTGCCTTCCGGATCGAGTTCGCCTGAGCGACAAGCGGCTAAATTTCGGTTCATGGATGGTTTCTATCCCATCTTGTCCCAGTTAGCACGTGAAAAGCGTGATATCGTCGTTTGTGGTGACTGGAATATCGCCCACCAGGAAATCGATCTCAAAAACTGGAAAAATAACCAGAAAAATTCCGGATTCTTGCCGGAAGAGCGTGCCTGGTTCGGCAAAACGCTCAACGAAGCAGGCTGGGTCGATGTTTACCGTCGTCTGCATCCGGATGCGACAGACGCCTGCTACACCTGGTGGAGCAATCGCGGTCAGGCCTGGGCTAAAAATATCGGTTGGCGGCTCGACTATCAATTGGCAACACCCGAACTAGCCAATAGGGCGCGTTCCGCAGAAATTTATAAAGCCGAACGCTTTTCCGATCATGCCCCGTTACGCATCGACTATGATTACGCATGATGAATTTTAATTGATTCAAAACGCCAAATTCGTTACCCTGCATCTGAATGCCGTATACGAATTTATGTGTCATGAAAGGCATCCCAGCATGCCCTGGCGATAGATAGTACGGCGCCTAGAGCAACTCCGATTGACTTTTACTTAACTCAACGCAAGGAAATCATCATGCCCAGACAATCCAAGTCCAAACAGAGTGAATCCGAATTTTCGATTAACCTGAGCAAGCAGAAGCTCGTCGAAGATCTGAAAATTGTGATTACCGACGCCGAGGAAATCTTGCGCGCCACCGCCGACCTGGCGGGTGAAAAAGTTGTCGAACTGCGCGGGCAAATCAGCGAGCGGCTGGAAGACGCCAAGACGCGGCTCATTGATGTTGAAAATGAACTGATCGGCAGAACGCGAGCCGCCGCGCACGCCACAGATGTCTATGTCAAGGAAAATCCTTGGCAGGCCGTCGGCATTGCCGCCAGCATTGGCTTGTTGATCGGGATTTTCGCTAGCCGTCGTTGAATCTGAAGTTTCTGGGATTTTTTGCGCGGAATTTCATGAGTACCACGCCTGGCTACCGGGGCAGCCTGTTTTCCGCCCTGAAAAATCTGGCGGCCACATTGCTGGCGAGCGGCAGAACACGCCTCGAATTGTTGGGCAATGAGCTGGAAGAGGAAAAATTACGGGCATTCCAGCTCTTTCTGCTAGCCCTTGGGCTGGCTTTCTGCCTAAGCATCGGCCTCCTCATGCTGGTCTTGTTTCTGACGGTGGCATTCTGGGAAAGCCGGGTACTTATATTGGGAATTTCCTGCGCAGCATTTCTGGGTGCCAGTATCTGGCTAGCGTTCGGGTTGAAACAGGCCGTGCAACGTCCCAGGCGGATGTTTGACGCCAGCCTCTCCGAATTGGAAGAGGATCTCCGTCAATTGAAAGCTGCGATAGGGCAACACGATGCGCCGGCTGAATGACATCCAGCTGCAGCGGGGCATGCTACTTGAACGCATTACAACACAGCGCTACTTCCTGTCCGCGGAAACGCAACCGGTGCAAGCCGCCCTCAACCGTATTGATGTTGCGCGCACGTACATTAATACGGGTATCAGCTACGTCAAACGTTACCCACTGCTCGCTGGACTTGCCGTTGCCACGTTGACTATTCTGAATGGTCGCCGCGTATTTCGGCTGGCACGGCGCAGTTTTTTCGTCTGGGAAACCTGGCGAACATTGCGGCAAAGATTCCCCTATCTTTGACGTATATGATGCGGCATAAATTTCCGCAAAATTAGATTAATGGTTTTAGTAGTATGTTAGATGGCACTGCGCGGCCGCTTAAATAAAAAAATAACTCAAAAAAACTAGGCTCCAACATCCAAACCAATACAAGACAAATGCGGCAAAAGAAACTAGAGCTATTTTTTATTCGCCGCCGCTACGCTATCTAAACAGCCAGATACAATTAAAATCAATGGATTGGCTGAGTAGAACATCATTAATTTATACGCATCATTCTTAAGTACTAGAAACGGATCGAAATAGGTAGTGTCTGAAAATAAGTAGCTGCCGAACCTTGGAATCGCCATTAAGAGGCGTTTTATTTAACTATCCCAAAGATAGATCCGTATACGAATAATTTCCGTAGTTATTAGTTATCTCACACAATATCTAAGACAACGGTTTCTACTTATATTTTTTGGAATAATCTAACAAGAAAATAGCCCAGAAAATCAAAGACGGCCGGAAAGGCCGTCTTTACTGGGTTTGGCGGAGACGGAGGGATTCGAACCCTCGATGCAGGTTTTGCCCGCATGCTCCCTTAGCAGGGGAGTGCCTTCGACCTCTCGGCCACGTCTCCGGAAGGGCGCGATGATAGCCGTTTAGCAGCGCCCGGTCAATTCAACGGAATTGTTCATTCTTTATCAAGGCCGAATGTGCGGTGCAGAATGCGGACGGCCAATTCCAAATATTTTTCTTCAATGACCACAGAAATCTTGATTTCCGAGGTTGAAATCATCTGGATGTTGATGCCTTCCGCGCCTAGCGCACTGAACATCTGGCTGGCAATACCCGGGTGGGAATGCATGCCGACGCCAATAATGGAAACCTTGCAGGTTTTGTTGTCGCCGGTCACGCCGCGTGCACCAAGTCCGGCTGCGCTCTGTTCGAGAATTGCCTTGGCTTTGGCGTAGTCGCTGCGATTGACGGTGAATGAGAAATCCGTCAGCCCTTCTTGACTGACATTTTGGATGATCATGTCAACGTCGATGTTAGCGTCGGCGATCGGTCCAAGAATCTGGTACGCGACGCTGGGCTTGTCGGGCACGCCAAAAATGGTCAGTTTGGCGCCATCACGGTTGGAGGCAATGCCAGAAATAATCGGTTGTTCCATTGTTTTTTCTTCCTCAACAGTAATCAGGGTCCCCTCACCTTCGTCCTCGAAGCTGGAAAGCACACGCAGCTTAACCTTGTATTTTCCAGCGAACTCGACAGCGCGGATTTGCAGTACTTTTGAGCCAAGACTGGCCATTTCCAGCATTTCTTCGAAGGTGATGGCATCGAGTTTGCGCGCTTCCGGGACGATACGCGGATCGGTTGTATAGACGCCATCCACGTCGGTATAAATCTGGCATTCGTCGGCATGCAGTGCAGCTGCCAACGCCACCGCCGAAGTATCGGAACCGCCACGGCCGAGCGTCGTGATATTGCCTTCGGCATCCGCTCCCTGGAAACCAGCCACAACGACGACATAACCCGCGTCCAGATCCTTACGGATTAACGCGTCGTCGATCTTCAGAATACGCGCCTTGGTAAATACGCTATCCGTCAATACCTTGACTTGCGGACCGGTATAACTCTTGGCTTTCAGCCCCAGTTCCTGCAACGCCATGGAGAGCAGACCGATCGTCACCTGCTCGCCGGTTGAGGCAATCACATCCAGTTCACGCGGATCGGGCGAGGCGGAGATTTCTTTAGCCAGTGCAATCAGGCGATTCGTCTCCCCGGACATGGCCGACGGGACGACGATGACATCATGGCCCCGCTTCTTCCAGCGAGCAATGCGCTTTGCCACATTCTTGATACGTTCGGTCGTTGCTACCGAAGTGCCGCCAAATTTCTGGACGATTAATGCCATTCCTGATCCATTCCCTATCAATAAACGCAAGGGATTCTACCCGAATTCCATCACGGGGCAGATGCCCAAAACTGATTTTTTACGATGCCTGCGTTTTACATTAACTATTACGCGACTTCATGTTCACGCACATTCAGGGCGTCATGATGACCTTGACGCCAAGTGCTTCGATCCTGTCTGCAACACCCTGCATGATCGCCGGAGGCACCGCAGAGATGCGAAACGATTCAGGCTGCAAGGAAGGGCGAGCCGGCCCATAAAGCAGAACACCCTGAATATGCGGCCGCAGCAGGTCAATGCACGCCAAATAGGCGTCCTGTTCCAGCGCCGACGGCGCTTCGCCGTCCAGCGCGAACCAGCACGTCTGAATCCAGATGGGCACAAGTTGCGCACACTGACGTACCGTTGCGCACAGCCGTGCTGATGAAAAACGGCCGACGCCGTTGATACGGCGCACGCCCGCAGCCGTCGCCCGATCCAGTTTGAACCAAACTTCACCGCCCAGCCGGGCGATACGGGCAAGACCTAATTGCACGTTTTCACGATGCATCAAACTGCCGTTGGTAATCAAGCGTACCTTGAGTACGCCGAGCAGGGATAGATCCTGTAATACACGTTCCAGCCGCAACACGGCATCGGCAAACTCGACCGCACTGGTTGGCTCACCATTCCCGGAAAACGCCACATCCACCAGGCGGCGCGCTTCTGGCGGCGCGTTGCGCACCAGATAGTCCCCATGTACGGCTTCCCGCAAAAAACAGCGAAGCTCCATTTCCAGCCGGTCGAGATTGATCGGCGGCGGCCCGCCCCGCTTCAGCTCCGGTACCTGGCAGTACAGGCACGCCCAGTTGCAGGCGTTATTCGTATTGAGGTTGATGCCGACGGAAACACCGCCCGCGCGGCGAGAAACGACAGGGTATACATAAGTCATTCCGGCGCTGTCGCGGCGATGGTCGGAGACGGTCAGCATGGTATGTGACAGATATTACGGGGTAATCAAAAATGTAATGATAGTCGATGGTCGGATAGTCGAATGCTTGCACGCACCGCCATACACGCCTACAGATCACATGCGCTTTCAAAAACAGTCATGGCGATTCCGATATAATCAGCGCGCTGATTTTTCCTCCGGATTTTCCCATGTTCATCACTCGCCGCCTGGAGTTTGACGCCGGCCACCGTATCCCCGATCATAAAAGCCATTGCCGTCATCTTCACGGTCATCGTTACGTTCTCGAAATCACCCTGGCCGGCAACATCATCCGCCATGACGGCGAAGCAGCCAACGGTATGGTGATGGATTTTGCCGACATCAAGACGCTGGCAAAACGGCATCTGGTCGACCACTGGGATCATGCTTTTCTCGTTTATGCAGGCGATACGGCCGTCGTCGAATTTCTGAAAACGCTGCCTGGTCACAAAACCGTCGTTCTCGAATGTATTCCAACGGCAGAAAATCTGGCCGAAACTGCTTTTGCCATTCTCGACCACATATTCTGCGACAACTTTGGCAACCATCTGCGGCTAGAACGCGTCAGGCTCTACGAAACACCCAACTGCTGGGCAGATGCGGTGCGTACAGACCAGCATTCAGCTAAAACCTGCCGCTAGGCCGTAGCCGCCTTGGTTTTCTGATCTTTTTCCTTATTTCTGGCAGCATCGAGCACCGGGGCGATGTGCGTTTCGTAATCGGTAATCGCCGCACCATAGACCGATCCCAACAAAGCGCCGAGTTTTTCCGCCAGTACTGGGTAATGCGCCTGCATCCAGCGAAAACGAGCCAGATCAATGCGCACGGTACAGTTCCAGCATTCCAGCGAATCGGCCAAGCCCGTAGCATATTGCTCGGGCAATGGCACACGCCAGCGCTGGCAATAGGCCAGCACCTCCTCAGCCGTCCAGTCACGCAAAGGCGCCACAATCCGCCTACGCGACAAGGGGCCCAGCATGGCTGGAAATGAGGTTTTATGATTTAGCAAATCTTCGGCCGTCTGCCCGTGCAAGACCAGATCGGCTCCGTACTCTTTGAGGTAGCGCGCCAAGGGTTTGTACTGGAGCGCCTTGCAGCAATACCCGTTGGACTGAATGAGGATTCCCGGATTTTTCTCGTGCGGTCGGTGCCGCACTGGAATCAGCGCCGACGGAAAACCGTGCGTCGCAAAATAAGCGGACTGGTCACTGACCAGTTCCTGAAAGTCCCAACCGCGCGTTGCTTCGCGCATAAAATCGACCATGTGCGGAAACGTTTCGCTTGTCCGCGCCCAGACAACATGCAAACGCTTACGATACGGTTTGCACAACGCCAATAACAGGAGCGAGTCCTTACCACCGGAAAGCGCCAATGCCGGCCGTTGTGCGTCCGCCATGGCTGCTTCGATCATCTGCCGGGTCTGCCTGAGTTTGGTCATGGCGCATTACACTTCAGCACAGCCGCACCACACTGTCTGCGTTTACCACGCCACTGAAATAAAAGCATGCTGAATATTCTTGAACGGCTGTTTTGCTTCGCCCTGGTGCCCCTGCGCGGAATCGAACCACGACCTGATGATTACAAATCAACTGCACGACCTTCATGCTACAGGGGCGCGAGCTGGATAAAGCGCGCGTATTATAAGCCGAACACGCTTTCCGGCAAGCTGGAAAACCGCGAGCGGCATGCAATCACTTCATCGCAAACGGAAATTGCATACCTGGCAGAAGCGTTCAGCGCACCGCAACGCCTCCCTACTTCATATGTTCAGGGGAATCCGCGAGCCAGACAAAGGGGGAAACTAAAGCAACTAACGGCAGCGGCAGGTAGCCGCCGATACCGGCAATGCCTGTAATAAAAGTATTCGCCGGTACGCTCACGTCCTGTATTTGTAGGTGTTCCGCATTCACAGCCTTCCAGACCTTCATTGCCCTGATACGCAGAACCGCAGGCTCCACGCTACACACGCTACAAATTACTTCACGCTATTTCACGCTATCTGCTCCAGCGCTCTCTGTGATTTCCGCGATTGTCCGGTGTTTGTGGCGGTGTGCCGGGCGGCATTTCGACCACACGGCTGCCAGGAAACAGCGGACGGGGATAAGCCGGCTTCCACGGCGGGATATACGCCGGTGCAGATGGGGGGGGAAGCGGATGAGACGCCGGTGGCGGATACATCGGCGGCCTACCCCGTGGAGGCGGCGGGTACATGGGATACGGAGGAGGTGGCGGATACGGTGGAGGCAGTGAATGAGGCCGCTGTAGCACCGTTGTATAACGCATAAAAAATACCGCAGGCTGCGCATGCATGATGATTCGCCCGGCACTATCCACGATACTGACGTCGAGCTGGGCACGTTGATTGATGGGCGGTACGCCTCCCCAGAATTCGGGCGGAAACATGAATTCGGTAGCAGTAAAACGCTGCCCGACAGGCTGGCCATTAAGACTGATCACAAATGCGTGCCCCTCACCAAGCCGTAATGGCGGATCGACCGCCAGCCGCACCGTGAAACTGCCGGTATTGGCAACAACACTACCATCCTGTTCCGGCGACAAGATTGAGAATGTTCGATAAGGTGTATCTTCAGGCAATGCCTGCTTTCCCGCACGTTCTCGCAGCGTACCGGCTGACGTGCCAGATGCCGTCTTTTCCTGCGGTACTTTTTGCGCCGGAACCACATTTAACGGTTTCAAGCGCATTTCCTTGGCACCGGGCTGTGGCTTGTCGGAAAACACGGGCCCGTTGGCACCCCGCGTCACATACACACCCTGGGCATATAGGGACAGACTGGCCGCCATCACTCCTATGCCCAGCATCAACTTGATTGCACGCGCACGCATCGCCGCCCTTTCCTAACTTTCACACAGAATCGTTACGATTCTACGCTGGATGACTCAAACACAGTGCCGGGATCCATGTATGGCACAAACGGCAAACCGGGGTTACCCAACGTATGTATAACTCATGCGCATTTGCCGCAGACAGCAAGCCAATAACACACTTTTACGCCTTATACTGCAAGCGTTGTCTTAGCACTCCTTGCTGGCAACATTTGACCCTCCCTGACTCATCGCAATGATGAGATTTATCCCGCGTCAAACCGACGCGGGATTTTTTTATCGGCGTTCTGAAGATTCTGGCTCTCTGTCCGTTTTCTTCGACAACGAGGATTTTAGCGATCCCCAGGTACGGCTGAAGACGCCGCCAACCGACCTGGCCGCCTCCACGGCGACATCAGTAGTCTGCCCGACTGTGCTTTTTACTGTCTCAACCGAAGCATCCATAGCAGAGCCGACTGCCCGGCTAACGGCATGCCATGAACTTTTGACCACGCGTTCACCCTGCGTTCTGGCAATGCCGCCAACCATTCCCATGGCCAGAACGGTCGCATTTTTCTTGAGCGCAGACGGTTCCGGTCGGGTTAGAGACGCACAGTACACCCGCGCCATCAGGCCAACACGCAACGTTAGGAACGCATTCGAACAGCCGCTTGCCAGGCTATTGACCAGCAGCGTCGAAACCCCCTGAAATCCGGGCAAAGCACCTTTCAGCGAAGGGACAATCGCTGTCACGATCGGTGCAGCAATCTCCATAAACTCGATCTCCTGAAGATTTTCCGCCACCAACGCATTCATGCCGACATTGCTGTAGAGATACAGCATCTGGCGCGGCGACGGACGCTGCGTATATACCTGCGCAATCCGCCAAACGAGACGGATTTGCGTAAAAAATACGATCAACCCGTCCAGTCGGCCATTCTGCATGACCGCCGTACTGACAAATACCGTACTGGCCGTTTCCTTGATCAATTCATCGACGGTCTTTTCCAGTTTGGCACAAGCGCTGACCACATCCGCCTCATTGTTAATCGTCACCCCGGCAAGCAGCGGATTGACTCGCAGACGCGCAATGAATGCCTGTAAAAATGCCTCATACGCTGGATCAGCGACACTGGGTGGCGGCGTCAGCGCTTTAGGCAAACGGAAAAAGAGTGCGAAAGGCGCAACCAGCAGTAAGAACGACAGGGAAAGCAACCCCCAGAATATGAATACGCCGCTGCCGCCATGCATGCGATCCGCAGCATCCGCGAGACTGACGATATTCGCCAGCAACGCCGTGAGGAGATATACCCCCAACAGCAGGGCAAAAGAGAGCGTGATTGCCCGTAATCCTGAAATAGCCGTTTTCATAGCATAGCGATGTATTTCCAATACGTGTTCAATAGGTGTCTGCGCATTGCCCCGTCTTCTGCTTAATCACCCGGGGTTTTCACGTACTCCGCGCCAGCAATTTTATTTTGCCGGATTTTGAAGCGAAGCGTATCTGAAGGAGAAATGGTGAATGACCATTCCCCCCCTTTTTTCTCGGCATCACCCAATGGCGCCAAAGATGCTGTCGATTGCCCGAGTTTCCAGCGACCCAGCGTCAACGAGCTTTCTGGTTCAAGAACAATGCGGGAAAGCGTACCGCCCACATACACGGCCTGATGCTCAGGATAGAACAAGGTTTCCTGATTAACCTGCTTACCCTCGGCTTCCAGCGTGGTTTGCACGACCTTGGCAGGCGGCCCAAACAAGGCCTGCGCCTTGGCCGGCGTATTGCCAAAATCGAGCAGAATCTGCGCCAGATACGGCATCGGAGCATCGGGAAGGGTCAGGTACTCGCCAAACACCCAGCCTGAACCTTTCTCCTCGGGCAAATCCACCTTGTACCAAGCGCCATTTTCTCCGTTCCACGAGCTGATCAACACCACACGCCCGGCGCCAAGCTGCCCGACAACATCACTCGTCGTGGAAGGTTCGCTCCGCACATTGACATTGCTGGCTGTGCAATACGCCAGTGTTGGCTGGTTGATCAACCCCGCCTTGGTCTGCGGCAGCGCCGTGCGCGGCATGGCGATGGTCATTTCCGAAGGGCCTAGCACAAAATTCCCCGAAGCCAGCACGTAGCGTCCTTTGCATACGATCTCTTTGGCCAATTTAGCGCAGTTCAGATCAATAACCTGCGGCTCCTTGACGAACCATTCATCATTCTTGTTCCCTTCACGAACACCTTTTGACGTACAGTCCGACAACTGCCGCGGATGCCCATCGTCGCCAAAAACCAGCGCACACTGAAAACCGAACTGATTGTCGATCTGTACGGAAAAACTGCCCGGCGAACTTTCGCTGATCGTAACCCGCCGCAGGGAAGCGCCATCGTTATCGTTTCCATACAGCTTACCCGTCAGCCACGCCTTGCGCACTTCGTCCGCAGCACTGCCCTCTACCGCAAAAACCAGCGAAGCAGACAGCCCGCACAGAGCGATTGCCGCCCATCGATAAACAAGTTCTTTCATGACCCCTCCACCAAATAATTATCTCGACAAACACTTCACCAGACATCCCACTAAACACGTGGGTTTCAGGAGCGCTTTCCCGTCCTTCCCCGATCATTCCCAAACCCAAACCCGCTGAACGCAGCGCATCCGGGTATTTCTATCCTGACGATCCTGTTTTTTTGCCCGATAGAATATGTGCAAGGAAGCGACAAATTTTTCATGGAAATCACCCACCCAGATCGTTAGGCGGATGACGCAATCACCCGTAGAATCCGGACGTACGCTGCAGGCTCAGAGCTGCGGGAGCGGACTGACTATAGCGCATCTCCCTGCTTTCGAGAATCCGTACCGACATCCAAGCAGCGCGCGTAATACAAATAATCCGACTGCGAAAAACAGCAGAACACGACTTTGCAGATTTTCGACATTTTCGGCATGGCGTCTATCTCCAGCAAAGTTGCACGCACGCTCGCCAGCGCCAGATCGGCAGCCGCCTCAAAAGGATACCCATACACACCCGTACTGATGCAGGGAAAAGCAATACTCGACGCCCCTCGTTCTGCCGCCAACAACAACGAATTCCGGTAACAGGCCGCCAGCAACGCCGGCTCGCCATGCCCGCCGCCACGCCAAACCGGGCCGACGGTATGAATGACATAACGCGCCGGCAAGTGATAACCCTGTGTCATCTTCGCCTCACCCGTCTGGCAGCCGCCTAACGTTCTACACTCGGCCAGCAAATCCGGCCCTGCCGCACGATGTATTGCGCCATCAACACCACCGCCGCCCAGCAACGTCGAATTGGCTGCATTCACGATGGCATCGACCTCCAAGCGCGTAATATCGCCCTGAATAGCAGACAAAACGGTACCGCCATGCATAACGTCTCTTCCTCGAATATTCATGAAACCCGGTATACCAGACACTTCCGGATATTGTCCGACGATTTTCATCATTTACATAAGCATCCGCACAGAGTCTCTGAGCAAAGTGCCGCAAAAATCACATGGATCACATAAACGATCGCCAATCGATGTTCAAAGCCCTATCACTCGAGCCACATCGCATATCAAGCAATTAAACCTTATTCTTATCTGAGCAAGTTCATTTAATAGAAAGAAATGAAAAACGGTATATTTAGTAGTTCTTTCAAAAGTGATTTCGTAATTACAGAGATTTAAATATTAAATAGACAGCTTACGGTAAGGACAACTTCTATCCGATGCCGTTTATGGAGTATATCGGTGACGGTGACAATCGCCGCAAGGCGCTTATTTTAGCACTTGTGCCAAAAGAGCCACTTTATCCCAAGCGCCGTTTCTACCTCATACACCTTTGGGGTAATGCAATTTACACTCTTTTTAGCTAATAATATCGGAAAAAAGGTACTCGCAAATTTCATCATCTACTCGCATATCTTAGACTCGCGTGCGAAAATCTCGGTGCGACAAGAACTGCAAGATTTGCTGATCCCAAACAAAAGCGACGATTCTAGATAGGTCATCGCTTTTGTTCGGCAAAATTTTATTTCGCTTGCACAAGGCGAGTATAGGCACCGCGCAATTCCTTGCCTATCGTATCTTTTGGGTAAAAATGCACAGTTTTATTCGTAAATTTAAAGACACACTTTACTCGCAGCACAAATTTTAAGGTCTACTTCACAAATTTATTTCAAAATTTACTGATTCAATTTGCTATTTAAAAACCCCTTTGATCTTATCAAAAAGCGATTTTTTACTGCCGCTATGCGAGGCAGGATTCTCGTCGCTATGTTTTTCACCCCCACCGTGCGCCGCCTTATCTCGCTTTATTGCTTCGCTGACTTGCTGCGCGGCAATTTCCGCATAGATCAGCGCGCCTTGTGTATCGCAATTAAAAAGATTTGAAAACGACTCGGACTTATTCAGATCAAACGGATTAGGCTCGACGACCTCGGTAGCCTCAAGCAACCCTATCCCTAGCTCGCGCGCTAAATTTAGCGCCTTTAAAAACACGGGTAAATTCTGCACATAAAATTCGTCGATCGCCTCTTTTATCTCTCCGCCCGCTTCATAATCGCGTAGCAGTTTCTGCACGCTAGCAGCATCCAGATACGCACCGCAGCAGTAACTCTCGATGATCTCGTTGTGAATCTGCCCGCTAAATTCCGCTAGAAATTCCACCGGCAAAACCTCGCACCAATCGCTTATGTAGGGCTTAAATTTAGAATTTTGCTCTGCCAAAAAGCTAAACGCCGTACCGCGCGTGTAAAAATATTCTCTGAAATAGCCCTGTGCCACGGCTATATGAAATCCGTGCGTTTTATTAAAAATGCTGTCTACGCCGTATTCAAGCGCCGAGCGGAAGCTATCGGTGTATTTTTCTACATAAAATTCATCTATCCCGCTTGGGCGTGCAATTTTGGCGATGCTCTCAAAATTGCCCTTTTGCGCACGCTTTAGCGGCTCGAAATACCACTGTTCCATCTCCTCTTTGCCGATCGCGTGGTAGCTTATGTCGTAGCCCATTTTCTCTCCTTTAATTTTTCAGATTGATCTGCGGATACCAATACATCGACTTTGAAATTTTACGAAATATCATCGTGGCATTCAGATCGTTTGAAGTGCGGTAGCTAAGTACCAACTCGCCCTTGTCGCTCTTAGGCGCGGTGATTTTGTAGCGAGTCGCGCTCGCTCAGCGGCGTTACGTTTGCACCCCTGCCGTTAACCTGCACCGCGCGGATCTCACCTCTTTAGGGTAAGAGGTCAACAGCAAAGTTTTATTCTCCGCTACGTTTCTAAGCTCGGGCGTAACTGGATTTAGATAGGTTGCAACGCCCAAATAGCGGTCATTCGCGCGTTTCAACACACAGCCGCCTGAAGGCGGCTGCGAACGAGAGCACGAAAATTACGCCAGCAAGCCAAAGTTTCAACACACAGCCGCCTGAAGGCGGCTGCCGCGCGTCGCATCTACGCGGCCACGTCGGAAACTTATGTTTCAACACACAGCCGCCCGAAGGCGGCTGCAACATCGGCGAGCGGCAATAACAGATACAGGTCGGTTTCAACACACAGCCGCCCGAAGACGGCTGCCTGATCCTTATCAATTCGGCTCACCAGGCGACGGTTTCAACACACAGCCGCCCGAAGGCGGCTGCCTCACCGACCTTTATCTGTGTTTCGTTCCACTTGTTTCAACACACAGCCGCCCGAAGGCGGCTGCCGATTGTCCGGATGCACCACGCAGCCGCCCAGACAAGGTTTCAACACACAGCCGCCCGAAGGCGGCTGCTTGGATATGTTAGGCGTATCTGTGACCGTCCGTGTTTCAACACACAGCCGCCCGAAGGCGGCTGCCCAACCCGAAGATAATAAACGGCACCAGGACTAGTTTCAACACACAGCCGCCCGAAGGCGGCTGCGGGTCAGGTGAGCGCGGATACCGCAGGAGGATAGGTTTCAACACACAGCCGCCCGAAGGCGGCTGCCTGTCTGCGTGGCGTTTTGTGCCGCCTCCGCACGGTTTCAACACACAGCCGCCCGAAGGCGGCTGCCAAACAGGGGCAAGAGGGCCGCGCCAAAAGATGCGGTTTCAACACACAGCCGCCCGAAGGCGGCTGCACTTGCACGAGGGGGGTACTGACGACATAACACTGGCGTTTCAACACACAGCCGCCCGAAGGCGGCTGCGAGCGCCTGTTGATACCACAGGTGCCGACGCAAAGTTTCAACACACAGCCGCCCGAAGGCGGCTGCCTCGCCCGTGTCCGGGTGGATATGATAGGCCACGTTTCAACACACAGCCGCCCGAAGGCGGCTGCACTCGCACTAAATCATAGACCGTCGTATCGCCAAGTTTCAACACACAGCCGCCCGAAGGCGGCTGCGTAGGTGCCGAAGATGTAGATCTGCCCACGCTCAGTTTCAACACACAGCCGCCCGAAGGCGGCTGCTACATTCCGGTAGCCATCAGCTGACGCTCAGCCTTGTTTCAACACACAGCCGCCCGAAGGCGGCTGCAAGCGCCATGCGAAGCAGTTTCACCAAATCACCAGTTTCAACACACAGCCGCCCGAAGGCGGCTGCAGCCCAGGGCAGCAGATAGTCCAGCCACCAAGGCAGTTTCAACACACAGCCGCCCGAAGGCGGCTGCGGATCGGCAGGATGCGGCCAACCGGCGGGCGGATGTTTCAACACACAGCCGCCCGAAGGCGGCTGCCCTGCTGGTATTCGACGAGGCGGCCAACTTCCTGGTTTCAACACACAGCCGCCCGAAGGCGGCTGCGACTTCTTTTGCCGTAATGGATTCGGGATGGAAGTTTCAACACACAGCCGCCCGAAGGCGGCTGCCGATCTTGGCAAAATAAACATCCAGACCCGTGATGTTTCAACACACAGCCGCCCGAAGGCGGCTGCTGATAGGATAGGAGATTTGATATATAAATATTGGGTTTCAACACACAGCCGCCCGAAGGCGGCTGCAACGTCTAAGGTGTTCTTTGTTCTCGGCGGCCTTGGTTTCAACACACAGCCGCCCGAAGGCGGCTGCATTTTGGGATTCGATAGCAACGTCGCAACAAACGGTTTCAACACACAGCCGCCCGAAGGCGGCTGCCTACGACATGCTCACAGAGGAGACACGGACGCGCGGTTTCAACACACAGCCGCCCGAAGGCGGCTGCGATGGGGCGGCATTCCCGCTGCTTGCCATGTGTGGGTTTCAACACACAGCCGCCCGAAGGCGGCTGCTCGATATGGGCATTAAAAGATTTGCCACATTATCGTTTCAACACACAGCCGCCCGAAGGCGGCTGCGACTCTTGCAGCATAACAGCTGCACTTTCTCATATTAGTTTCAACACACAGCCGCCCGAAGGCGGCTGCCTGCCAATCGGCATCGTGTAGATTAGCTTGCCAGTTTCAACACACAGCCGCCCGAAGGCGGCTGCCAAAGCATCAATGTTCCATTCGCTCCCAACGCCGGTTTCAACACACAGCCGCCCGAAGGCGGCTGCTGCAGAAAGTCGCGTACTGACCCCAGTGCCAAAACGTTTCAACACACAGCCGCCCGAAGGCGGCTGCACATAACCGTACATACCAGCTATTACGCGACCCGGTTTCAACACACAGCCGCCCGAAGGCGGCTGCGGTTACAGGCCTATAATTAGGCCGTCTGACA
>CALAIL010000030.1 GCA_937923255.1 uncultured Propionivibrio sp. | reverse complement strand
CGAAGCAGTCATTATGTTTTTTGATGCGCTGAAGCCCTTGTGTTTAAAGGGCTTCCGAGCATTTTATGTTTTCTGCACGGTTTTTACGGATTTTAGAGGGGACTTCGCAAGCTTAAATAGCGGCTCAACTTTGCCAAAAGACAAGGCGGTAAAGCCGCAGGCAGACCATTCAGTACGGCAAGGCCCGGTCAACACCGCAACGCCGTATTCTGGCAAAGGAAGCCGCTATCAACCCCCTCGGAGATGGCCGTGGATAAAGGACCTCATGGCATACCATCCTGAGATGCCCTATTTATAAGGATCTCCCGGCGGCGCTACAATGCTGCGCATTCCGCCATGACCACGCCCCCGACCTTGTCCGATACCGACACCGCCCCCTCGCCAACCATGCCAACCATGCCGGCAGAATGGCAGCCGGCATTGGCGCACAGCTTTTACCTGCGCCAACTGCTCGATACCCGCCCCGACGTGGCGGCCTGGCTGGCCGAACACTGGCGGCAGCCGGTGGATATGCAGGCAATGCGCGCCTATCTCGACGCCCATTTCACGCCTGCCGAACAGGGTGAAGAGGCGCTGCGCGCCCTCTTGCGCGGGCTGCGCCAGCGCGTCATGGCGGCGCTGATCGTGCGCGATCTTGGCGGCCTGGCGCCGCTTTCTGAAGTCATGGAGAGCATGACGCAGCTGGCCGAGTTGACGACGAATACGGCGCTCGCTTTTCTGCATCGTCAGCTCGCCGGCCAGTACGGCGAGCCGCTTGACCGGCAAGGCCAGCCGCAGCGCCTGATCGTCGTCGGCATGGGCAAACTGGGCGGCCGCGAACTCAACGTATCGTCCGACGTCGATTTCATCTTCATTTATCCGGAAGACGGCGAAACGGCCGGCGCGCCGGCGGGCGAAGGGCAGGAACGCCGCGCTGGCCGGAAGATCGAGGCCTACGAATTTTTCGTCCGCCTCGGCAAGCGTCTGATTGCGATGCTCGACGAAATTACCGGCGATGGCCGCGTTTTCCGCGTCGATATGCGTCTGCGCCCGAATGGCGATGCCGGCCCGCTGGTTTGTTCATTCGTCTCGCTCGAAAACTATCTGATCACCCAGGGACGCGAATGGGAGCGTTATGCCTGGATCCGGGCGCGCATCCTGAATACGGGCGAAAACCACCAGCCGCACTGGACGGAGATGCTGGAGAAAATCGTCCGCCCGTTCATTTACCGCAAGTATCTGGATTTCGGCGCGATCAACGCCATGCGCGACCTGCACGCGCAGATTCGCCGCGAGGTGGTGCGCAAGGATCGGGCCGACCACATCAAGCTCGGACCGGGCGGCATCCGTGAAATCGAATTCATCGCCCAGGTGTTCCAGCTCATCCGCGGCGGGCGCGACGGCGCCCTGCAAGTCCGCCCGACGCTCACCGTGCTGGCGCGGCTCATCGAACGCTGCCTGCTGAGTCCGGAGGGCGGCAACGAACTGCTCGCCGCCTATGCATTTCTACGCCGCCTCGAACACCGCCTGCAGTACGTCAACGATGAGCAGACCCACCGGCTGCCGACCGGCGATGCGGAGCGCGCGCAGATCGCCCATTCGATGGGCTTTTCCAGCTGGATGGAATTTGCCGCTGAGCTGGAAAGGCAGCGGGCGCGGGTCGCCCGTCATTTCAGCGGCGTCTTTTCCGATTCCGTGGAAGACGCCCATCCGCTGGACGGCCTCTGGCGGGAGCAGATCGACGGTGACGATGCGCTGGAATCGGCCTCGACGCTGGGCTTCCGGCACCCCAAAGAAATGCTCGAACGCTTGCACGCCTTCCGCAAGAGCACCAAATACCAGCAGTTGCTAACCCCCGGACGGGAACGACTAGATGCGCTCGGCCCGCGCCTGATCGAAGTTTCGGCGGCGACCCGCACGCCGGACGCCACCTGGCAGCGCGGACTCGATTTTTTTGAAACGATCAGCCGGCGCGGCGCCTATCTCGCCCTCTTGCAGGAGTACCCGCAAGCCCTGCGCAAGCTGGCGGAAATTATCGGCAGTTCGGCCTGGGCGGCCACTTATCTGACGCGCCATCCGATTCTGCTCGACGAAATCCTCGATCCGCACCTCTACGAAACCGCCATCGACTGGCCGGCCTTCCGCCAGCGGATGGCGCAGCGGCTGGCCGAGGCTGACGGAGACGCCGAACGCGAGATGGACATTTTGCGCGAAGAACACCACGCCCAGGTTTTCCGCCTGCTGGCGCAGGATATTGCCGGCCTGCACACCGTCGAACAGCTGGCCGACCATTTGACCGAACTGGCCGACATCATCGTACAAACGGCGCTGGATTTATGCTGGGAAAAATTGCGCGGCCGCCACCCGCAGCAACTGGCCGCGCCGCGCCTGGCCGTCATCGCCTACGGCAAGCTCGGCGGCAAGGAGCTGGGCTACGGTTCCGACCTCGATCTGGTGCTGCTGCACGACGACCCGGAACCGGGCGCCGGCGAACTGTACGCTCGCCTCGGCCAGCGCCTTAGCAACTGGCTGTCGGCGCAGACGCCGGCCGGACAGTTATTCGATGTCGATTACCGCCTGCGCCCGAACGGCGATGCCGGCATGCTCGTCAATCCGATCGAGGCCTTCCGCGACTACCAGCTTGAAAAAGCCTGGACGTTTGAGCACCAAGCCCTGACCCGTGCGCGGTTTTGCGCCGGCGACGCGGCGCTGGGCGCGCGTTTTGAAGCCCTGCGCACCGACGTCCTGCGCCGGCCGCGCGATCTGGCGAAGCTGAAAGATGACGTACTCGCCATGCGCCAGCGCATCCATGACGCGCACGCCTCGCACAGCGAGGCCTTTTTCGATTTCAAGCGCGACGCCGGCGGCCTCGTCGATGTTGAATTCACCGTCCAGTATCTCGTGCTCGGCCACGCGCATCGGTACGAGCCACTCTGCGGCAATCTCGGCAACATCGCGCTGCTCGGCATCGCCGCCGAACTCGGCCTGATTCCGGAAAACTTAAGCGCCCCGGCGCGCGCCGCTTATCGCGAGTACCGCCGCATCCAGCACCATCTTCGGCTCGACGGCATCACCAGCAATCGGGTTGAGCGCGAGGCGCACATCCATCAAATCGAGGCGATACGGGCATTGTGGTCTGCTGTTTTCGACGCCTGAGCAGGCTGCAAAATCAATGCGTAAAAAAACGGCGCGCCCGAAAGCGCGCCTGTTTAAGCGTTAACCGGCCCGAAAACCCAGCTGCCGCGGCCGGCCGTCATTTATTTTTTCAGGCTGTCGCGGATTTCGCGCAGCAGCACGATGTCTTCCGGCGTTTCCGGTTCGGGCGCAGGCGCTTCCGGCTTGCGCAGTCTGTTCATCTGCTTGACCATCATGAAGATGATGAAAGCCAGAATGATGAAGTTGACCAGAATCGTAATGAAGTTGCCGTAAGCGAAGACCGGCACGCCGGCCTTTTTGAGCGCATCGAGCGTCATCGCCGTGCCGGCGGGCACATCACCGAGCACGACGAACAGGTTGGAGAAGTCGAATTTCCCGCCCATGAGCATCGAAACGATCGGCATGACCAGATCGTTCACCACAGAATCGACGATCTTGCCGAACGCGCCGCCGATGATGACGCCCACGGCCAGATCCATGACATTGCCCCGCATGGCAAATTCTTTGAATTCTTGAAACATGTCGTTAGCTTCCTGAAAAATTAGGGTAATTTCATTTTACATGGCAAATTACGTCCGATGTTTGACGAAACGTTGCCGACTTTAGGCCAGCATTGATCTTCTTGTCGGCAGTGCAATTGGATAGAATTTCACGAACATTTCACGAACTATTCCAGGCGGGTGCGCCGGGTAGTGCGCCGCGCCGCCGGAATCACCGGCATTGGCTGGAATTGGTCGTAATTGGCCCTGATTGGTCGTGATTCGCCGTGACTGGTTCTGACTTGGCCTGATTGGCCGGAATTTTCTGCCATTGCCTGCCCTTGAGACGAAAACATGCCTGCGAGAAGAGCGGTCATCGCGCACGGACTCTACTGGATTGCATTGCTGCCCGGATGGGCGGGGCGCAAGGCTCTGACCGCGCCACACGGCAACATGCACGCCAATGAAGCCTTGCACGGCGGCCAGCGCCGGCAATCGAATGCGGAGGTGGAGGTGGGAGTGAATGGAGTGGAGGGAGTGAAGGCAGATGCGAATATGCATGCGCCGCCCATGCCCGGCCGGCGCATCGTCGATCACGGCGCCCAGGCGTCCAAGGAAATCCAATAAACTTAAAGCGCGCCAGCCATAGCGCAAGCCGGCAGGCCGCGCGGACAGTTGATACGGAAGGACAGAAAGGACAGTGCATTGAACGCCCCACACAGCGCAGAAGCGCCCTACACCCGGCGCACGCTCTGGACAGAAACGGACCGGGACGGAGAACACGTCTGCACGCTCGACCAGACGATGC
This sequence comes from uncultured Propionivibrio sp., assembly GCA_937923255.1. Taxonomy (GTDB): domain Bacteria; phylum Pseudomonadota; class Gammaproteobacteria; order Burkholderiales; family Rhodocyclaceae; genus Propionivibrio; species Propionivibrio hellwigii. The sequence continues at coordinate 13,494 of CALAIL010000030.1, read as the reverse complement.
TGCCGCATGCCCTTCGCACCCTGCGCCTGAGCACGCTGGACGAAGCGGCGCACGCCATCCGCACCATGCAGGTACGCGGCGCGCCGCTGATCGGCGTGACCGCCGCCTACGGCGTGGCGCTCGCCATGCGTCAGGATGCCGGCGACGCCGCGCTGGAAGCCGCTATTGCGCGGCTGGCAGCCACCCGCCCGACCGCCGTCAACCTCGCCTGGGCGCTGGCGCGCATGCGCAAGCGCCTGACGCCGCTGCGCCCCGCACAGCGCGCCGACGCCGCCTGGCGCGAAGCGGCCGCCATCGCCGACGAAGACGCCGCGCAATGCTGGCGCATTGGCGCACACGGGCTGACGCTTCTGCGCACGCTGACGCCCCCCGGACGACGCCTGAATCTGATGACGCATTGCAATGCCGGCGCCCTGGCGACCGTGGCGTATGGCACCGCCCTGGCGCCCATCTATGCCGCCCAGGCGGCCGGCATCAATCTGCACGTCTGGGTTTCTGAAACCCGTCCGCGCAACCAGGGCCTGCTCACGGCCTGGGAGCTGAAACAGCGCGGCGTGCCGCATACCGTCGTGGCCGACAACGCCGCCGGCCTGCTGCTCGCGCAAGGCCGGGTCGATGCCGTCCTCGTCGGCGCCGACCGCATCGCCGCCAACGGCGATGTCGCCAACAAGGTCGGCACCTACCTGAAAGCCCTGGCGGCGCGGGCGGCCGCCATTCCCTTTTACGTCGCCGCGCCCGCCTCGACCATCGATTTCGGCTGTCCGGACGGCGGTGCCATCCCCATCGAAGAACGCGATGGGGACGAGGTGCGCCTGATCAGGGGGACGGCGGGATGCGACGCACCTGCTGGAAATAGAGACTCTGATGCCGCCGGTCACAACGACGCGCCTGCCGCCACCCATGTCAACAGACCCAGCGACATGGGCGAGTGTGCGCACGGCAAGGCGTGCGACGGGCGCGTAATGGCGCGCATCCTGCCGGCGGATGCAGCCGTCGCCAATCCGGCGTTCGACATCACCCCCGCCGCCTACATCACGGCGCTGATCACCGAACGCGGCGTCTGCCCGGCCTCGGCGGCAGGGCTGGGCGGCCTTTATCGTGATACTTCTGACACTCCTGACACGTCCGATACGCCCGACAACCCCGACAGGAAGCAGCCATGAAGACGACCGACCGCGCCCGCCACCGCCTGATCGCCGCCGCGCACGGCATGCTCACCGCCGGCCTGAACAAAGGCACCGCCGGCAACCTCAGCCTGCGCCTCGCCCAGAACGATGAAAACGGCGAGAACAGCGAAAGCGGCTTCCTGATCACGCCCTCCGGCATGGACTACGCCACGCTGGAAGCCGAAGACATCGTATTTATGCGCTTTGACGGCACGGCTAGCGGCCGCCGTCAGCCATCCTCCGAATGGCGCTTTCACCGCGACCTCTACCTCGCCCACCCGCAGGCCGGCGCCGTGCTGCACGCGCATTCCCCTTTCGCTGTCAGCCTCGCCTGCCTGCGCTGGGACATTCCCCCTTTCCACTACATGATTGCCCGCTTCGGCGGCGACAACATCCGCTGCGCCCGCTACGCCACCTTCGGCACCCAGGCGCTGTCCGACGCGGCGCTGGAGGCGCTGAACGGCCGCACAGCCTGCCTGCTCGCCAATCACGGCTTTCTGCTCTACGCCGAGACGCCGGAACGCGCGCTGGCGCTGGGCATTGAATTTGAGGCGCTGTGCGAACAGTACTGGCGCGCCTGCCAGCTCGGCGCTCCCGTTCTGCTCGACGCCGACGAAATGGCGGTAATCCTGAAAAAATTCGCGCATTACGGGCAGCCGCAAAACGCGAAATAAATACGCAGCAAAGATGCTCGATTCCCTGCTTAATCTCCTGCTCGACTTCCTGCTCAACCTGCTGGACATCGTACTGTTCCTCCGGCGCCCGCTTCGCCTGCTCCTCTGCCTCCTCGTTTCCGGACTCCTGGCGATCTCACTCGCCTACAACTTCGCAGCCTTCACGTTCGGGCACGGCATCGCGCTGGTCATCGCCGGATGCGCGCTCGGCCTCTACCTGGAATCCCGCGCCAGAAGCTAAAAAACCGGGCGGCCGCTCACCCACGCAGAATGGGTAGTGCTAGCCGTAACGCTGGCGGTACTGCTCACCGTCGGCCGAGATGCTGACAGTACTACTCATCGTCGGCCGCCAGCCCGCGTGGAATGGGCGTTTCCGGCCACCCTGCCCGGAAGCCCTTATGGAATAAGCCTTTCAGCGATGGGCATCCACAAACCCTTATAGAACGTGGGCTTCAGGGGTGGGCATCCGGAAACCCTTATAGAACGCGGGCTTCAGAGGTGCCTATCCATGCCCCCATCCCCTGCAGCAGCAGGCGGCGCAGCGCGCGTCATTGCTGCGCAATACCCCGGTGAAATGGAAATGGCTAAAATACTGAAAAAATTCGCGCATTACGCGCCACCATCGATCCGGGTTCACAACACATAGCATGCGTCATCATCTGGGGATTTTTCTGGTTCTGTTGTATTACGCCCATTGCGTCATGGCCATGTTTTATGCGGCAACGATTATCGACCCCAAAGGGCAGGCCGTCTGGCTTTCTGCGCCGCTTTGGTTAACGCCGCCCTCCCTGCTGCAATTCATGCCCTTGATCGGTGGGGAGCAATCCCATGAGCGATGGGTCTTACAAACATTGATTTATTTTCCGGCAGGCTTTGCCTTTACTTCCATCAGCCTGTACGGGGTCGGCGCCGTACTCCAGCGCATCTGGGAACTTGGCCTTTATTTTGCCGTTGCGGTCGGCGCATCGCTGGGGTTTTTCCTGGGATGGCTGTGGTTTGCCATCACGCATGAACAAAATCTCCTGTGGTTTTCCGCGCCATTGATCAGCGGGCTGATCAGCGCCCTGATATTCAGGCATGATGCCCAACGCCCCCGGGCGGATTGAACGGTGCGGTCGATGCGCGGGATTCCAGGCCACCCCTTTTCGATGAGCATGATGCCGGCAGCGTGCTGCCCGCCAATAAAACAGGGTGGCCGCCAGCCCGCGTGGAATGGGCGTTTCCGGCCACCCTTCCCGGAAGCCCTTATGGAATAAGTCTTTCAGCGATGGGTACCCGGAAACCCTTATAGGACGTGGGCTTCAGGGGTGGGCATCCGGAAACCCTTATAGGGCGCGGGCTCCAGAGGCGCCTATCCATGCCCCCATCCCCTGCAGCAGCCAGCGGGCGCAGCGTGCTTTATTCCTGCTCGACGAATACGGCTTCGCGCTTTTTGCCGATCGCCGGGAGGGCGATCATCACCATCAAGGCGATGGCGAGCGCGATCATCGTCGCCGCGATCGGGCGGGTGAGGAAAACGCTCCAGTCGCCGCGCGCCATGAGCAGAGCGCGGCGCAGGTTTTCTTCCATCATCGGGCCGAGGACAAAGCCGAGAATCAGCGGCGCCGGTTCAAAGCCGAGCTTGTGAAAGGCAAAGCCGATAACGGCGAAAACCGCCGCGCAGTAGACGTCGAAGGTATTGTTCGACAGCGAGTAAACGCCGATGGCGCAAAAGGCCATGATGGCGGGGAACAGGAAGCGATAGGGCACGGTCAGCAAACGGACCCAGATGCCGATCAGCGGCAGGTTGAGGATGACGAGCATCAGGTTGCCGATCCACATTGATGTCACCAGCCCCCAGAACAGGCTGGGGTTGGCCGTCATGACCTGGGGACCGGGCTGAATGCCCATGATTGTCATGGCGCCCACCATCAATGCCATGACCGCGCTGGTCGGGATGCCGAGCGTGAGCATGGGAATGAACGAAGTCTGGGCGCCGGAATTGTTTGCCGCCTCGGGCGCGGCGACGCCTTCGATGGCGCCTTTACCAAAGGCCTGCGGCGTTTTCGAGAGTTTTTTCTCGATCGTGTAGGAGGAGAACGAGGCCAGCATCGGGCCGGCGCCAGGCAGCACGCCGAGCAGGCATCCAAGCAGCGTTCCGCGCACCGTCGCCGGCGCGGCAGCCTTGAAATCTTCTTTGTCGGGCATGAGATTGGTCACCTTCCGCACGAAGGTTTCGCGTTGCCCGGGCGGCCTGCCCAGGTTGGCAATGATTTCACCGAAGCTGAAAATCCCCATGGCGATGACGGTGAAGTTGATGCCGTCCATCAGCTCGGGGATGCCGAAGCTAAAACGCGGCACCGCCGTGATCACATCGGTATTGATCTGGCCGAGCAGCAGGCCAAGCACGACCATCGCCATCGCCTTGGGCAGCGAACCGGAGGCCAGGACGACGGCGCCGACCAGCCCCAAGAACATCAGGGCGCAGTATTCCGGCGCGCCGAATTCAAAGGCCAGGCCGGTCAGCGGCGGGGCGAAGGCGGCAACGACGAGCGTTCCTACCGTGCCGGCAAAAAAGGACGCCAGCGCGGCCGTCGCCAGCGCCTTGCCGGCGTGCCCGCGGCGTGCCATCTGGTAGCCGTCGAGCGCCGTCACTACAGACGAGGCTTCGCCCGGCACGTTGATCAGGATCGCCGTTGTCGAGCCGCCATACTGCGCGCCGTAATAAATGCCGGCCAGCATGATCAGCGCGGAAGTCGGCGGCAGGGTATACATTGAGGGAAGCAGCATGGCGATCGTGGCGATCGGCCCCAACCCCGGCAGCACGCCGATCAGCGTGCCGAGCAAGGCGCCGAGAAAGGCGTATCCCAGATTGGCCAGTGACAGCGAGGTCTGGAAACCCAGCACCAGATTCTGCAAAAGATCCATGAGCGCTCTTTCCGGGGAAAAACCCTATGTTGGCTGGATTGAGTGGAAGACGCGCCGCCCAGGAACATCAGAAGCCTCAGGCGGCAGGGCGAACAATGACAATGAAGGCATCAGGCAGCCGTATGCGCCGGGCGGAACGGAAGGAGCGGGCGAAATGGACGGCGAAACCATCGGCAGCATCGGCTTCATCGACTACAGCGCCGGCCACAAGGGCATCGTCAATTGCAGGCCGTAAATGAAAATCGCGTAAGAGGCCAGCGTCAGCACCGCCGCATTGAGCAGCGCATCCCGCCAGGAAAATTCACGGCTGCCCGCCGAAGTCAGGACAATCATGACCGGCAGACTGATGAAAAAGCCGAGCCGCGGCAGGGCAACGCCGAAAAACACAATCGCGCCGACCACGCAAAGCAGCGGCCGCCACGGAATCCTGCCGACCGGGTCGCCGTCCGTGCGGTCCGTACGTTGACCGGTCAAGGCCGAAAGCAGCACGACGACGCCGAGCAGCGCAAGAATGATCCCCAGACCAAAGGGAAAGTATCCCGGCCCCGGACGCACGGCGGCGCCAAAGCTGTAGCCAGTGGCGCCGATGGCAAACGCCAGGCCGATCAGGATGAGCAGCAGTCCGGCGACAAAATCTTTCTGGCTCCTGATCTTCATAAATTCCTTAATTCCTCCGCATAGGCCGGCAGAACGCGCCGTTGTTCCGGCGGTTTTATCTTTTGCCCCGACCTGCTTCTGCTTGTTTCTGTCTGCGCGCTTTTGTTTCCGTGAATCGCGCCGGCATTCCGGCGCGCGCTTTCCGATTGCTTATACGACCAGCGTCTGCGCCTCGCCTTCGCCCCGCGCCTCGATATGGCCGATTTCCACCGCCTCTTCTCCCGCCGCACGCAGCAGTCGCAGCGCCTGCGAAACGTTTTCGCGGGCAACGATGACCGCCATGCCGATGCCGCAGTTGAACACGCGGTGCATTTCATCCTCGGCCACGCCGCCTTCGCTTTGCAGCCACTGGAAAATCTTTGGCCGCTGCCAGGACGATTGTTCGATGACCGCCTTGACCGTTTTTGGCAGCACGCGCGGGATATTTTCGCGCAGACCGCCGCCGGTAATATGCGCCATGCCTTTGACCGGCAGGGCGGCCAGTACGGACAGCATCGGTTTGACGTAAATGCGCGTCGGCGCCATGACCGCCTCCGCCAGCGTCTTGCCGCCTTCAAAGGGGGCATCGAGCGCCGGTTTGGCGCGCTCGATGATCTTGCGCACCAGCGAATAGCCATTGGAATGCGCGCCGGACGAGGGCAGACCGAGCACGATATCGCCGGCCGCGATATTCTGCCCCGTGATGATTTTCGATTTTTCGACCGCGCCGACGGCAAAGCCGGCCAGGTCGTATTCACCGGGCGGATACATGCCGGGCATTTCCGCCGTTTCGCCGCCGATCAGCGCGCAGCCGGCCTGCTCGCAGCCTTGGGCGATACCGGCAACGACCGTCGCCGCGGTATCCACATCCAGCTTGCCGCAGGCAAAGTAATCAAGGAAAAACAACGGTTCCGCGCCTTGCACCAGCACATCGTTGACGCTCATGGCGACGAGGTCGATGCCCACCGTATCGTGGCGATTGAGTGCAAAGGCCAGGCGCAGTTTAGTCCCCACGCCGTCGGTGCCGGAAACAAGCACCGGCTCGCGGTAGCGTTTGGGCACCTCGAACAGCGCGCCAAACCCCCCCAGGCCGCCGAGCACGCCCTCTCGCAGCGTTCTTTTGGCAAGCGGTTTGATGCGTTCGACCAGCGCATCGCCAGCATCGATATCGACACCGGAATCGCGGTAAGACAACGGAGACGGGGAAGAAGGCGGCGCGGGCTGGGTCATCTCGTTCATCATCCTTGAAGATTGAATGGACAGGGAAAAACGGCAGGAAGCCAGGGAAGGCGAGAAAAGCAGGAAAAGCGGCGGAAGCCGGAATGGTAATGCTAGAATACGCAGCCTCCTCGATGCGCTGTGATTTTATCCAAATTCACTGCCCTGCGGGCGGCCCGCTCCGTCGTCATGCCTTAGCGTCAAGCCATCGCCATTTTCCATTGCGTCCTGCGTTGCAGGTGCGCTGTGCTCTCCATAACCTTTATCCCATGCATCAACTGATTCTCGACCTGCTGCCGGAAACGCCCCCGTCGCTCGACAATTTCGTCGTTGGCAGCAACGGGGAGGCGCTGGCTGGGCTGGCCGGCTGGCTGGCCGCCGACAGTCGTGAAACCTTGCTGCTGCTGTGGGGCGAGCCGGCGTCCGGCAAAACGCATCTGCTGCGCGCCAGCGGCGCACGCTATATCGACGCGCAGAACGATTGTGCACTCGCCAGTCTGGAGGCGGCGGAGAGCGCGGACGATACGATGGCAACGACGATGACTCCGGAAAGCATCCCCACACGCACCTCGTCCGTCCGTTACGCCATCGACAATATCGAAGCCCTCGACGAGCGCGGCCAGATCGCCCTGTTCAATCTGTTCAACCGCCTGCGCGCGACAAATGGCACCGGGCGTCTGCTCGCCGCCGCCGCCGCGCCGCCGCAACAGCTCGCCGTGCGCGAAGACCTGCGCACCCGCCTTGGCTCCGGGCTTGTTTACCGGCTCCAGCCGCTGTCCGAAGCTGAACAGGACGCCGCCCTGACAGCTCAGGCCGCCCGCCGCGGACTCCGCCTGCCGACGGGCGCCCTCGCCTATCTGCGCAGCCGCGCGCCACGCGACATGCGCAGCCTGTCCGCCTTGCTGGACGCGCTCGACCGCTACTCGCTGGAACAGCGGCGACCGATCACCCTTCCCCTGCTGCGCGAAGTTCTGCACCCTGCCCTGCACACCGCCGTTTCAAAATAATTCAGAATAAATAACCGCCATGCAACTTGCCCTGTTCGACCTCGACCATACCCTGTTGCCCTGCGACAGCGATTACGCCTGGACACAGTATCTGATTGATGCAGGGGTCGTCGATCGGGAGGATTTCACGCGAAAGAATGATGACTTTTATGCGCAATATCGTGCCGGCATGCTGGACGTCCAGGCTTTCCTCGACTTCCAGTTCGCACCGCTGGCCGACAACCCGCGCGCCCGGCTCGACGCCTGGCACGCCGACTTCATGGCGCGCACGATCGTGCCGGTCATCGGCCAGGCGGCGCGCGCGCTGGTTAACCGCCACCAGGAACAAGGCGACCTGTGCGCGCTGATCACGGCGACCAACAGCTTCGTGACCGGGCCGATCGCCCGTGAATTCGGCATTCCGCACCTGATCGCCACCATCCCGGCACAGGATGGACACGGCCAGTTTACCGGCCGGGTGCGCGGCACGCCGGCTTTTCGTGCAGGCAAGCTCGAGCGCCTGGACGCCTGGCTGGAAGCGATGGGATCGTGGCGCGGCGCATTCACACGCATCTGGTTTTACAGCGACTCGTTCAATGACCTGCCGCTGTTGCAGGCGGTCAGCGATCCGGTCGCCGTACACCCCGACGCCCCCTTGCGCGCCCATGCCGAGCAGGCCGGCTGGCCGATTCTGGAACTGTATCCCTGATCTTCTGGAAAGAGACTCCACAACGCGATGATTCGCCAACTGATTGCCCGCGTTTTCGGGCGCAAGGCCGCCAAACAAACCGGCGCACATAACAAGCCGAACACCCTGCCCGCCAGCCGCTACGGTATCCGCCGCGAGGCGGTCAGCAACGGCAGCCGGCATACGGTCGAAACCTTGCAGCAGCACGGTTATCAGGCCTATATCGTCGGCGGCGCGGTGCGCGACTTGCTCGCCGGCATTCCGCCCAAGGACTACGACGTAGCCACCAACGCCACGCCGGAACAGGTGCGCCGCTGTTTTCGCCGCGCGCGCATCATCGGCCGCCGTTTCCAGATCGTCCATGTCATGATGGGGCGCGAAACCATCGAGGTCACGACCTTCCGCGGTAGCCACGAGGCGCACGGCAACGGGCCGGCGCAAACCGATGCGCATGGCCGCGTATTGCGCGACAACGTGTTCGGTTCGCAGCAGGAAGACGCCGCGCGCCGCGACTTCACCGTCAATGCGCTGTATTACGACCCGATCTCGGAAACGGTCATCGACTACCATCACGGCATTGACGATCTGCACAATAAAACCCTGCGCATGATCGGCGACCCGGCGACCCGCTACCGCGAAGATCCGGTGCGCATGCTGCGCGCCGTGCGCCTGGCCGCCAAGCTCGACCTCACGCTCGACCCGGCGACGCGCGCGCCCATCGGCGAACTGGCCGGGTTGATCGGCAACGTGCCGCTTTCGCGCCTGTTCGACGAGATGCTCAAACTGCTCACCTCCGGCCATGCGCTCAAATGCCTGCACAGCCTGCGTGAAGCGGGGCTGCATCACGGTCTGCTGCCGCTGCTCGATGTCATTCTCGAACGTCCGGCCGGGCAGCGCTTCATCCAGCTGGCGCTGGAAAACACCGACCACCGTATCCGCGAGGGCAAACCGATTTCTCCCGGCTTTTTGTTCGCAACATTGCTCTGGCACGAAATGCTGGCGCAGTGGGAAACGCATAAAGCCGACGGCGAGCGCCCCCTGCCCGCGCTTTTCCGCGCCATGGACAGCGTTCTTGAAACGCAGGCCAGAACGCTGGCGATCACCCGCCGCGTCGCGGCCGACATCAAAGACATCTGGGTCTTGCAGCCGCGCTTCGAGCAGCGCAGCGGCAAGCGGCCTTTCTCGCTCATCGAACAGCCGCGTTTCCGCGCCGGTTACGACTTTCTTCTGTTGCGCGCGCAGGCCGGGGAAATCGACCACGAACTGGCCGCATGGTGGACGACTTTTCTCGATGCCGACGGCGCAGCGCGTAGCGCCATGCTGCAACCGCCCCGGGCAGGCGAAGGCAGAAAGCGCTGGCGACGCCGGCGTAAAACGGCCGCGCCGGCACCGATGACCGACAACACGGAAACCGCGCAAAACCCGCGGCCGCAGGGCGCGAACGCCAGCGCATAATGCCGCGCTTTCCACCGTACATCCCGCCGCACACCATGACCGTCACGCCCGCCACCGCCATTTCCGGACACCCCCTGCCCGGCGCGCCGGCCGATGCGCCGCCCGTTACGTCTTCAGCCTCGCATTCGGCGCCACACCTGGCTTACGTGGCGCTCGGCGCCAATCTGGGCGAGCCGATCGTCCAGCTCCGGCGCGCTTTCGACGCCCTGGCGCGGATCGACCATTCGCGCCTGCTGCGCACGTCGTCGCTGTACCGTACTGCGCCGATCGGCGTTCACGGGCAACCGGACTTCATCAATGCCGTCGCCGCGCTGGCAACGGCGCTGGCGCCGGAAGCGCTGCTCAATGCGCTGCTGAGCATCGAGACGGAGTTTGGCCGCCGCCGCGATTACCCAAACGCACCGCGCACGCTCGACCTCGACCTGCTGATGGTCGACGACCGCGTACTCGACACCCCCCGGCTGCAACTACCGCATCCGCGCCTGCATTTACGCGCGTTCGTCATCATGCCTCTGCTCGAAATCGCCCCCGATTGCCGCATTCCCGGACGCGGCCTGGCCGCCGCCTGGCGGCCTGCCGTGCAGATGCAGGCGATCGAGCGCCTTCCGCCGGCAGAAAAAATGGGGTAACTGAAAAATACGCAACAAAAAATGCCATGGCGACCGTTTGCCCGGATAATCCCCCGCAAACACTTGACACATGGCCGCACAAGCCGTGTATCCTTGCCGCGTCCAATTTCCCTTGAACCACAACTGATCGTACATTGCCATGTCTGCACAAACTCCGACCCGCCGGCTCACGCAACTCGATCTGGTCAAGATGCGCGCCGCCGGTGAAAAAATCGCCATGCTCACCTGCTACGACGCCAGCTTTGCCAAGGCCTGCGAGGCCGCCGGCATCGACATCATCCTGATCGGCGACTCGCTCGGCATGGTCATCCAGGGGTACGATTCAACGCTCCCCGTCACCGTCGAGCACATTGCCTATCACACCGCCAGTGTCGCGCGCGGCTGCCAGCGCCCGCTGATTCTGGCCGACATGCCTTTCGGCAGCTATCAGGAAAGCCCACAGATCGCCTTCCGTAACGCCGTTCCGCTGATGGCCGCTGGCGCCCAGATGGTCAAGATCGAAGGCGGCGCTGGCATGGCTGACACCACGCGCTACCTGGTCGCGCGCGGCATCCCGGTCTGCGCCCACGTGGGACTGACGCCGCAGTCCGTCCATCAGCTGGGCGGCTACCGGGTACAGGGCAAGGACGCAAGCGGCGCAGCACAGCTTGTGGCCGACAGTCTGGCGCATCAGGAAGCCGGCGCAGCGATGGTGCTGATGGAGGCGGTTCCGGCGCCGCTCGCCGCGGAAATCACGGCGAAGCTCGCCGTGCCGACCATCGGCATCGGCGCCGGCAAGGATTGTTCCGGGCAGGTGCTGGTGCTGCACGACATGCTCGATGTCGCGCCCGGCCGCAAGCCGCGCTTCGTGCGCAACTTCATGGCCGGGCAGGATTCGATTGTCGGCGCGCTGTCCGCCTACACCGCCGCTGTCAAGGACGGCAGCTTCCCGGGTGCCGAACACTGTTATTGATAAGACGTTTGCCGATGAACCGTCGCTGCTGAACATTGCTGCCGCACGCGCGCCAGCAATACTGCCGGCAAGACGGAAAGAAACGCACCTCGCACTCCACCCATATGGCTCCCGTATGCTCCTGTGTTCTTTGTGATCCGGATGGCGTCGTTTATCCCGTTTGCCTTTTTGCATTCTTTTCGTCTCTGTCTCTTTTTCATTTCCTGACGCCTCGCCGGATCGCCGGCATTTCCACGCCACTGATCCCATTCATTGATCGTTTTTTTAAAGTTTCTACCACCCGCCTAGCGAGATAGAGAGAGATCGTCCGTCGGACCTGCCGCAGCTTTTTCGGTCTTTATCCGGATTTCCAGGTCTGCCGCAAATTGCGGCTATGCCGCAGGCGCCATCAGTCCCCGGACCAGCCACCGTATTCCTGTTTTTTTTCATTTTCCGTCATCGTCATTCGAAAGGCTTTGCGATGCAAATCCACGCTACCGTTTCTGAACTCCGCCACGCGCTCAAGCAACGCGGACGCATCGTTTTCGTACCGACCATGGGCAACCTGCACGCGGGTCATCTGTCGCTGATGCGACAGGCGCGCGCGCACGGCGATACGGTTGTCGCCAGCATTTTCGTCAACCGCCTGCAATTTGGCCCTAATGAGGATTTCGACAGTTATCCGCGCACCTTCGAGACCGATTGCGCGCATCTGCGCGAAGCGGCCGTCGACATTCTGTTTGCGCCCACCGAGGCCGATTTATACCCCGAACCCCAGCAGTACCATGTCGATCCGCCGCCCATCCAGGGCCAACTCGAAGGCGAATTCCGCCCCGGCCATTTCCGCGGCGTCGCCACGGTCGTGCTCAAGCTGTTCAACATCCTGCAGCCGCATGCGGCCCTATTCGGCAAAAAGGACTACCAGCAGCTCATGATTCTGCGCAACATGGTGCGCCAGCTGGCTTTGCCAATCGAGATCATCGGCGGAGAAATCGTGCGCGCCGAAGACGGCTTGGCGCTTTCTTCGCGCAATGCCTACCTCAAGGCCGAAGAGCGTGCCGAGGCCGCCCGCCTGAACCGTGTGCTGCACCAGATCAAGGCGGCCATCCAGGCGGGCAGGCACGATTTTTCCCAGCTCGAACGCGACGCCATGGCCGAACTCGACGCACACGGCTGGAAAACCGATTATGTCGCCATTCGCCGCCAGGCCGATCTGCAAGAACCGCAGCCTGGCGACCGCGCGCTGGTCATTCTGGCCGCCAGCCGGCTGGGAACGCCACGCCTGATCGACAACCTTGAAGTCATCGCCGATTCCGCTTGACACGGCGGTCACACCGTCTAGAATCGCACCCAATTTTTCTTATTGCTACCGTACCGAGGCATCCCCATGCAAAGAACCATGCTCAAGTCCAAGCTGCACCGCGTCACCACAACGCACTCCGAACTGCATTACGAAGGGTCGTGCGCCATCGACGAAACGCTGCTGGAAGCCGCCGACATTCTGGAAAACGAACAAATCGTCATCTGGAACGTCGACAACGGCGAACGCTTCACCACCTATGCCATCCGCGCCGAACGCGGCTCAGGCATCATTTCGGTCAACGGTTCCGCCGCCCGCCGCGCCGCGCCTGGCGACCTGCTGATCATCGCCAGCTTTGCCGTGTATAACGAAGCCGAACTGGCCACACACAAACCGAAACTGATCTACGCCGACGCCCAGAACCGCATCAAGCGCACGGGCGAATCGATTCCCACGCAGAAGGCCTGAGGCCGCGCCACACGGGCGCAGCAGCGCTGCCCGCAAACCCGCGTGGATAGGGCGTTTCCGGGCACCCTGCCCGCTAGCCCTTTATTGATAAGGGTTCCAGAGGTGCCTACCCAGAACGCCTTTATCTACGCGGGGTTCAGAGCACCCAAAAATCCCCTCGCCCTTTAGGAGAGGAATTTGGGGAGAAGGCAAAAAAGTAAAAAGAGCGCAGGCGCATCTCCAAAAAGAGGTAGCCTGAAGCCTGCGTATTTAGGGCATCTCCAAGGGGGGTGCTCTGCAGCCCTTGTAAACAGGGTATCTCCGGCAACCCTACCCGGAGATCCTTTATTCATAAGGGTTACAGAGGTGCCTGCCCGCAAACGCCCAATCCACGCGGGTTTCCGGGCAGCCCTTTTTAAAAACCAGACAATCTATAGCGGCTCGACTTTGCCAAAAG
>CALAIL010000029.1 GCA_937923255.1 uncultured Propionivibrio sp. | reverse complement strand
ACTTTCTTTGGCGAGGCAAAGAAAGTCAGCGGGGCGCGCTGCCGCTCAGCGCAACAGCATCAAGAGACGGTTCGAGAGGAAAGGTCAGCGCACAGGCTGTGGCGATTCTTGTTTTTCAGTTTTAGAGCATCTCCGGAAGTCTGTCCGAAGCACTTTTATCCACGTGCGTTTCAGAAGGGCTGCCCGCTAGCCCGCGTATTTAGGGCATCTCCGAAGGGATGCTCTGAAGCCCGTGTAAACAGGGCATCTCCGGATACCCTATCCGCTAGCCCTTTATCCATAAGGGTTTCAGAGGCGCCTGCCCGCAAATGCCCTATCCACGCAGGGTTCCAGGTATATCATTTCGCGCATAAGGCAAGCACGGAGTGCCCCAAAACCCCTTAGGCGCAGCCGCAGGCGCGGGGCGGCTTGGCGGGAACAAGGGCTTGATTGTCTGAGCGCAGCGAGTTATCAAGCCCGCCGCCAAGCAAACCCGCGACAAGGAGTCTTCTGCGCCTGGGGTCGCCTTTCTTTGCTGACTTTCTTTGGCGAGGCAAAGAAAGTCAGCGGGGCGCGCTGCCGCTCAGCGCAACGGCATCAAAAGATGTTTCGTGGGTGGAAATCAGTGCGCAGGCTGTGGCGGTTCTTATTTTTTTAGTTTCAAGGCGCCTGCTAGCCCGTATATTTAGGGCATTTTTGAGGAGGATACCCTGAAGCCCTTGTAAACAGGGCATTTCCAGGTACCCTACCTGCCGGCTCTTTATTCATAAGGGTTTTAGAGGCACCTGCCCGGAAATAACCTATTCATAAGGGGTTCAGAGGGGGTGCAGGGGAAACGCTCTATCCACGTGGGCTTCAGAAGGATGCCCTAATCCCCTTACATAGCGGCTCGACTTTGCCAAAAGACAAGGCGGTAAGCCACTGACAGTACATTCAGTACGGCAAGTCCAGACCAACACAGCAACGCCGTGTTTTTAAAGGTAAGCGGTTATTTTCTAGTTTAGTTTATGTTTTCTGATGCCCTGAGTCCCTTGTATTTAAAGGGCTTCAGAGTATTTTATGTTTTCTGCTTCGTTTCTTCGGGGTTCAGGGCCGCTTTTCTGATGCTGCTAAATAGCGATTATGCAGTGCCTCGACCTGCGGGATGAGTGCCGCCAGATCACCGTTGTTGTCGATGATGTCGTCCGCCGCCGCCCGCCGTTCGGCGCGGGCGGCCTGGGTGGACATGATGCGGCGCACTTCATCGGCCGCCAGACCGCTGCGCGCCATGACGCGCTGCTCTTGCACCGCCTCGTCACAGTCGACCACCAGCACGCGCCGGACATATTGACGGTAGGCGCCGGATTCGACGAGCAGAGGCACCGCCAGAATGACGTAAGGTGAATGCTGCGAAAGTGCCTGTTCGCAGCGCGCCAGCGCTTCGTGCCGGATCATGGGATGCAGGATGCCTTCCAGCCGCTGCCGGACGCCGGCGTCGGCAAAGGCCAGGCGACGCATGGCAGCGCGGTCGAGCGCGCCAGCGGCCGACACGACCGCCGGGCCAAACGCCGCGGCAATCGCGGGCATGGCTGCGCCACCGGCGCCGGTCAGTTCATGGGCAATGGCATCGGTATCGACGACGGCAATGCCCAGATCGGCAAAGCGGGCGGCGACTGCGCTTTTGCCGCTGCCGATGCCGCCGGTCAGGCCAACGATAAAACCCACGATTTACCCGCCCATGCCGGCGTTTATTTTGCCTTGCAGGACGCCAGCCGCGCTTTGGGCAGCGCGCCGGCAATGGCCTGCCGCAAAGCGCCGGCCCGGGGTTCCGGCCCGCGCAGTTCAAGCTGATAGGTTGCCGAGCGCGTCTCGCGCTCGCCCACACGCGCGGCATCGATGCCTTTGAGGCGCAGATCGGTCAGCCGTTCCTCGGCCGCTTCGCGGGTCGAGAACACGCCCAGCGAAATGGCAAAGCGCATGGCTGGCGGTTCCTGCACGATAAAGAATTCCGGCGCCCCGGCCCGCTTGAGCACCTCGCTCTGACGATCGGCCGCCTGCCGGCTGCCCAGCGGCGGAATGAATACCCAATAGCTCCGACTACCGGCAGAGGAACGGCGATCGACACGAAAATCGCGGAAACGGCCGCCGGTGATCTCCGTGACGCGCGCCAGCTCGTCGGCGTTCAGATCATTCAGCGTCAGGCAAACCATGCTAACGGGTTTTTCCGTCTTGCTCGGTTCGGTTTTTTCCGGTGCCGGCTTTGCGGGGGCGTTTTCTTCCGCCCGTCTGTCCGCGCTTTGCTGCGTTTCCCGAGCCGGCGGATTATCCTGCGCGGGGCTTGCGCGGTCCGCCGGCATTCCCGGCGCAACCGGCTCGTTTTGTTTTTCCGGCGCTTTCGCCGTCGGCACGGCCGAGGATTCGTCACGCGCGATGATGTTCACCCGTTCCGCCATAAGCTGCCGCCGCTGCATCTGCCCCGCGCTCATCGACGCCTCATCGCCGAAATACCCCCGTGTCCAAGCCAGAAACAGCAGATTGGCCACCCCCAGAAAAAACACCAGCGCACGCATTTGTCGACCCTCCCGATCTTTTCCGCCGACGCCTTGACCCGCTCTCCCTGACCGTCTGACGTGGTCTTTCAGGACGCGGCGTCAGCCGCTTAGCCGACCTGCGGCAAGCATTTCAGGGATTTTTCAATGGCCGCTTCCGGATAGGAGAAGTCCTCCAGCTCGCCGGAGAAATAGCGGTCGTAAGACCCCATGTCGAAATGCCCGTGCCCGGTCAGGTTGAACAGAATCGTTTTCGGCTCGCCGCTTTCCTTGCAGCGCAGCGCCTCGTCGATGGCGGCACGAATGGCATGGCAGGATTCCGGCGCAGGAATGATCCCTTCGGAATGGGCGAACATGACGCCGGCTTCAAACGTTGCCAGTTGCGGCACGGCCACCGCCTCAATCAGCTTTTCGTGATACAGCTGTGAAACCAGCGGCGAGGCGCCGTGGTAACGCAAGCCGCCGGCATGAATGCCCGGCGGCATAAAGTCGTGGCCGAGCGTATACATTTTCATGATCGGCGTAAAGCCGGAGGCATCACCAAAATCGTAGGCATACTTGCCGCGCGTCAATGACGGGCACGAGGCTGGCTCGACAGCCACCAGCCGCACCTGTTTGCCATGATGGCCGCCGGCGGCGTTATCGGCAAAAAACGGAAAGGCCATCCCCGCGAACGATGAGCCGCCGCCGCACGGCGCAAAAACGACATCGGGCCAGTCTTCGGCCAGTTCGAACTGCTTTTTCGCCTCCAGACCGATGATCGTTTGATGCAGCGCCACGTGATTGAGCACCGAGCCGAGCGCGTAATTGGTATCGGCGCGCGCAGCCGCTTCTTCCACGGCTTCCGAAATCGCCAGCCCCAAGGAGCCCTGGTTATTGGGATCGCGGGCCAGCGCATCGCGGCCGGTCTGGGTCATTTCCGACGGGCTGGCGAACACTTCCGCGCCCCAGGTTTGCATCATCGAACGGCGATACGGTTTTTGCTCGTAGCTGACCTTGACCATGTAGACGCGCACGTCGAGACCGAACATTTGCCCGGCCAAGGCCATTGAACTGCCCCACTGTCCGGCACCCGTTTCCGTCGTGATGCGCCGGATGCCGGCCTGCTGGTTGTAATACGCCTGCGCCACCGCCGTGTTCGGCTTGTGCGAACCGGCCGGCGAAACGCCTTCGTTCTTATAGTAGATGCGCGCCGGCGTGCCCAGCATCTGTTCCAGCCGCGCCGCGCGCACCAGGGGCGAAGGCCGCCACAGACGATAGATCTCGCGCACCGGCTGCGGAATAGGAATCCAGCGCTCCGACGACATTTCCTGTTCCAGGATCGCCGTCGGGAAAATCGCCGCCATCTGCTCCGGCCTGACCGGCTGCCCGTCGGCGCCCAGCGGCGGGAGGGGCGGCGTTGGCAGGTCGGCGGCAACGTTGTACCAATGGGTGGGAATTTCGGACTGGGGCAGAACAAAGCGCAACGATTCCATGAAAACTCCAAAAACAGTCAGTGCAAATGCAGTCAATACGGTTCAAAAATGCCAGAAACGTAAGTATAGCCTTGTCCGCCGCCTTGCACACCGTGCCTGCCTTATCGGCCGGCTCTATCTGCCGACTATCCTATCCGCCGGCTACCCCCACTTGCGACTTGCGGAGACATCGCCTGCGCACCCGCTCATCCGGGCGGCGCGCCGATCTGTCCACGCACGATTTCGCGCTGCACGCAGCGGTGCGGGCAGAAGCGGGCGATCAGCTGCGCAAACGCGGCGCGTGCCGCCGCGCTGTTGTCGTGGCTAAAGTTGCAGACGTAAAGATCGAGCGTCACCGCCCGCAATTCAGGCCAGGTATGCACGGCCAGATGCGATTCGGCGAGCACCACCGCGCCAGTCGCGCCCGCCAGACGGCTGCCGTCCATGAACTGATGGAAGGCCTGCGCCACCGGCGTCAGCCCGGGGCTGGCGCAGACCGCCAGGCACACTTCACGCAGCGTTTCGACGCGATCGAGCAGATCGCGGGCGCAGTCGCATTCATGAAGTTCGGCGATGAGGTGCAATCCATGCATATCGTTTTTTCTCGTTCTCTTCCCGTGTTTCTGGCGTCTTTTTGACCTTCGTTGCCCCGATATAACGCTGCTGGTTTTTATGCCGATGCCGGCGAATCTGCGCGTGCGCTGGGGACAAGCGATGAAACAAAATTTCTGCCCAGCTGCCGCATCACCCGCTCTGCCGCGAGCACACCGCGATATTGCGCTTCCTCGAACAGCGAAAAACCGCTGACATCGGCATGGGCAAAGTGTAAACGTTCTCCCGTCCGCTTGCCGCTGTCGGCAAACAGCCGCCGTTCAGGCCCCCAGATCAGGCCGGGCGCAGGGCGCACCATCGCGTGGGCGTTGCGGTAAATATCGATATATTCCGTCGCCTGCCGGATATCCGGATGCGCACGCTCCAAATCGGACAAGACCTGTTCCGCCCAGTGCGCGTAAGACATGGCTTCGAGCTGGGTGCGGCCAGCCGACGGTGCCTGGCCGGACAATGCGCGGTAGTACGTCCACACGGTGCGCTGCGGCCACTGGCGGATCATCTGATGCGTGGCGACGACATAGCCGAGGCCGGGGCTGTCATAGAGCACGTTGTCCCAGGCCAGCGGGACGCCGGCCCGGTCTTCCGGAGCATGTGAAAGCGTCAGGTTGGCGATTAGCCAGGGCACGGCGGTAAAACGCCGGGCAGCGTTCGCCAACCGTTCATGGCCGGAAAAGACGTAGGGCACGATGAACAGCGGCGCCGCCCAGATCAAGTGTCCGGCCAGCACGCGCACGCTGCGCTGCGCCGTCGGCTGCCACAGGTCGATCGCAATGTGCTCACCCGCTTCCTGTACGCGCCAGGCCAGCGTGCCCGTCATCACCTGCTCGCCGGCATGCGTTCGGATCGAATCGGCTAGCCCGCGCGCCAGCCAGGCATTGCCGCCGGGCGAAGTGAGCACCGTATCGCCCGCTGCATCCTGCGCTTCGCCGCTGCGGCAGGCGAAGTAATGAATGCCCGCCCAGGCCGAGGTTTCGCCGCTGCCCGTGCCATAGTCGTCGCGGCAGGCGTAATCGACGTACCAGTGCAGATGCGGCGAATCGAACCCCTGCGCCCGCAGCCAATCGCGCATTGTCAGCCGGTCGAGGGCAAGCAGATCGCTGGCGCGGCTGGAATTTTCCATGGGCAGGGCAAACGCCGGGCGGCCGTCGTCTCTGCGCTGCCGAAAGGCGGCCATTAGTGCATAAAAACGCCGATATTGCGCCCGCTCAGCCGCCGCAACGCCGACATGCGGCAGTAGGCCGTCTTCCCACCAGCCATTGCGATACAGCCGCTCCTGCGGCACAGCGCACAGATAGCGCTCGTCATAGCGCGGCCGCCGTGCAAACGGATCGCCTTCCAGCACGCCCAGCTCGGCCAGCAGTTCGCGCACGGCGCGGGCTTCAGGCGCAGGCAGGGGCAAATAGTGCGCCGACAGCGGATATTCGCTCACCGCATTGCGACCGGCGCGTGCGTTGCCGCCCGGCTCGGCCTCCAGCTCAAACAGCAGAAAATCCTTACACCCCGACTTTGCCAGCTTCCACGCCGCCGAGAGACCGCCGATGCCGCCACCGACGATCGCTACGGGAATACGCAGGGTTTCCGACGGCGGCGGCAGTTTATCTGGCTCGCGCAGCGCATGCCCCCAATCTGCCGAGGCGCCGGACAGCCTCCCCGGCGGCAAGTGCTGCTGCGCCGGGCGCGAACAGCCCGCCAGCGGCGACAGTCCGGCCGCCGCCAGCGAGGTCAGGAAAGCCCGGCGATCCATAGGCTTACACCCCGGTCAAGGCCGCACATCGGCGTATAGGCGTGAAGCGGCAATACACGCAGCACATGACGGGCGCCTCATGAAGTCGCGCATCGCACCGTCTCATCGGATCGCTTGCTCCCATTCGCGTTCAAAGTAACGCACCAGCGCCTGATTGTTGAGGCGGTTCACTTCGGCCTCGACGCGCGCCATGTCCTTGGGAAAATCAAACAGCGCCGGCGTCGTTTCCGGCGTCAGAAAGCGCATCGCCACGTCGTATTTCTCCGGCGGCCGGTAGGTGCGCCGGCCAGCCAGCACGTAACCCCATTCGCCGAAGGAAGGTACCAGTGTGTGGTAAGGCGTTGCCGTCAGGCCGACGCTCTCCAGCGTCGTCACAATGCACCAGAACGATTGCCGGGCATAAAACGGCGAGGTGGACTGGATGACGGCCAGCGAATCGGCATGCATGTGTTTTGCCAGCAAACGGTAAAACGCCGCGCTGTAGAGCTTGCCGATGGCGAAATTGGACGGGTCGGGGAAATCGATGATGATGAAGTCGAAGCGTTCGTCGTTCTCCTCCAGCCATTTGAGCGCATCGCTATTGATGAGGCGCAGTTTCGGCGAATTGAGCGCATCGGCGTTCAGCCGGCGTAGCGCCGGCGCGGTTGAAAACAGCCGGGTCATGGCCGGGTCGAGATCGACCAGCGTGATCGATTCGATCTGCGGATACTTGAGCACCTCGCGCGCCGCCATGCCGTCGCCGCCGCCGAGAATCAGCACACGCTGCGCCTGCGGCAGGCTTGCCAGGCCAGGATGCACCAGCGCCTCATGGTAACGGTACTCGTCGCGCGAGGAGAATTGCAGATTGTTGTTGAGGAACAAACGCAGGTCGTCGCGCCAGCGCGTGATGACGATGCGCTGGTAGGGCGAGCTTTCGGCATGAATGATCTCGTCGGCATAAAGCTGCGCCTCGGCAAAATCCGTAAACCACCCGGCGCCGACAAAACCCAGCGCCAGGGCCACCAGCGACACGCCCGCCTGCGCCTTGAGGCCGAACGCGCCGTGCAGCTGTTCACGAAACAGCCAGAACGCCCATATGGCAACCAGCACATTGAGCAGCCCGAACAACAGCCCGCTGCGCACCAGTCCGAGATACGGCACCAGCAGCACGGGGAAGAGGATGGAGACGACCAGCGCGCCGAGATAATCGAAAGTCAGCACCTGTGAAACGACATCCTTGAAACTGAGGTCGTTTTTGAGAATGCGCATGATCAGGGGGATCTCGATGCCGACGAGGATGCCGATGAGCAGCACCATCAGATACAGCGCCAGCTTGAACGGCCCGGAAAACCAGACAAAGACAAAAAACAGCCCGGCAGCCGAGAACCCACCCAGGACGCCGACCATAAGTTCGATCTGCACAAAGCGCGCCGACAGCTTGCGGTCAATGAAGCGGGACAGCCAGGAGCCGATTCCCATGGCGAACAGGTAAGTGCCGATCACCGTCGAGAACTGCATGACCGAATCGCCGAGCAAGTAACTCGACAGCGCGCCGGCGATCAGCTCGTAAGCCAGTCCGCAGGAAGCGACGATGAAGACGGAAAACAGCAGCGCCTGATTCACGGCATCATCATCCCTCAAATGCCCTCAACTATCGCCACCGTGCGGCATCGGGCATACCGTCGCTTATAGCGCCGACGGTTTTGCGACGACTGAAGACCACAAAAGCAGCGCATCAGCGCCGCCGCATGATTGCCTTTGCCGCCCAAACCACCGCCCGCCGTCATTACTTGTGGTACGTCCGGCCCAGGCCGGCCGCCTGCCTCGGGACGGATGCGGCCGTCGATTCAAATAAATTCCAGCCCTGATACTGGGCATAGGTAAAAAGCGCCAGCATCAGCAACCCGACCACGATATTGGTCTTGAACATCCGTAATGACTCCCGCCGCTTCGGTTAAATGCCCGGCTTTTCCATCCGGCGTTGCAGCGCCTTGCCGCATGCTTCATTCTTCCGCCGGACACGTATGGCAAATTCCGGGCTAGCGCCGGATCGGTGGTTTATCCGCCAGATCATTCGTCGTCATCCTCATCGTCATCTTCGTCATCCTCGTCATCCTCTTCTTCGGCATAATCGCTTTCAGCCCAGCGCGCCGTCTCGAAATTGGAAAGCTGCAAGCCCGCCTGAAGCGGGAAAGCCGCCAGACTCAGGATAAGCAGAAAATAGCTCGACCAGCCCACCGGATTGAACGTCAGCGACACACTGTCGGCAACACGGTAGCCTGCCGTCTTGACGCCATCCCCCAATTCGTACTCGATGTTGAGATAGTAGGCGCCGGCGGGAAGGTTTCTGAAAACGATAGCGTCCGAGCGTGAACCCTCTGACCAGCGTTCGCCGTCATCGACACCGTAGTAATACCCGATTTCCTGGTCCGCACGATACGCCGCGCCGGTCTGTTTTTCGACCAGCACGCTGGACAGGCCCACCCAGTTGTTATCAATATCCGTCTGATGCTGTAGACGCAAAGCCCGCGCTGGTTCCTTCAGCACAAACTCCCGCGAAGTCAGCAATGGCTCCGCATTATCTGCGGACAAGACGAAATTCTCTTTAAGGACGCTGCCGCTC
Organism: uncultured Propionivibrio sp.; assembly: GCA_937923255.1. Classification (GTDB taxonomy): domain Bacteria; phylum Pseudomonadota; class Gammaproteobacteria; order Burkholderiales; family Rhodocyclaceae; genus Propionivibrio; species Propionivibrio hellwigii. The sequence continues at coordinate 43,669 of CALAIL010000029.1, read as the reverse complement.
GGGGAGGAGAGAAGAAAAGCCAGTTGTATCAGCGTCGCCACCAGCAGAAACACACCATTTAGCCACAGGCTCTTCCGGAATGCCGCATTCCACGGATTGGGCTGGTTGGCATAGACACCGCGCTGCGTGAGGGGAGCGGCCGTGACGCCGAACGCCTGGCGGATAAGGCTCGCCTCGGTATACACGCCTTCCGACCAGGTGACTTCATTTTCCGTGACTTCGCGCGAAAGCATTCTGGGCGGGGAAATGAAGTCATCAACGCTGCACGTTTCGCCGACACGGACGCGCCAGTAGAATTCGCCCAGCACATAATCGACCTCGGCCTGCGCCAGGCTGAAATGCTTGAACGTCGTCTGGGCGTAGCGGATCGGGCCTCTGCTCTGCTGCGGCGCCGAAGGCGGATTGGACAGCGTGCGAACGAAATTCCAGTGCCCGTCATATTCCGTCAGCCAGGCAAAGCCTTCCTTGGCATTGAACAGCAGGTATTCCCGCCAGAAATATTTTTCACCCTCCGACCGGGAAAAGCGCCGCATAAAGCCAATCGTTTCCCAGTCAACATCCGCCAGGCGTCCCTTGCTGCCCAGCGGCAGCCACGGCTGGATATGCAGTTTCTGCGCCGCCTTGGAAAGCTGCTGCACCTTGTCGTTCTCGACGCCAAGCAAGGTTCCACATCCAGGGCAGCCGATACTCTTGATCGCTATCGAATGAATGGTCAGTGGCGCCGCGCAGTTCGGGCAGCTGAACGCTTCGACCTTAAGGCGCCGACCCGCGTCCGCCGTAGAAAATAATTCGGCCGGCGATTCGTTCAGATTGCTCAGCGCCAGCGCGTCGAATTTCACCGGTTCACCGAGGAACAACAATGGCGGCGATTCGCTGTAGTCGATGGTGGCGAACTTCTGGCCATCGCGCAGGTCGGCGGTATTGACGTCGTAGCCGCTGGCAACCTTGAAGGGCAGCTCGCCTTGCCCGGCAATGCAGCGCGCCGTGGTCAGATTGGTGACCGTAAAGCGCTGACCATCGATTGCTACATGCGCTTCCGGGCTGAGCGACTTGAAGGACGGCAGCTCCCCCTCGGACGATAGCTGCCTACTGAGCACGTACTCGCCGCCCGCTTCCGAAAGCCAGGCATTGCGCCCATCGTCGAACAGAAGATACCACTCATTCCACATGCCCAATTCGTACTTGAGCTGAATGCGCCCGATGACGCCAAAGTGCACGCCCTGGTATTTCCCCTCGGTACCGATCCGGATCAGTGAGGGATCGTCCATCAGATCGGCCATGCGACCGAGGTTCTTGAGCGATTCGCCATCGCGCAGCAAGGTGCTGTGGCAGAACTCGCAGATAGCATAGACCGACGCCGCCGACTTAAATACGACGGGCGCGCCGCAGGATGGGCAGTGAGCGGTTTTCACGGGGAATCCTGAATCGGCAGGAGCGCGGAAATCGAAGTCTCCGGATCAGGCAAGCCGACCCAGTAGCTCCGCTTTTTTGGCGTTGAACTCATCCTGCGTCAGGATGCCTTTGGTCATCAGTCCGTGCAGTTTTTCCAGCGTCGCAGCCACCTCGTCGGCCGAAATCGCCGCCGCTGCGCCCGCCGCCGCAGGGGCATGCGCTGGAGTGGCCGGCGCTGCCGGCGTAGCCGCTGGCGCAGTTGCGCCGGTTTGCAGGGCCTGCGCCATTGCCTGACCGACCATCTGCCCGGTTCCCAGCCCCACGCCAAGTCCCGCACCCAGGCCAGCCAGTCCGCCTTCGTTCTGCGCCGCCAGCGGAATCGCATCGGCGGCCTGCATCTGCGTATAGGCCTGCATGCCGCCAATCATGTTGATGCCGATGCGCTTATCGAGCAGCTGCTGCAATTCCTCAGGCAGAGACACATTCTGAACGACAAATGAATCAAGCAACAGGCCGTAGCGCTCGAAGGCAGGCGCCAGCGTTCCCTGGAGCTTTTCGGCCAGCGCTGTCTGGTTCGCTGCCATGTCGATGAAAGGCACCCCGGATTCGCCAAACAGGCCGCTGATACCCGCAATGACGAGATTGCGCAGCTGGCCGTCGAGGTCGTCGGCGGTATAGCTTTCCCGCGTCCCCATGACCTCTTTGTAGAATTTCTTCGGGTCGGCCAGCCGGTACGAGTAGATGCCGAATGCACGCATGCGCACCATACCGAAATCCTTGTCGCGAATCGTCACCGGATTCGGCGTCCCCCATTTGCGGTCAAGCTGCAAGCGCGTGGAGAAAAAATAAACATCCGACTTGAAGGGCGATTCGAACAGCTTGTCCCAATTCTTGAGGTTGGTCAGCAGCGGCAAAGTATCCGTTTTCAAGGTATACAAACCAGGTCCGAACACATCGGCAAGCTGCCCTTTGTCGACGAAAACGGCGATCTGCGAGTCGCGCACGGTCAGCTTCGCCCCGTTCTGGATTTCGAAATCCTGCATGGGATAACGATAGGCCAGCACGCCGTCGTTTTCCTCGGTCCAGTGAATAACGTCGATGAACTGCTTCTTGGCAAAGCCCATCAGGCCCCGTTTAAAATCAAAACCGTCCATGAGAGTCTCCCGATACAGAAAAATCAGTGAGAAATCAGTAGGTCATACAGGCCGCGTTGATCAAGCCGATGACGACTGATAGTGCGGCCAGCAATGTCGCTTCGGAAATCTTGCCGGAAGGAATATCCACGGCCAGGCGCGGCAGCGTCAAACGTACAACCAGATAGGTAAGCAGTTGAATGAGGCCGGCAATTGCGCCCCAGGCGGCGAGATCGGCCAGCGAGTCGCTATGAGCAATGACATTCGCGATCGGCATGGCGAAGCCGATCAACGCCCCGGACAGGCTGATCGCCGCTGCGGTGTTCCCCTGCTCGATCAGCACCAGTTCGTTGTACGGCGTCACATTGACATAGATCAGCAGAAACGCGGCCAACAGTGCAACGGCAACCGCAAAATAGGCGATGAAAGATGGCAGCGTCGATACCAGTTTGGGCAGCATCGAGGTCCTCCGTATCTGATAAACATCTGAGAGATGGGTGAAACGGCTGCGTCAGGCTATTTGCGCATTGGCAAAATGCGCTAGCCCGTCGAGGATGAGATTCTCCTCCAGGACATGAGGAATATTCAAGTACGGCGCAATCACCGCCGCTGCGCCGCCGGTCAGCAAACAGCCAGCCCCTGCCGGCAGAGAAATAAAACGGCTGGTGATGGCCGCACACTGGGCAAACAGGCAGCCGCTGGTAATTGCGTCAGCAGTTGAACGCGGTTCGGCGCAAAAGCGGCCTTCAGCCAGCGGCAGATTTGCGGTATTGCGCGCCAGCGAAGCGCGCATCAGGTGCAGACCCGGCAGAATCAGCCCTCCACGAAAAACCCCTTCAGCATCGAGATGATCAATGGTCGTCGCCGTGCCGGCGCAGACAACGAGACAATCGCCCTGGTTGCGGCTACGCGCGCCGATCAATGCGGCCCAGCGGTCAGCGCCCAGCGTTTCCGGTCGCTCATAGGCATTGCGAACGCCACACGCAGCCTTGCTCGCACGCAGCCAGCACACGGCATATCGGCCTTGCAGGGCCGCTGTGACGGCATCCTCCGCCGTCTGGCCGGCAACATTGCAGGCAACGGCCTGAGCCTGAACCGGCCAGCCTGTCGCCACATCGGCGAGCGCGGCCGCTTCTGCCGTCGGCAGCGTACCGCGCACACGCCATCCGCGACCATCATGCACCCCCCATTTAAGTCGGCTGTTACCAACGTCGATCGCAACGATCATGACGCTGCCCGCAGGCTGACATCGCCGGACAAGCAGCGGATAACGCCTACCGGCGTCTGCACGAGCAGCGTGCCATCAACGTCAACGCCGCAACATAGCCCTTCCGCCACAACGCGACCATCACGCAACACGCGCACCGGACGTGTCTGCCAGGCATGGCGCGCCAGCCATTCGTCGCGCAGCCCGGCAAATCCCGTTTGGGCAAAGCGGTCGAGCATCGCCGCCAGCGCTTTGAGTATCGCCGCCAGAAGAAGGTTGCGCTCGGGCGCAGGCGAGACCATGACATCGACCGAAGTCGCCGGCATCATGAATGCTTCTGTGGCGCCATCCGGTTTTCCCGTTTTATCCGCATCCGGCGGTAGCAGGTTCAGTCCGATGCCGATCACTGCCTGAGCCTGCGCCGGATCACCACACAGTTCGATCAGGATGCCGGCCAGCTTGGCATCATGGTAAAGCACGTCATTCGGCCACTTGAGCATCGCGCCTCGCGCACCGCAATCATCCAGTGCGCGCACAACAGCCAGCCCGACGCCCAGCGAGAGACCGGAAAGCTGCGCCTGCTCGCACGTGAAATGCCAGAGTAGCGAAAACGTCAGACTGGCCTGTGGTGAAGCCGACCAGCGGCGGCCACGGCTGCCGCGCCCCGCCGTCTGCCGGTCGCATACGATGACGCTGCCAGACGGCGCCCCCTGGGCGCTACAGGCAAGCAGAAGGGTGCTGGTCGACGGACATTCGGCCAGGGCAGTGATGGAAAAACGGTGGCGCGCCTCGCCCAGGCAGGCATTCAGGCGCGCATTGTCAATCAGGATGGAAGGGACCTGGGTCTGGGCAACAGATGGAACCGTCAAAGCAGTAGCAGCGATGGATTCGGAGGATGACATGGACAATAAACGGGAGCAATAAAATGACGGGCGCAATAAAGGCAACAGGCGCAATCAGAACGAAAAAGTGATGATGCCGATCAGATCGACCGGTGCATTCAATGCCACCTGATAGACGATGCAACCGCCATCAGCCGCCCGCAAAGCACGCATAGAACATTCGCAGAAAGCTGCCGCTGCGGCTGGATCATCATCCCGCCCGGCGCAATGTTTACAGGCGCCGGCATCGTATTGTGCATCGGCAACGCCCGGCAGATTCGTTCACCGCGAAACTGGTACGACGCCCTTAGCGCACGCGCTTAAGCTCAGATTCGATCGATTCTATATTACGCTCGTGTAGCGAAACCTTATCCTTGAACGGCTGGATACGATCCAGCACTTTCTGATAGTTGCGCTCATTGCCGTTACGAATCGCTTCCTGGGCGGCCAATGCCTGTTTGGCTTCATCAAGACTTTGCTGCTCGGCGGCCAGTTCGCCTTCGAGAATACGCCGTCGGTCATTATCCCGCGCCTTTTGCGCATCATTCTCAACCCTGGGGAAGGATGAAGGCGTCGAGGTACTCGCCGTTGTTTTTGACGACGAGGAAGGTGTCGAAGAAACCGTCGGCAGCGGATCCAGGTGGAGCCGCGTACAACCGCGCTTGGTCACGTTGGAATACGTGATACGTCCCCCCTCACCAATACACTTATAAATATCGGCATATACCGGGGAAGCCGCCAGCCACAGCAAGCTGCCCGCAATCAACAAAACTCTGGTTTGCATTGTTACTCCATCATACAGCCAGCGCGCACAATGCACGCTCTTACCCATAGCTGACAGTGTATTGGATGATTTCCGGAAATACAATGAAAAACAAGGGGGATTGTCCAAACACTGTCCACTCCGCACCGATGACATCCATCCCGTCCTGGAGCGAAGCACAGGCAACACCACTGGAACCTTCTACACCCCGTTCTCACACGGCACGCAAAACCGGCAGCATACTGCTCGCAGAAGAAAGAAACATCGTCCGCGCTTACCCGATTTTGCTCAGGACATCCCCGCCCTATCCCTACTCAGGGAAGATATACATCACACCGGGCATGCACAACGGCCTTGATAATTTCGGCCGCCACCCCAACCCTTTTCCGGTATCCGGGCCTCCCCCGGTTTTTCTTTGCGCAACCGTCCCAAAGAAGCAAGCGTTCAGCAACTGTAATACAGGTCAAACTCCACCGGATGCGTCGTCATCCGCACCTTGTTCACTTCATCCATTTTCAGTGCAAGATAAGCGTCGATCCAGTCGTTGGAAAAAACACCGCCTTTGGTCAGGAATGTGCGATCCTGGTCGAGATGCCCCAATGCTTCCTCCAGACTGGCACACACGGTCGGAATACGCTTTTCTTCTTCCGGTGGCAGGTCGTAGAGATTCTTGTCCGCCGGATCGCCGGGGTGAATCTTGTTCTGAATGCCATCCAGCCCTGCCATCAGCAACGCCGCAAAACACAAATACGGATTGGCGATCGGATCCGGAAAACGGGCTTCGACACGACGTGCCTTATCCGATACAGCATAAGGCACTCGGATGGAGGCCGAGCGGTTCTTCGCCGAATAAGCCAGCTTGACGGGCGCCTCAAAGTGCGGCACGAGACGTTTGTACGAATTGGTGCCGGGATTGGTAATCGCATTCAGCGCCCTGGCGTGCTTGATAATGCCGCCGATATAGAACAGCGCGGCTTCCGATAGCCCCGCGTAGCCGTTACCCGCAAACAGGTTTTTGCCATCCTTCCAGATCGACTGATGCACATGCATGCCCGAACCATTGTCGCCGACGATGGGCTTAGGCATAAACGTTGCCGTTTTGCCGTACTGATGCGCCGTATTATGAACAACGTACTTGAGCGTTTGCGTCCAGTCGGCACGGCGTACCAGCGTGCTGAAAACGCTGCCGATCTCGCATTGCCCGGCATTGGCAACTTCGTGGTGGTGCACTTCAACAGGGATACCTAAGGATTCGAGCGTCAGCACCATTGCCGAGCGGATATCATGCAGGCTATCAACCGGCGGTACCGGAAAATATCCACCCTTAATGCCCGGACGATGGCCGGAAAAGCCATCACCACCATTGCGCTCCCCCGGATTCCAGGCGGCTTCGGATGAATGAATCTTCAGGCTGCATCCCGACATGTCGGCCGACCATTCAACACCATCGAAAACGAAGAACTCCGGTTCCGGGCCAAAGTAGGCAATATCGCCGATGCCGGAGGATTTCAGATACGCCTCGGCGCGCTTGCCGATCGAACGCGGGTCTCGGTCATAGCCACGGCCATCGGCTGGATCGACGACATCGCAGGTCAGCACCACGGTCGTCGCGTCGTAGAAAGGATCGAGATACGCAGTGTCAGCGTCCGGCATGAGCAGCATGTCGGACGCCTGAACGCCCTTCCAGCCAGCGAACGAAGAACCATCGAACGCATGGCCGCTTTCAAATTTGTCCTCATCGAAATGCGATACGGGAACGGTCACGTGCTGCCCCTTGCCGATGGTATCGGTAAAACGCAAATCGACAAACTTGGCGTCATTCTCTTCGATCATCTTAATGACATCTTGCGGACCTGCCATGATCAAAATCTCCTCAACAGCCACCGGCAACTGCGATGGCGACAAAAATAAACAATGACCGGATACTTCGATCGCCTCGACACAAACACGGCGGCGAAAACAAAAACGTAAAACAATGATGGCGCGTCCCTTTAAAAACGCGCCAGTAATGTGCGCTATTTTAGGCCATCCCGACCACCGCAGGAATGGTGAGGTATCTTTAACTTCCTCGGCACCCGATTGATCGACCAGACTGAAATCGCCCAACGCCAGAAATCCGCCAACGGCGCGCCGTACAGATCGATCGGCGGCGGATGCCCAAGAAAGGCGCATACCTCACACAACAAGCGGCTGCCCTGCGCAACATCCACTTCCGACGCACGCGTCTGTTTCGAGAGCTTCTCCCCCGCCACATTGACGACAATCGGCAAATGCGCATAAGACGGCGCAGGCAAGCCCAAGCACTGCTGCAGCCAAATTTGGCGCACCACCGAATCAATCAGATCTGCGCCGCGCACGACGGCATTGACGCCCTGTGCGGCGTCATCGACGACCACGGCCAACTGATAAGCGAACAACCCGTCCGCACGCAACACGACGAAATCGCCCGTATCCCGCGCCAGATTTTGCCGAACTTCGCCCTGTACACGATCGCTGAACCCCCATTCTCGATCGGGAACGCGCAAGCGCCATGCACGCGCCACCCGCCCGGCGGCCAGACCAGCGCGGCATGTGCCCGGATACAGCAAACCGCCATCGATAGACTTCCGGCTGGCAACAGCGGCGATCTCACTACGCGAACAGCCACAAGGGTAAACATGACCTGCCGTCTGCAAACGGGCGAGCGCATCACGATAGGCCTCGCTGCGGCGGCTTTGCCGCCATACCTCGCCATCCCACACAAACCCAAACCCCTCTAGGGTATGCAAAATCGCATCCGCCGCGCCGGGTACTGCGCGCGGTGCATCGACATCCTCGATACGCACCAACCACCGGCCACCATGCACGCGCGCATCAAGATAACTTCCTACGGCCGCCACCAGTGATCCGAAGTGCAGCAATCCAGTCGGTGACGGCGCAAAACGGCCACAATAAATACGGGGACAGCACAAAGAGGTTTCAGACATCATCAGGGCAGCCCATATCGCTGCGGACATTTTCAAACATTCAACAAAGGGAGAAATACGGCTTGGTAAAGAATCGGGATGATCTCACCGTGCAGAAATGGCTAAAAAATGCCACGAACCGCTGGTATTGCCAAGCCACCGGAATGGCTAAATAAGTGATTTTTTCAAAAAATGCCGCGATGATGGGGCGGGTAAAATTCATCCCCGCCCCCGAGTCTTTAATGGAATAGAAAACGATTGTAGTTCCAGCGATATACCTTATATACCGGAAGTATTTAATTTCCCACGTTGCCCCATTTGAAGTCATTTTCATACGGTGCAGTCTGGTCTGCTGCAATAGATCAAGAAATGCACCTGAAAGCCACAACCCGCACGCCATATCGAGATCGCTTAGTCACCCCCCTTGGTTAGCATCCAGTTCTTTCCTCTTCGACAGTCCGCCCAGCAGCTAAACCATAGCCTCAAAAAAACAACGAGCGCCGTGCAACACGGCGCTCGCCCAGACAATCATTCGATCAGTGACCCTTAGCTGCCATCACCACTGCTACCATCAGAACAATTGGCGTCCGAATCAGCGACAGGCCGGCAGACGCGCGCACGACCCGATTTGGAGATTTTCAGACGGCGCGTATAGCTGGGTCCTGTTACATCGTTACGCTTAATATTGATCGTTACGTTGGAAAAGGTACTCCCCACCCCCGCATAGCCGGAAGCGTTGAATATAATACTGGGTGAACTGCCAGCCGCCGAGCCGGTGCCGGCAATGCGGATATAGCTGGGCGGCGCGGCCTGTTCCAGTAATAGCACATCATCCTCCTCTTTGTACTTTTTATCCATATTTTTATCCACGAATACCCGCCAGCCCGTATTCCAGTCGGCGCCCTCGCTGGGTACTATCATCGCATAGGCACTGTACTTCATGGCCTCACCGCGAGCGGAATTGACAGCAGCCAGTAGCGTGTTGGCGAGAGATGTCAATTCGCTATTTCGTTGGATTTCCCTAAAACTAGGTACTGCAATCGTCATCAGTATGGCAGCAATCACAATCGTCACCATCAGTTCGATCAGCGTGAACCCGCGCACCGCACACCGATGCACGTGCGAAACTGTAAAAAGGTATCGTGTTTTCATGGCCAGCACACCTTAAAGTCCGCGCTGCCACTGGCTATGTCATTAGTGCCGCCAGAATCTGTACACGTCTTGACGCCGGTCGTGGTCAGGCTCAGTTTGCCCACGCGCGGATCCTGGAATCTTGGCGTGGGGGTCGCAGTTGCCCGCACACATTCGCGGATACTACCGTCTGTGCAGGGTGTTACACTCAATGTGTACGTCGCCTCACTCAGGCTGTTGCCGACAAAAGTCTTGAACGGCACATCCGTATCGTCCGCAGAAAAATCTTTATAGGTATTGTTCTGCGTCATATAGCGTTCCTGCTGCTGTATCAGCTCGGCGAGTGCCGCGCGCGCCTCGGCGCGCCGGCCCTTGCGTACCGACTCCTGATAGGAGGGATAAGCGATCGCCGCCAGAATAGCAATGACTGCCACGACAATCATCAACTCGAGCAGGGTAAAGCCCGCATTGTCCCTTCGACCGGCCAGCAGCCTGGATATATACGCCCTCATGGTTTCACTGATTTCCATTGTTTCAGCTCCCGATAGTTATTGATCTGACGCCAGCTCAATCGCCCGACTGCGAGAAGCTCCTTGGCTGTTTCCTCGGCACTTAACTTCTTGGAACCTGGTTGCAAGGTGACAACGTGGCGCGTACGCAGGCTGCGCCCCGTGCTGTCGGCTTTGCTTGTCGTAGTGCTTTCATCGTCGAACAGCACGAGAGGCTGTCCCGGCACGCCTACGGTGACGAGGCGGCGCTGACCGGTGCCGGCAATCAGATCCATCGTGTAGAGATTTCCGTTGCCGCCCTTGGTACCGCAGACGCCGGAAGTACCCACCGCATCGGGCAGCAGACTGCTGAACTGTACCTTGGTGGTCAGCGGAATATAGGTGGAATCATAGATCACACGTTCGCCCTGTTTCGGCAGGTCGTAATACCAGCCTGCGCGTTCCGTACTGTTCGCCGTTTCAGGGCTTCCCCAGGTAAAGGGACTTTCCGGCTTGAGGTTGCCTTGCTCATCGGAAACCACCTTTTGCAGGTAGTTACGCCCGTCAATGCCGACGACGCCTGGCCGATTGCTGCCCTTTTTCTTACCGCTATTGTTATTATCGTACAGTGCGTAGTAGGTGTCCTGCCGGGCAGCCTTGGCATCCGAAGGCTCAATATATTTACCTGTGCCAAAGCCGACGATATGCTGCCCATCTGCACCGCTGATACGCATGATGGTGGGCGCCGCCGTAATCGGCTGGATATTGTCCGAGGCATCCTTGGCGATATACATCGGATACGCACCACTACTCCCGGTGGTGAACTTCGACAAGTTACCTGCTGTCCAGTCTCTTCCTGGGTTCCAGTCTCTCACCCCATACGTCTTGGTGAAGTCAAGCGCCCACAGATTGCCGTGCAAATCACCGGCAAACACGTACTCTGTGGTGCCCATCCCCAGCCGGTCAGTCATCGCTTCCAGATTGATGATGCCCGTAGCTTTGGTGGTCGACAGCGCAGTGTCGAAGGGCAGGGAAATCTTGTAGTAATTTTCCCCTATCTTCCACTCCTGACCAGCAGGTTTATCAAGCGCCAGCAAGAAAATGGCTGGTTTGCCTGTGCTGCTGAAAACTCGGTCGTAGTTGGCCGAATTATTCTTGTAATCTTCGATCTTTTTATACACCTTGCTCTCGACGTAGTTGTTCACGCCCGAGGGCACCATGGCGAACCAGCGGTAAACCGCATCCTTCTCTGGACTGCCGCTGACGAGCAGGCGCACGATACGCGGCTTGCCGATCACAAAGCCCATGTCCGCATCATTCAGGTGCGTGAACTCCCACATCACTTTCGACGGATCGAAGCTTGTCGGATCGGTCACGTCCAGGGCAAATACGCCGCGTCCGCCACCGCCCGTTCCGCCGACCAGCACGGTTTTCCAATCGCTAGCGCTGGTTCCGCTGCCTATTTTAGCGTCGCCGATGACCGGCGTGGCATCTACGTAGGCCTGATGTTCACTTTTGTAACCTTCGTCAGTCAGCGCGCTCAGCTTCGGTCCCATCCAGCTTGGGATGTAGGCAAAGCGCTCATCACCTGTTTCTGCGTCGAACGCATGCAGCATGCCGTCGTTGACGCCGACGTAGACCGTACCTCCGCGGTCGGCATGTTTCTTGGCAAAATCGGCGCGGCCTTCTCTCATGCTACCCGAAGTTCCCGGCGCACCCACATACTGCGCACCGGAATTCACGACATCGGCCAGCGCGCTTTTGCGCTCGCGGAACGGCGAACCTTCCTTGCTTTTGTCGCCGCGCAGGTAATTCAGGCGGTCTTTCCATTGACCATCGCTGGCCGACGTCGGTGAAACACGATCCAGATCAACGATCAGCTCTTCCTCCGTCGCAACCCCCTCGTGGGTAAACCAGGTACCCGCCGTGTTGGGATTAGCACCGCGCCGGCCGATGACGATCTTGCGTCCCGCTAAACCGTTAGGCGTCGCAACTCTTGCCGCCAAGCGCTCTTGGGCAGACCACACCTCATTCTCGGGGTTCATGCTCGACGAGGTAATATGGTACGCCTTCAGATCGCCCGTCCAATGTTCCGTGTCGTACGAAGCCTGATAGCTGTACAAACCGGCATTTGTCAGGCTGCTGCCCGACGCAGCTACACCAGCAATACTGCGTTCGGCCGTCACAGCGTCGCCGAAGATTTTGTCAAATGCTTTCAGCACTCCGCGCGCGTTACTTTGAATGAAGTACGTCTCCGGCTCATTGGGCCGTTCATGGACGCCATTTTTTTCGCTCTGATCCTGCCACACGTCGTTGTCGGGGTTGCCATTCTGGTCATAGAAGGGGTTACCCTGAGTGTTGTAAACCTTGCTTTTTTGCCCATCCAGGGTAAAGAAGCCGCCGTATTTAGCCGCCAGGTAATACTGGTTGTTGCTGCGGCGCTTTGCAGGATCGGATTCGAGGTTGAATTCGTTCACATCAAAGAAGAACGATCTCACCCGCAGGCCGGGGCGCTGCTTGTCCGGCGCGGCCGTCCAGTCCTTTCCACGAATGTCGTGTGTGCGCGCCCAGTAGGCCAGACCGATAATTTCGCTGTTCTGGCCACGCGCCAACTTGCTGTTGTTCGACATATTCATATCGAGCGTCCCTGCAAAACCAGACGTAGCGCCATTTGGGTTCAAGGTCTTACGTGTCACCCCTTGACCATCCTTATATTCCATTTCTTTATTGCGCTCAAAATGTTGGACTACGCTTAGCCAAGCGTCCATATTAGGAATATTGTTTCTCAGATCGGCCGCGGGCATACGGCTTTTTCCGTAGTACCTGGAGTCGTGCGTATTGACGTCGCCGATCAGGGCAATATTGCTCTTGAGGCAGGAATAGTCATCATCCTTGGTACGACCATCGCCATAGGGATCCAGCCCCGCCCAGTCAGTGTAGATCGGGAAACCATCGTACATAGCGGACGTCAGGCCTTCTACTGCAGCTGGCGACGGCCCCAACCCCTGCAGGTAACGCAGGGTTTCGTAATACAGCTCGCTGGCCGGGTCATATTTCTTGTAGATACCCATTTCCGTCGGATTGGTACGCCCGAACCGGTTCAGATAATTGATGACACCGCTGGTAGTCAGCGTGCCGCTCTTGGTCGAGGATTCTACCTTTTCCGGGTTATCAACAAACACGCCCGTTTGTGCATTCCATTCAGCGCGCTTGTTACCCTCCGCAGGTGTATTCTCCATACCGTTCTTGTCATACGTGCTCGGACCCACATATTTTGCCGGCACCCGCAACACACCGCCGAAACGACCATCTTTATCATTGTTCCAGCTCAATCTTTGGTCGAGCGCATAACCGAACACTGCCAGGCGCAATTTGTTGCTGTATTTCTGAATGACGCCCTCGGGTTTGAAGTTTCCGCTGGGGTATCTTTTGCAGAAGTTGTAATCGCGCTGGTCAATCAGCACGTTGCTTCCAGAAGCTTTACCGCAAACCTCCACCCGCGAATAAAAGAAGCCGTCGGAGTTCAGACTGTTAGCCGACTTGGGCGGCGTCCAGTCGCCGGCATATGGGCGCACGTAGCATTTCTTTACTATATTGTAAGCAGGATCCCCAAACGTTTCGTTGTTGCAGGTAAACCCGCCTCTGACCGGCGTCACAGCCCAGCGCTTAGCGGTTGTATCACCGTACCAGACCTCCTGTACACCTGAATCGGCACTGATATTACATTTTGTCTTCTCATTCGCACAGAACTTCGCATCGGCAGGCAGATCTTGACCTGTGCGCTCGACTGTCGAACCTTTGGCAAACGAAGTATCGGCCGTCAGCGTATAACCCGATGTGTCTGTGCATGTCCCGTGCGCATTATCACCTGCACGGAAGTAAATACGGTTGAGCGTATTGGCCACCCAGATGGGTTTGCCATTCGCCGCATTAGTCATGGCGCTAGGAACGGCCCCTGACGCTTCCGTAAGAGCAAGTTTTTTGGCGGGGAAGTTCGTGGAATTCCACATACAGGTGGGATTGCCATTGGGCAACACCGCGCGCTGCAGAATGGTCAAATCCGGTTCGTCGACGATGCGGTCTCCGCCTGAAAGCGCCAGGCGCAGCATGTCAATCGCGGAATTGCTGGCCCAGTTCAGGAAATTGCCGCTAAAGGCATCATTACAGCGGCGCCCGGTCGCCTTTCCGCTGATCACGAAGCGCTTGTAATCCGCCTTGCTTTTGCCTGCCTTGGGCGTTTCATCCGGTGCGTCCTGGTAGACATAGCACATCTCGGCGTTGTAGTAGCCGATATATTCTTTCGAAGATTTGTAAGAATCGTCAGTCGTTCCATTTGCCTCAAAGTTGTACTGCGCGCCCACCGTCGGGAATTCCACCGATAGCGCCAGCGCCAGCAGCGGCTTGTCGCCCTGCGTGGCGGCATGCAGCGGTTCGCTCGCGATATTGATCGGCGGAATGTTGGGCGGCGTGGTCTGCCCCGTGGCGACCAGTGAAAATACGGCGCCGCCAATTACCAGCGGCGCGCCGATCCACAGCACGGCGCGGTTGATGCGCTTTTTGAAGGCGGTTTGAACGCCCGGATTACGCGTCGGGTGGTTTGAAGTGTTAAGCATGATCACTCTCCCGAAATAGGTTCTCAGTCTGGTATTCCGAATCAGTTTCTGATCAGAGCCTGCGCGGCAGCCTGTATATCGCTACGCGGCCCGAAGCCAATCGCCGTGACGCGGTATAGGCGCTCTGTCGCCTCTTTACCGGTCTTGGGGGCGGATTTATAGCTGGCCGTCACCATGCCGCCGCCGGCGTTGGCGGTATCGGCGACGGAAACGTCTTCCATGATGTAACGCGGCGCCAGGGCAGGCTGGATGCCTGTGCCTAGACTATTTTTGGCATTCTTATAAGAACGGCCGGTATATGTCCCCAGCGCGACTGATTGCGCGCCGTCATCGGTTCGGGTGAAATCCACCAGCAGCCACGTCGGCTTGTCTTTCCTGTCGGTTTTCGGCGAGCAGAAGCCGCGCCATTCTGCGGAAGCATCACAACCGGACAGGGGAATTTGAGGGTGGGTCTGAATCTTATTCGTGCGGCTATTAGAAGCGTGGTTCGGTCCCCGCAGTTCAATTTCTGCGTCGACCAGCGCCGCTTCCGCCGATTGCCAGGCAATCTGCATATCACGGTCGTTACGCGCACCGCGTTCACCCATCATCGCGATCTGCATACTGGCAATGCCCAGCATGGAAACGATGACGAGCAGCAACAGAACGACGATCAGCGACACACCGCCCTGACGGGTATGAGGATGCGTATGAATACGCCTATTGCTATGAGTGCTATTGGCTATGAGGGTCATGAGTGCATTTCCTCGCGTGAAATTCCGATGCATGGCGTCCTGGACGCAGCAACGGAAAAAATCATTCGGGCAGGACAACATCGCACGGTTGCTCCGAGTTGGTGGGCTGGTAGCCCTGGTTCTGACAATTGCGCAGTTGTACGGTGAAAGTTACGGTCTGGCGCAGGCGCGAGGTGAGATCGGCACCGGACTTGCTGGAAATCTCCATCTCGCTCCCCGGGTCGTTACTGCTGTCGTATGGGTACTCCTTGTTACCCAAGGGATAGAAGGTACCGCCGAGATTTTCATGCGCCGAACCTGCCGGACCACGCAGCACCATACCGATGCGCAGGCTGCGTACCCGCCGCCAGTTGGCATAAGTGGCAGCCGTATTGCCGCTCACGGTCAGCTGATCGGCACGCAGATAGCGGTCGGGGACGCTGTCGGCCGGTTTGGGGCTGGCTTCGGTCGCTGAACCAGCCGCCACCTTCGACGGTAAGGGTGAGATCGCCTTACCCGGTTCAATGTTGTCTACACCGTAAAGCACCTGGAAGTTTTCAACCCCTTTGAGAATAGGCTCCGGCGTGGACCATCCAGTGCTGTCTTGCGTTATGCACATCAGCGCCAAGTCCCCCTGGCTCTCGCCCAGATACAGGATGCTGGCGATGCGATCGTCACGTCTAATGGACGATTTGTCGGGAGCGAGACCGTTGCAGTTGATGATGCTGCCGTCGGAGGGCGCACCAGCGCCCTTGCTTAAATCGGCCTTGACTGTCTGGTATTGCAGGATCAGCACGTCGCTGCCATTGCCTTTGTCGGACCCTGAACGTGTTTTGGCACTGTTCAGCGGATCTGTCGGGCTGGGTAACGCGTTATTAAAACCGAAAATGTTGGGCTGCAGGGTGGCGATATCGGTATTGTTGTTGGCAAGCTTGTAGTGCGCTGGCGAATCCTTGTACGGCATACTGGCGGCATCCAGATCCTCAAAACCGGCCTGTACGGCCAGGCGCTGGATCAGCTCGGTGGCAAAGCGCGCATCGTCACGCAACTGCGCCGCACCGTCCACCACGACCGCCCCGCGCTGACTGAAAACCAGCACAGTGGTTGCCACCAGAACGATCAACAGCCCGATGGCCATCGCCACCAGCAGTTCAACCAAAGTTAAGCCACGATTAGCAGCCGGGCCGGAAAATTGGCCGAAAAAGCGACTGTAAGTGTGATGACGGGCGCGGTTCAGCGGCATCCGCTGCCGCAGGCCGTCCCGTTGATGCAGTGAAAGGTACTGGCGGTTCATTACAATTGTCCTCCCGGCGCAATGGGCAGTACGACAGAGGGACGCGCCGCACTGGCGCTTTCCAGCTGCCCTTGGGTATTGGCGCGTGTCCAGCCGATCTTGATATAGGCGACGTTATCGCTGGCCGCGGTCGGCGCAGTGCACGCCCACATCGGCAATCCGTTATCATCGTAGGGTGCAGTATCGCGGCAGATACTCACGCGCGCATTGGGCAGCGCCGTACCGACGCGCGAGAGCCATTCGGTCATTTCTGCCCGCGCCACATCGTTCGTTGTGTTACAACCGCCCTGAGCAATATTCAGGCAGTTCGAACGGGCCGATGGCGCCAGCTGCCCATCGGCATCCGCCTTGAAGTCGCCGTAATAGGGGCTGCTTTGATCACCGGCCACCTGAATGTTGGCGCGCATCATCTCGGCCATCTCGCGCGCCAGGCTGATCGCCACCGACTGCAGGCGCGCGTCCTGGTTGCTTTTCAGCGCAGCGGCCTGCAGACCGGCCACACCGAGCAGGCCGAATGAAAGCACCACAATGGAAACAAGCACCTCGATCATCGAAAAGCCGCGCATGCCGGCAAGCCGGCGCGCAGGCTGAGACGGGCGACCCCGATAGCGCAAATGGCTGGGGCAGTTTGCAATGTTGGGAACAGTAGTCATGGTCGTCGACACAGATATTCAATATGTGGATTGAATGGTAGACGAACGCACACCGTGTACCGAAGCATTTCGTCGGGCCTCAGCGCCCGTTTGTCGGCCATGCGGTCCGGACGGCCCAAACGGGCGCATCCAATGGATAGGGCCATTGGCCTGAGGACAGCCCATCTTCCCCGTCAGACCAAACCGCCGTCTGTCCGACGCCGACTCTCTGCCCCCTATCCAGCCCTAGACCGCTCCCGCCCCGCAACAGGCCAGTCGACCAAATCCGCCGCCATCCATACGGTCGGTCGCAGCAATCGACACACGTTTAAATGAGAAGGTGCGGGCAGCGTCACAAACGCCGCAGCGGCATGGCTCAGCCGTTCCAGAAATACCGCAACGAGGCCGAAGCGTGATGCAAACGCTGCAAATGCCGCGGCAACCCCTGCAGTCGCCCAGCCCAGACCGTCAAACGTTGAACAGAAAATTCAGCACATCACCGTCTTTGACGACGTAGTCCTTGCCTTCGGCACGCATCTTGCCGGCTTCCCGGGCGCCGTGTTCGCCGCCGCAGGCGATGAAATCCTCATACGCGATGGTCTGCGCACGGATAAAGCCGCGTTCGAAATCCGTATGGATAACGCCGGCAGCCTGCGGCGCGGTGTCGCCCTTGTGAATCGTCCAGGCGCGCACTTCTTTGACTCCGGCGGTGAAGTACGTCTGCAAACCAAGCAGGTGATAACCGGCATGAATCAGGCGATCCAGCCCCGGTTCCTCCAGCCCGAGATCGGCAAGAAAAAGCTGTTTTTCTTCATCGTCCAGATCGGCGATTTCCGCTTCGATGGCGGCACACACGGCGACAACCTCGGCGTTCTCGGCCTTCGCGCGGGCGCGCACGGCCTCCAGATGCGGATTATCCGCAAAACCGTCTTCGGCCACATTGGCGGCATACAGCACCGGTTTGGCGGTGATCAGGCAGAAAGGCTTAAGACTCGCCTTTTCTTCTTTTGACAAAGCGAGTGCGCGCACCGGCTTGCCCTGGTCGAGCTGGGCAAAGCACTTTTCAAGCAGGGTCACCAACAGTTTGGCTTCCTTGTCGCCAGCGCCCGCCGGTTTGCGGTAACGGTTCAGCGCCTTTTCCACGGTCGCCAGATCGGCAAGCGCCAGCTCGGTGTCGATGATTTCGATGTCGCGGATCGGATCAACCGTGCCGGAAACGTGCACGACGTTGTCGTCGGCAAAACAGCGCACGACGTGCAGCACGGCATCGGTTTCACGGATGTTGGCGAGAAACTGGTTGCCCAGCCCTTCGCCCTTCGAGGCGCCGGCGACCAGCCCGGCAATATCGACAAATTCAGTCACAGCCGGCACGATGCGCTGCGGTTTGACGATTGCGGCCAACGCGGCGAGGCGCTTGTCCGGAACCTCGACGACGCCGACCGAAGGATCGATGGTGCAGAAAGGATAGTTCTCCGCCGCGACGCCTGCCTTGGTCAGCGCATTGAACAGGGTGGACTTACCCACATTGGGCAGGCCGACGATCCCGCATTTGAGTGACATGAACGCCCTCGTATTCCTGGTAATCTGATTGAATCAACCGGCGCTCAGTGCTTGCACACTTTGTCGGCGCAGGTGTTAAAGCCTGTTCCGTCGGCAACGAATTTGCCTTTGGCTTCGAAAAAATCGATCAGCTGCTCGGCTGTCATGTCGTCCGCGCTGCACGTATGAAAACGCGCATCCGCGCCAAAACGCGCGACGATGGCCTCGCGCAGGCTTTGCTTGGTGAAGCTGCCGCCGTGTTCCATCATCAAATGCATGACTTCGTGACCGTGAATTGACTGGCTCATCGGAATTGTCCTTTCAGTAGCTTGCCACGACGGCAAGATGGATCGCTTGGAGAAATCTTGGAGAACATATAAAAAATCTCGCGGCCGCCATTCTAGCAGTTCCCATACTGCGTTCCGTCAGCACCCCGCCGAATCTCCCGCCATGCTTAGCACCCGCGCCACATACCCATCGCCCGCACGTCCTCTCGATCCGCGCCCCCGCGCCGCACGCCCAAAGATTGAACGGGCAACATAACAAACTTTGAGCTCTCGACCCGCGCCCCCGCGCCGCACGCCCGAAATGCCGATACAATGCCGGCCATGCTGATTCTTGGAATCGAATCCTCCTGCGATGAAACCGGTCTCGCCCTCTACGATGCGGCGCATGATCGCCTGCTCGCACACGCCCTGCACAGCCAGATCCGCATGCATCAGGACTATGGCGGCGTCGTGCCCGAACTGGCCTCGCGCGACCATATCCGGCGCACGGTTCCCCTGCTGCGGCAGGTGCTGCGCGAGAGCGAACGGACACTGGGCGAAATCGCCGCCATTGCCTATACGCAGGGGCCGGGGCTGGCGGGCGCCCTGCTCGTCGGCGCCGCTTTTGCTGAAGGGCTGGCCACCGCCTTGGGCGTGCCGGTTATTCCCATCCATCATCTTGAAGGCCACCTGCTCTCGCCGCTACTCTCGCCGCGACCGCCGGCCTTTCCTTTCATCGCCCTGCTCGTTTCCGGCGGCCACACGCAGCTCATGCGCGTCGCGAGCATCGGCGACTACACGCTGCTCGGCGAAACGCTTGACGATGCTGCCGGCGAGGCGTTCGACAAAACTGCCAAACTGCTCGGCCTGCCCTACCCCGGCGGCGCGGCGCTTTCGGAACTGGCGCAGCACGGGCATCCCGGCGCCATTGACTTTCCACGCCCAATGCTCAATTCCGGCGACCTCAATTTCAGCTTCAGCGGCCTGAAGACCGCCGTTCTGACCAAGGTGCGCGAATTCGGCGCGCCTGATGATGCACAGCGCGCCGACATCGCCCGCGGTTTTCAGGATGCAATCGTCGAGGTGCTCGTTAAAAAGGCGATGCGCGCTATCCGTAATACTGGGTTGAACCGGCTTGTCGTCGCCGGCGGCGTCGGCGCCAACCGCGAACTGCGCCGCCAGCTTGACGCACGCGCGGCGCGCGGTGCCATTACCGTGTATTACCCGGAACTGGAGTTCTGTACCGACAATGGAGCCATGATCGCGCTGGCGGGGGCGCTGCGCTTTCGTGCCGGCCTGTCGATCAAGGCTGCCGGCGGTTTCGCCGTCCGCCCGCGCTGGCCGCTTGCCGACCTGGGCGCCGCCGGTTCAGGGAATCAGCACACGCTTGCGTCGCCCCCGGCGTCTCGCCGCTGAGCCCAATTTCTCAAATTCCCAATTCCCCTATCCGCCAATCCATTAATTGGCCATCCGTTTTCGGCGCCGCGCCTGACCGTCCTTGACCGCCCCGCCGCCTCCGCGATGCGCCGCACAGCGCACATCAGCTTCGTCGGTGATCAACGGGCATGCCCGCAAACGCCCAATCCACGCGGGTTAGCGGGCAGCCTAATGCATCGGTTGGTTTTGGTGGACAGTTACGGAAAATCTGTCGACATACAGGCGCGCACGCCAAGCGCAGCACGAGGTGTTGCCCTAGTTGGGAAAGTTTTGTCCTGATTAGGGAAAAGCGCCCGAAAAACTTGGGCTTCAGCCGCCAAACATGACCGCTGAGGACAGCGTTCCAAACAAAAGAATTGAAGAATGCAAGCCGGAGATGTCCAATCATGCCCAATCCGCGCGGGCTAGCGGGCAGGGATCCTGAGACGCCCAAGCCAGGAAAACGTTCGTAGATAAACAAGCGCGGCATGCGCCGTTTCAGGTCGTGCTCCTGTACGCGGCGCGCATAGCGTCAAATAGTTAAAAAATCGTCACCGCGTTGCGCCGCCTTGCCGTACTCTCTCTACTGTCTGCCGCGGTGTCCGAACGTCCGCGGCGTCTGCCCGGAAGCCCGCGTCCTTTGGGCGTTTCAGGCAGGGCGGCTCTGGAACCCGCGTCAATTTGGCGTCTCAGATAGGGCTGCGCTGAAACCCTCTTGGATTGGGCGTTTGCGGGCAAGTGTCTCTGGAATCCTTATTTCACGCGGGCTACAGAGGTGCCACTTGATGCATTCCGCATACCCCGCAGCCCGTACATCGGGCCGCCCGTCAGCCAGATGGGACATTGGTCTAACGCCGGTTGCTTACGCTTTTTTCTTGCCGCCGATCTTCGGCTCCGTTCCCGCCATTAGACGTTGCAGGTTCGGCCAGTGCTTGCCGATCAGGATCATGGCGATCACGCCGACGCCCACGGCTTGCAGATTGGCGCCCCAGATCATGAATGCGGTCAGCGGCGCGACGACGGCCGCGACCAGCGCGGCGAGGGAAGAATAGCGGAAGACGAAAGCCACACCCAGCCACGTACCGAGGGCGATCAGGCCGAGCGCCGGATCGAGCGCCAGCAGCACGCCCGCCGCCGTGGCGACGCCTTTGCCGCCCTTAAAACCGAGAAAGACTGAAAAAACGTGTCCGAGAAACGCCGCCACGGCCACCAGCGCAATCACGCCCGCCCCCAACCCCAGGCGTGCGCTCAGCATCTGCGCCAGAAACACGGCCAGCCAGCCCTTACCGGCATCGCCGAGCAGGGTCAGCAGGGCGGCCATTTTGTTACCGCTGCGCAATACGTTGGTCGCGCCGGGGTTCCCGGAACCGTAGCTGCGCGGGTCGGCCAGGCCGAACAGGCGGCTGGAGACCACGGCAAAGGGGATCGAGCCGATGAGATAGGCCGCCGTCAGCATGGCCACGGGAAACAGCAGGGATGAATACATGGGCAGCGAAGAAGACATAAAGCACTTCCCAAAAGGATGAATCATCGTGAGTTAGAATGCCGGACAGGATTTCTGCCCGAAGACACTCGCGCATCTTACACCGAGCCTAATACTGAACACACCCGGTACGCATGGACATCATCTTTATCGACGATTTTCGCATCGCCACCCTGATCGGCGTTTATCCGCGCGAACAAAGCGTGCCGCAAACGGTTGAAATTTCCCTGCAAATCGGCCTCCCTACGCAGAACGCGGGACGCAGCGACGATCTGTGCGACACAATTGATTACGCCGCGGTCGTCGAGCGGCTGCGCCACGAGCTAACCAGCCGGCATTTCGGCCTGATCGAGGCGCTCGCCGAATACATCGCCGAACTTCTGCGCAAAGACTTCCACGCCTGCTGGGTGCGCGTTTCTGTCGCCAAGCCCGGCGTCATGCCCGGCATTCGCCGCGCCGGCATTCTGATCGAGCGCGGGAAAAAAGAGGGCGCTTCCGCCACGCCCGCCTAAACAGCGACCGGCGTACGCGCCAGACCAAACATCGGAAACGGAAGGCGGGCGGGGAAGCCCCACGTATTCCGGCTTCCCCGCCTCCTTGCATCCCGCCTACCGATGGTCGGCCCATCCAGCATTCGGATGATGAGCACCGGATTGCCGCTGATGCTAAGCCTGCCGACAAAATTTTAGTGTTTGGCAACTTCAGTGTCCCGGACACAGGAAATCCCAGACCGGAGCGCCAAACAGGCGACTCTCACGGAAAACCAGCAGGCACGCCCGCGACGTCCATCAGCCTTTTCCCCGCCCGTACCCACTGCTTTACGCACTTCAACCCGTCTGTTTCCGGTCTCAATTTCCCCGGCTCCGATTCAGCGCCCGGGCAGCGCCACATTGACCGGCACCGGCGCCAGCAGGCTGACCAGATCGTGCGGATGGATGCCGACCAAAAATCCGCGATGGCCGCCGTTGATGTAAATCAGCGGCAGATCAAGAATGCTCTGTTCCAGATACACCGGCATTTTTTTACGCACGCCGAAGGGGCTGGTGCCGCCGACCAGATAGCCGCTATGGCGGTTGGCGACTTCCGGTTTGCACGGTTCGATGCGTTTGCAGCCAATCTGACGCGCCAGCTCTTTGGTCGACACCTGACAGTCACCGTGCATCAGCACGATAAGCGGTCGGGCGGCTTCGTCCTCCATGATCAACGTCTTGATTACGGCGTGTTCGCTGACATTTAGCTCGCGCGCGGAAACACGCGTGCCGCCATGTTCTTCATAAGCGTAGCAGTGCGAAGAAAAGGCGACGCCATGCTGGCGGAGAAAGCGGGTCGCCTGCGTTTCAGGCGCGTGCATGGACTTCATGATGGACTCCTCAAAAGTATCAGGGCGAACGCTTTATCAGCCTCGCCGATTCACCCGGCTTTCCCGACGGCGCCCGCTTGGCCTGACGTATTCCGGGTAGGCGAACCGCCCTGTTTACGGTGCGCTGCTTCGGATGAAAAAATCCGTTTCACCGACTATAGCAGAGATCGCCCAAGCCCCGTTCCGGCGCTCCACCGCAGTGCCGGCGCCGCAGTTCGGTAGCCAAAAAATGCACTTTCGGCGAGAATCGGTGCAGAATGCTTGCCTTGCACGCGCGTGTCTTTGCACTTTTTACCCAATACGAAGATCATGCCCTGGATTTCCCTCCGTATCGAAACGGACTGCCAGCATGCCGACAGGCTGGCCGATGCGTTCATCGAACACGGCGCCCTGTCCGCCAGCATCGAGGATGCCGATGCCGGCACGCCCGCCGAACAGCCGCAGTTCGGCGAACCCGGCTCGCCCACAACGCCGGGCTGGGCGCGTTCGCGCGTTATTGTCCTGCTCGATGAGACAGCCGATCCCGACATCCTGCTCGCCGTCTGCGCGCCGCTGGCCGGGCTTGAGCGCACGCCGCCTTACTGCTGCGAAACCATCGCCGAACAAAACTGGGTGCAGATCACGCAGGCACAATTTGAGCCAATCCGAATTTCCGAACGTCTGTGGATCGTTCCCTCCTGGCACGAACCGCCTGACCCGAAAGCCATCGCACTCGTCCTCGATCCGGGAATGGCCTTCGGCACCGGCTCGCACCCGACGACCCGGTTATGCCTGGAATGGCTGGAGCACGCCGTCTCTCCCGGTGTTTCCGTGCTAGATTACGGCTGCGGTTCAGGCATTCTCGCCATCGCGGCGGCACGCTTCGGCGCTGCCGAGGTGCTGGGCGTCGACATCGACGCGCAGGCAGTTGCCGTTGCCCGCAGCAACGCCGAACGCAATGGCGTTCGCGCACATTTTGCCGATTCGGCCAACACACTCCAAGGACAATTCGACATCGTCGTCGCCAATATTCTTTCCAACCCGCTCAAAGCGCTCGCCCCGGCGCTGTGCGCCCACGTCCGCCCGGGCGGCAGACTAGCGCTTTCGGGCATTCTCGTCGAACAAACCGATGAACTGATCGCCGCCTACGCGCCCTGGCTGCCCCTGACGGTTGACGCCGAATGCGAGGGCTGGGTCTGTCTGAGCGGCATCAAGGATTGTGCATGAAAACCTGTTGTCCCAATTGTCAGACGATTTTTCGCATTACTCCGGAACAACTGAAAGCGCGCGCCGGTAGGGTACGCTGCGGTCAGTGCCGGACTGTTTTCAACGCACTCGACGCCTTGCTCGAAGATGCGAAAGACACGCATGCCGCAGAATCCCACACGGCCCATCACAGGACCTCGCCCGCCAAATACGGTTCAGCCGCCTTGAGTAGTCAGACGGATGGGCAGAAGGCCACTCCCCATCCGCTATCGACGCCAGCGAGCCGCACGCCCTCACCAGTAAACGACCCTTCGGTACGCATTCTGCTCGAACCGACGCAGGTCTCCAGCGGGCTGCGCGCTGAACCCTCGCTCCCAACCGCCGAAGATGCGCCGCCTGCGCCGATGAGCGATGCCGAAACCCAGGCGTTCGGCAAGGCCGCAGGACTCATCATGCCGCGCGGCATCACCGAAGCGCCCGGCTACGATAAATGGTCCAGCGGTGTCATGGCCGAATCACCAACGACATCTGCCGAGAAACCGCCGCGCTGGCCCTATGCGCTGGCCGCTGTCGTCCTTTTGCTGGCGCTGCTCGGCCAGCTCGCCTTCCATTTCCGCGGCGAACTGGCGATCCGCGCCCCGACCATGCGGCCAGCGCTGACGGCATTTTCCCGCCTGTTCGGCGCTGAAATTCCCCTGCCGCGCCACAGCGAACTGATCAGCATCGAAGCCTCCGATCTGCAAACCGATCCCGCTCATACCAATCTGCTCACGCTCAACGCAACGCTGCGCAATCGCGCAGCCTATGCGCAGGCGTTCCCATCACTGGAACTGACGCTGACCAACACCGACGACAATGCCATCGCCCGGCGCATTCTGTCGCCCGCCGATTACCTGCCGGCACGGCTGAAAAACGCGCCATCTTTCACCGCCAATACGGACATCGCCGTGCATCTGTGGGTCGAGACCACGAACCTGAGCGCCGCCGGATACCGCCTGTATGTCTTTTATCCATGACACCCGCGGCAGCGCGCGCACAAACCGCCCGGTATAATCCGCCGCGTTTTTAGTACTCAACTCATTCCGCAGATTCTTCTGCCTTCTTCCAACGACGCTGATTTCATTCAACATTTTCTTATGTCCACGCTGATTTGCGGCTCGATCGCCTACGATAACATCATGGTCTTCAATGACCGTTTCAAGAACCACATCCTGCCTGAGCAAATTCACATCCTCAACGTCTCTTTTCTGGTTCCTGAAATGCGCCGGGAATTCGGCGGCTGCGCCGGCAACATCGCCTATAACCTCAAACTGCTGGGCGGCGACCCGCTAATCATGGCGACCGTCGGCGACGACGCCGATCTTTATCTACGCCGACTGGAGACGCTGAACCTGTCGTGCGCGTTCATCCGACAGATCGCCGGCAGTTTCACGGCGCAGGCCTTCATCACTACCGACCTTGATGACAACCAGATCACCGCCTTTCACCCCGGTGCGATGAGTTTTTCGCACCAGAACCATGTTGCCAACGCCACGCAAGCCACGCTCGCCATCGTCGCCCCGGACGGACGCGAGGGCATGCTGCAGCATGCACGTGATTTAGTCGCCGCCGGCATTCCCTTCGTCTTCGACCCGGGTCAGGGACTGCCGCTGTTTTCGGGCGAAGAACTGCTGCATTTCCTCGAACAGAGCGACTATGCCTGCTTCAACGACTACGAAGCGCGGCTGACCAGTGAGCGCACCGGCTTGCCGCTCGAACGGCTGGCGGAACATGTGCGGGCGCTTATCGTCACGCTTGGGCCGGCCGGCTCGCATATCTACGCGGGCGGGCGGCGTTACGACATCCCCTGTGCTCCGGCCGACGCGATTCTTGACCCTACCGGCTGCGGCGACGCCTATCGCGCCGGTCTGCTTTATGGCATTGAGCAGGGCTGGGACTGGGAAAAAACGGGACGTCTGGCGGCCATCATGGGTGCGATCAAGATTGCACATCGTGGCGGACAAAATCACCGATCCGACCGCGAAGACATCGCCGCGCGTTACGCCAAGGCATTCGGCCAGAAGCCCTGGTAACGCACGCATAGCCGCCTTTGATCATGCTGGCCGTGCGCGCGAAATCACAGGCCCCCGGTCAAGCCGCTGCAACAAACACGACAGCCCCCTTCACCACCGCCCTCTCGCCGCCACTACCGCCCACACCGTACGGGGTACGCGGCTGGACAGTGATTTTCGGCGACTCTGGCCTGCCGCACGCTTACTTGCGGATCCTGCCCGCATCGCCGATCTTTTCGGTCAGCCAGTCGCGACACGCGCTGGCCGATGCCGCACATGCAGCCATCGCCCGGCAACTCAGCCTTTAGCGACGATTTACATGCACATCACGCATTGTTGTGCAGCCTTCGCGCATCCGTGCCAACGACACAATAAGCCGCAAGAAAGCCGCTCGAGGCAGGTACGGGCGGAAGATGACACCGAGGCGGCATCAGACAGACAGCGGGCAGGCTTCTTCCGGCAGGCACGGCACCTGAAACACGGCCCGGTCTTCCAGCCGTATCGCCGTCAGCATGCCCCCCCAGACACAGCCCGAATCCGTTGCCAGCAGATGAGGCCACACCTTTAACCCAAGCGCCGACCAATGTCCGAAAATCAGCGTCGCATCCGCGCTACGCCGTCCCGGCACCGCGAACCACGGCAAATACCCGGCCGGCGCAGATGCCGTTTCGCCCTTGGTCTGAAAATCCATCGTCCCTTCCGGCGTACAAAAGCGCAGACGGGTCATGGCATTGACGATGACACGCAGACGCGCCCAGCCCGTCAGATCCGCATCCCATGCCGCCGGTTCGCTTCCCCACAGGTGGGCAAGAAATTTGCGCCAGTTCGCACCGGCCAGCGCCGTCTCGACCTCCTCGGCCAGCGCCTGCGCCAGCATCACATCCCATGCCGGCAGCAGCCCGGCATGCACCAGGAAAAAACCATTTTCAACATGGCAGAGCGGCTGATGGCGCAGCCAATCGAGCAGTTTGGTACGATCCGCTGCCATCAGTACGTCATCGAAAGTATCGCCGCGGCTGCGCTTGCCCAAACCTTCCGCAGCCATCAGCAAAGAGAGGTCATGATTGCCAAGCACGGTCAGAGCGGACGCGCCCAGATTGCGTACAAAACGCAACGTTTCCAGCGAACGCGGGCCGCGATTGACGAGATCTCCCGCAAACCAGAGCCGGTCATGCGCCGCATCGAAAGCGATGCGCTCCAGCAGACAGCACAGCGTCCCAAAACAGCCCTGAACGTCACCGATTGCGTAGGTAGCCATCTTTATGATTGATCAAACAAAACGACGCCTCAACAATTGTGGCACTCACGCCCCTTTACTCACAGGACGATGCACGGACTGGCAAATCATGTAAAGGCGCAGGAGATTCCGCATAAAGCGCCAAGAGTTCGTTGACGTACGATTCGATGGATTTAGGTGGTGCACAATGCGCGCTAAGGCGTGCGAGAAGCCCCGCTTCATCATGCAGACGTTTAAGGCACTGTGCCAATGCATCAACATTGCCTGGTGTAAAAGTCAGGCCATTCACCCCGTTTTCAACAACTTCGGACATTCCCGGAAAATCAGAAGCAATCACCGGCCGCCTGGCTGCCAGCGCAGAATATATGACGAGCGGCGTATTTTCGTACCATACCGATGGCACAACCAAGGCATCAACGCGACTCAGCACTTGCGCAATATCAGTGTAGGGAAAAGTCCCCATGAATTCAATACCGTCGTACCCCTCGGACATGCGTTGCAGCCTATGCACATAATCAGGGAAGTCATTCAGGTTGCCATAAATTTTGAGTCGCACACCTTCAGTATTCAAACGTCGAAAGGCATCAATCAGCACATGACAGCCTTTGTGCTGCGCTAAAGTGCCAATGTAAGCGAGGATCAGGGGGCGCTTACCGTTGTACTCGCACGGTATGGCGGCATCAAAACCGTTCATATCAATGCCATAGGCGGATTGGTGGATCAAACTGGCATCCACGCCATGCCGTATCAATGTCCGGGTCATTAAACGGGTGGGTGAAACAATGGCATTTAAGGCATTGACCCGCGCAATATTTAACGATTTACGCCGGCTCAATGCCGCAATCTCCTTTCGAAACGGCCACCGCCCAGGTATCGATGACTGGGCGATGCCTGCCACCCAATCAATAGCAGGTGTTGGAATATATCTGATCAGACCGGTGTGATTTTTCAGGCGCGTCCGCGCGGCAACATGCTTGATGCAATTCCCCGCATAGCAGCTTGGCCCGGAACACACGCGGCCATCATCAAGCAGTAATTGGTAAGTCGGGCAAACTGCCCAGAAATCAGTCGGTGTGTAGTAGGCGGGAATCTGTTTGTGCCTTGCAACATCAATCAGCGCAGCACTCAGGCGGCTGAAATGGAAAAAATGGATAATATTTGGTGCAATCTCGTCAATCAGTGTGGAGAAATATCTGGCTGACAAATGATTGTCGTACTCTAATTCGGATAATACATGCTGATCTCCCATCGGCATAAAGTAATGATGGAATCTGCGGACTTGTATTCCTTCAATCTCATACTCATCGAAGCGCTTCCAATCGGGCAGTATTTCCTTAGTCGGATAGCCCGTATAAACACACACTTCGTGTCCACGTTGCAAAAGGTTCTTGGCGATGCTTAAGGTCAGTACTTCGGTACCGGAAAAATAGTCCGGAACAAATTGGTGTACTGTAAGCAGTATCTTCAAACTTATGCACCTTTTACCTTTTATTAAAGAAGCTTTAATCTAACCACTTACTACTCTCCAATCAAACCAGAACAAAGCCATTTTAACGGCTCGATAATCTATCATAATATTTTAACAATTGGTCACTTGAAATACGCTTACTCATATTTACATATCTAGTTTACCAGACTAACTTACCAATCACATGGTATCCGCTGATTCCAGTTTGCTAAAATCAATCAACATCCTTAGCTATCAAAATCAGTCTTCGAATAAGAAACGCGACAAGGTTCCCTTGAACCATCATAAGGCACTACGCTAATATCTACTAACCAGCCATCTACCAGCCGATTAGGCTGAATAAAGGGCCATCGTTTCTTGTGCTACAGTTTTTGTTGTTCGCTCATAATTTGTCGTTTCCGTCAATGCATATAGATCATCTGGGTGTAAAACCAGTTTGTATAAATACTGATATAGACTATCGACATTCCCACGTTCAAATGCATAGCCATTGATGCCCGGGTTGAGAAATTCCGTCATGCCCGCCACATCGGAAACTAGTACGGGGGTATGAGTGGCAAGCGCATTGAGTAGTACGAGTGGGCTATTTTCATACCACCGAGAAGGAATGACCAATAAATCGAGCTCAGCCATAACGGTTAGCATGCTTTCTTTCTTGAAAGTCCCCCGAAATTGAATCAGCGGTGAGTTTACTAGACTCTTAAGAGATTCCATATACCAGAGGTCTTGGTCGGCGGGCCCATACACTAGCAAACGTGCTGCGTCTTTAGGCAATCTATTAAAGGCCGAAAGTAATAGATCCGTTCCTTTATGAGGCGCAATCTGCCCAATGAAACCAATTGTAGGAATATGCCCTCGCGGGCGTACCGGCTTAGCAGTACGATCAATATCAACGCCAAAATGAATATAGTACAGCGGCGTACTAATTCCATTTTTTTGGTACGCATCTCCTAAAAAGCGGGTCGGTGCTACGGCAGCGCGATATGCATTGTTATAAAGCGTCGATAAGGTATCAGGCCGATGCACGATATCCTCCACTATCCCATCAATGGGACCGTTACGGATACCAGGAAAACGGCGTATCACATCCAAACCATAGGCCGCAGCCTCTGCCACTTTAGGGTATTTTGCATAACGTAATATGCCACCAGGCCCACCTGCATCTGCTGCAGCTTTTAAATGGCATGCCACACAATTGAGGCGGAAAGCCGAAGGACCAGCGCACAGCCCACCACGAGCATTCTCCAATTTATTATTCAGGCAAAAACCAAAGAAATCAGTAAACGTCGCATAAGTCGGTATGCCTCGCGCCTGAGTTACCTCCAGAAGGGTCGCGGTATGATTGATTAGATGCGTCACATGTACCACATCAGGAGCCAATTCATCCATGAGTTTATGGAAAACAGCTCTCATGTCTGCTTGGTAATACGTTTCTTTGATTCGCGAATGTGGGAGGTGATTCTTATCAATTGATACAACAGGAATGCCCTGAAAACAATACTGTTTTAACAGGACATCTTGCCGGGGCTCTCCTTGAAATATTGCGGAAACCACGATGACTTCATGGCCAAAATCCTGATAATGCTTAGCCAACTCAAGCGTATAAGTTTCCGTGCCGTAAAAATGATTCGGAAAAAAACAATGGACAAAAAATACAACTTTCATTCCGGTATACCTGTCAACTCACGGTACAACCTTGCGTAGGAATCTACCATTGCCTGTACTGAGAAATTTGACTGTGCACGCTGACATTGGAAATCACCGATTCTTTTCCTCTCTTCTGCATCATCAAGCAGACGAACAATGATATCCGCCAATCTGTCAGCATCTCCGGCCGGTGCTAACACATCTCTATCATCAGTAATCTCTCCAATCGCACCTACATCGTAACCACAAACGGGGATCCGCATACTCATCGCAAAAGGACTAACCTGCCCAAAACTTTCCTTCCAGACAGGCGCAACAAAAACTGTCATCTTACGATAGTAATCAGGCAAGCTGTCATAACTCACATAACCTGTGAAGTCAAATTTATCATTTAGCCCCGCAGCTTGCACTGCCTTTTGAAATACCTCCAACAAACTCCCTCCGCCGACAACTAACGCCTTAGTATTAGGTCGTTTTTGTACAGCTTTAATCAGAGGAACGATTGAAAACTCATTTAACTTATCAGTCTCAAGTCGATAAACCATGCCAATACAATTTTCTGGTAAGACATCATCAGGTTTACGCATAAATAACGAAAAATCAGACCCGGGGTAAATTGTAATATGTTCAGGTTTATCTTGGCCAAACTCGTGACGCACGTAGTCACTTACATACACATAACGATACACTGAAGGAGAAATATAAGGCACTATTGGCGTATTGATATTTTCTATTACTTTCAACCCCAATTGCTCTGCCGATCGAATAGCTAATGTATACCATGGCTCATCACATTCCCCCCAATAATGAAAATGAATAAAATCTGCTTTTTTTGCCTTTAAATAAGCAATAAAAGGTTGCTCATTATTGACATAAGAGATTTCATCAATTTCGACCCCCTGATATGCAGGTGGATTAGGCGCATAGCTCGTCAATATTTTATGTTCATAAAATTGACCAAGGCTTTCAATTAGATCAATAACAAGACGAGAAGATCCTCCTAAACAGAAATTTGCAATTATATGAACAACACATGGTCGCCGCCCCAGTACTGGTATAGGCTGTTTAACACAATAGGCCTGATGATAATTACACTTACCAGCCTTGGCAACTATATTTGTGCAATCCCGATTTCGGATCATATTACGCAGTATACGTTTTATCGATTTTGGCAATACTACTTTAGCGACCAATATAACTGCAGTACGGATACCTTGCCAAGAGAATTTTTCTGTTCGGAGCACTACTCCTAGCTGGTACCAATTAGATGATTTAATTTCTGTAATTATATTCTGTAAAGATATATTAGAAGTATTTAGCTCTGTAATTTTAGCCGTTAGCATTTCTATCTGTATTTGATATTTATCCAATGTCGCTTTTAAAATTTGCTGTGTTATATTTAATTTTTGAATAGAGTCTAACTGATTACTAAGCTGCTCATTCAGATTTTTAATAGAATCCAACTGATTACTAAGCTGCTCATTCAGATTTTTAATAGAGTCTGACTGGTTACCAAGTAGCTCATTTTGAGAATAACACGCAAGACGTATCAGATTTACCTTATTCTCCTGACTCAAAAAATCACGAATCACATCACGGGAATTATTAAAAACAACAGCTGGTACTATATTTTGTAACTTAGTTTTTGAACAAAAAGCAATATAAGCCAAGGGTGGTTTCTTATCTTTCTGCTGCCCGAGAATTTCCAGCGCTTGCTTGGGTAAGTCCACATCGTCAAAAGTCACGCTCTCCCGAACTCTTTGATCAAGCATATAGATATGCGCAAAACCAGATGACAGTAGATCCAGAAACTCATCACGGGACATCTCACGCAAATGATATGGATTTTCTCCATATAAGCTTGTTACTTCCGGATTAGGCGTCGAAATAATCAATATGCCGTCATCTCGCAATAAACGAGCAGCTGAGGCTAACGTCGCGCACTGCGTCTCAAAATTTACATGTTCGATCATTTCGAAACACGTCACTACGTCAAACGAGGCTTCTGGTAAAGTGCCTCCTAAATCATCACAACAGTAAAACTCCAGATTCAGACCAGAACGGCAGTGTGTCGTTTTTGCCCAATCAATTGCTGATGCGTCAACATCCAAGCCAACGACTTTAGCCGCGCACTCCGCCAGCATTGCCGAGCCATACCCGGAGCCACAACCGAAATCAAGCACCGCTTTTCCTTGAACAAAACGTCGCGCCAGTTCATAACGTGGTAAATGTTCATATTCGGCGATTTTCGACCAAGTGCCGGGCACATAGCGTTCATGCATAAACTCGGTAAAATCGCTTCCTTCCGCTATGGCTACCAAGCCGCCGTAATCGGCGAATGTAAGCACTTTTGTTTCCTCTGGAATCAACGGATAGATGCCGTGTACATCAATGTTTGTAAAACGCAGTTTTTGCAGAAAGAAGCGTAAAGTTTCTGCATGAAAATAAACAAGATGTGAAGGTGGATGACGGTACACCCAGGTTTTTGGATTCTTTTCCGCCTCACTCGATCCGGCATTAGGCGTACTAATGATTACGCGTGTTTTTGGCGTAATTGCACCTATCGAGAAAAGGCTAAAAAACAAGGGGTACGGATCGGGAAAATGCTCGATGACATCAAGCATCAGAACCACATCGAATTCATGTGGAATAAGATCGGCAGCACTTTCGACGATATACGCCCGGCCTTCAAGCCGACTTTGTGCAATCTTGCGTGCGTAATCAGATAATTCGACGCCAAAACATTTCCAGCCAAGCTCAGCGGCTATATTTAAATGTGAGCCGTAACCACAACCGACATCTAATATCGAGAGACCTTGCTTCGTTCCATACGTCTCAAGCAAAGGTTTAATCATCGCAATAGAGGCCGAAGTTTGCCTGTCGTAATCCTCGTAGCCACCGCGCTCGCCACCTTCGAACCACTGTTTACGATCATAGTAAGCCTTCAGCATCTCAGCATCCGGCATCGGCGATACAAACTCCGCACCGCAGCGCTTACACCCTCGAATGGCATAGCCATCAACTTCACACAGATGGAAGTTACTTTCGCTGCTCTGGCATACCGGGCACGGAAAAAGTTTTTGTGTATTCATTTCTGATTTCTCTTTAAGTTTCGCAGATATTCTTTTTCCAATTCTCCAATTTCAGTGCTTTTTCTTTATTTCTCTGAATTTTGCGGGCAAGCGTCAGCCTATAGTTTTTCTACGATACACATCCATCCCAACGTATCGTCCGTATCGGCTAGCCGGCCATCCAGCCACAAGAAAATTCGATTGATGATGCTGGCTGTAAATTGGCCACGCTTCCCTTTTTCATTTCGATAATCCATGAAAGCTTGACCCAACATGGCAAAAAATCCACCACAAGGACGAAAATCGAGAATACCGAAACCGAAGTCCTCCATTCTTTTCCCAAAACCGAAATGGGCAAAGCACCTATAATCGCAATGGGCCCCATAGCGCCACCAGTACACAAGCGCGCCTAGAACCATCCTGCCGCTTAGCCGCAACAGACGACTACAATCTACTAGATATGACTTGAAATCATAAACGCGCTCCAGTATCTGCATGGAGGATGGTATCTACAGAGGCATCTGTCAAAGAAACTGGTTTGCCTGGCGTCAAGGCGACATCTAGTTTGATATCGGCAACCACCGCGACATCTGCACCAATATAGCTGGGAGGTAGCATTCCAATAAACGCCGGCAAGGCTGACCGCCGCAGCCATAATCGAGCACCACACCACTTGCCATAGGGGCAGCAACCATTTCCATCCACGCGCTCAGCAAGCTCAGTACGATGTAATGATGGTGATCTACCGGAACCTCGGACACATGAATCCACACCGATCCCGTTTGTACTTCGCCTTACCCATTTTGACTTACTCTTCACCTCCAATAACCCAAACGCCAGGATGACGAAACTTCCCCCATGTTGGGAAATCGGCACGTACAGAAAACGGCAAACACAAATCGGTCAATGCAAAACACAAAGAATAATCCTCCGCATACGCAGCAAGTGCCACAAGATACTCACCCGGTGCCAAACACAAGGGATTCAGGATTAACATGCCGGAACACTCCTGGCCTGCTTTTTGCGCATCCCAGAACACCCCGTCATCGCGGCTTGTTTGTCCAATCAGCCAATCACCATCCGCACGGTAAATACTGAGGGCAAATACAATTTTCGGCAAATCTGTTTGCGCCCGGAGAACAAACTTCAAGCGTAAAGGCTGTCCTACCCGGTAATGCGCTTCACCGCCATTAAGTAAACGCAACTCGGTAAAGCGTGCCTTGCCGGTTTCTTGTTGCGGCGGCAGAAAACTTCGATCCACCGTCAATTGCGTTCCACCATTTGGCAACATATCAACGTAATAATCTTGGGAAATCGACATAGGATCGCCGCTGGCGCGCAACTGCCCATTGGACAGCCAGAGCACGCGCGTGCATAGCAACTGGAGCGTGCCCAGATCGTGGGTGACGAAAAGTATGGTCACACCGCGCGCCATCATTCGTTGGATAACTTCAATACACTTGTTGCGGAAAGCAATATCTCCGACGCTCAGCGCTTCGTCCACAACTAGAATATCGGGCTGAACATGTACAGCAACAGAAAACGCCAAGCGCACAAACATTCCGCTCGAATAGGTTTTAACGGGCTGCTCAATGAAATTACCGATATCGGCAAACGCAACAATTTCGTCGTAACGCGCATCAATTTCCTGCCGACTCAATCCAAGCAGCGTGGCATTCATATAAATATTTTCACGCCCGGTAAACTCAGGGTTGAACCCGGACCCGAGCTCCAGTAGCGCCGCAATACGCCCGCGCGTTTCAACTCGGCCGCAAGTCGGGCCAAGTACGCCGCAAATCATTTGTAGCAAGGTGGATTTTCCGCTGCCATTGCGCCCGATAATACCGACCGCTTCACCCTTTCTGATCTTGAAACTAACGTTTTTCAGCGCCCAGAATTCTCGGAAATATGTTTGTACAGGCATTCCCGCCAAGCGTTGCAGGCGCGGAAAGAGCATCTGTTTGAGGCGGTCGCGGGGTTGTTCATAAATCTGATAACACTTTCCGAGATTTTCAACTTCGATCATGGTTTCAGAGCACATCAGCAAACCCTTTGCGCGTCTTCTGGAACCAAACAAACCCTAACCATGCGAACATAAGCGTCACAATCCAATAAATGGCCAGCAAGACAAAATTCGGAGAACGTCCGAAGAACAGCACCGCCCTCACTTCCTCAATAACCAGCGTCAAAGGGTTGAGAAACAGAATCTGGCGGTATGCCTCGGGTAGAGCAGTCACTGGATAAAAAATCGGACTAAGAAACATGAACATGGAAGTCAGAACACCAATGAATTGAGCCACATCACGCAAATAAACGCCAAGAGAAGCCAGCACCCAGGTCACGCCCATGATCATGAAAGCAAAAGGCAGCAGAATGAGCGGCAAATAAAATACTGTCAGCGGTGGGGCACCAAAAAACAGAATGTGAGCCAATAACCAGACGCCTAAACTAATTAAACAATGAAAAAGCGCCGATACCAGAGCAATGGCAGGCAAAATTTCCAGGGGGAAAACCACTTTTTTGACGTAATTGACATTTGCCAATACCAGAGTTGGGCCACGATTAACGCATTCGGCAAATAGGTTAAAAACAATGAGTCCGGCGAACAGCATCAGCGCAAACTGCATTTTTGATTCATTTTCGACGCCCCAGCGAGCCTTAAATACTTCACCGAAAACAAAGGTATACACCGCCAGCATGCATAGCGGAGTAAATACCGACCAGAACAGCCCCATGAACGACCCGCGGTAACGTCCCAGTACTTCCCGCCGAGCCGACGCCAAGATCAACTCTCGGTTTCGCCATAGCGAGGCGAACATCTCCACGGGATTCGTCAAAAAATCCTGCATAAAGCTTTAATTTCCCATCTTGGAGTACTCTCCAGCAGCCTGGGTAAATCGATAAACCTGATTTCCCATGCGTATATATTTTTGCCTTTCTGTACCGGTCATATTCTCGCCGAGCGTAAAACCAACATATCGATCGTATTTGTATTTGATTACCATCTTGCCAAAATCGTAACTGCTGCGTGCATGACACATGATGGCAGAAAAAAGTTTGTACCTTACATTTTTTTGAAAAAGAATGCCACGAACAGACCAAGACTATCCACCCATGATTGCCGATGGACGCCCGAATGCCATAGTGCAACGAGCCCTGGCAACCTGGGCAATGTCCGCGCATGGGAAAAGCCGTCCATGATTTTCCGATTTTCCGGGGTCAGCCTTTCCTGTAACCGCCGCAACGCGATCAGGTTGGCCTCGTTCCACCTTCGAAAGCGTCCATCCCAGAGCAGACGCCAGCGTTCAAACCTTGCACCAATACCCGTATTCATGCCGACGAGATTGTCGCCATGTTGCCGATAGCGCAGAGAAGGCGCAGCATCATAAAAGACCTCGCCACCACACCCAGCCACCACCATGTAGGTCCACCAATCGTGAGATACGGCCGGAATATCCGCCCCCGCCTGGCAAAGCAATGCACGGGCAGCGGCGTTGAATACCATCGTGTTGCCACCGCCGATGCTTTGTACCAGTGCATTAGAAAATGCCGGCGGTTTACTGAACAAAGCCGACATACCAATTTCCCGGTTCTCTTCGTCAACGAACAAAGTCCGCGAGCAATACAGCGCCGGCACAGCCCGCGGTAAGGAAGCGAGCCATTTGATGGCCCGCTCAAGTTTGTCATTCAGCCAAATGTCGTCCTGATCGGCGTAGGCATAGAAGTCCGCCTGTATATCGTCGCGGCAAACCAGGGAAAGGAAATTGGCGACAAACCCACGCCCCGGCCCGTGCACAACAGCAAGCCGTTCATGGCCGAGCTTTTCCCGATAAGCGTCCAGAATGCCCAGCGTGCCATCGGTCGAACCATCGTCGGAAGCCCAGACCTTCCATGATCCGTAAGTCTGGGAAAGAAAAGAATTGATCTGCTCAGACAAAAACCGCTCGCCCTGGTACGTACACAGCAAGATGGCGACCTGCGCCGGCTTGTCCTGAAAATCAGGATGGACAGAATCGTTACGGCCGCAAGATGCAGCCGGTACGAATAGCGTAGGTTCACTCATTGTGTCAGCACAACATGGACAAGCCAAACTGCGTCCCCATCAAATTTTTTCCATTTCAAAAAACAATACGACATAAGGTAGATACAGACCTTTGCAACACCTGGCGAACGCTTTGTTTTAAGGAGTTTGCCAACCTAAATTTTTAATCAATTATGAACGAACACCACGAAAAGCCAGGGAAGTCTATAAAAACATCAGGTCGTAAATGGGCCGCCTACAACATCCGATGCGCGTTTCGTATTCCATCGACCCGTCACTAATGACCCATCGCTAATAACCGGTCACCAATCCAGGCCGAATTGTACTGTGTGCGCCAGCAACCGGACAAACCGCCCACCGTATCATTGCTGACGTTTCACTCAGCTGATCGCTACCGATCCGCCACATCATCTACCGGACATCGGCGGAGTCCTCCCGGCATCGCGTAAAATGCGCCCTTATACATTGTGTAAGCGGACGGAACGCGGGCAATTATCAGCCATGTAATTACTCATGACTGCCGTCCGTACATTTGCCCCATTCACGAAGGAGCGCTGTATATGAGTCATGCCAAGCATTGCCTGGTTCTGGGCGGCCGAGGATTCATCGGCTCCCATCTTGTCGATGCCTTACTGGCCACAGGTCACCGGGTACGTTGCTTTGACCGCCCCAATGTCAAGCAGCTGGAAGCGCCTTCGAGCGTCGGCGTAAATCCGTCAGGCAACTTCGAGCTGTTGGAAGGAGATTTGGGCAACGATGCTGATATTGCACAAGCGCTCACGGGGTGCGACGTCTGTTTTCATCTCATTTCGACCACCCTGCCGCAATCTTCAAACGCCGATCCCGTCTTCGATATCGAAAGCAACCTCATCGGTACGCTCCGACTTCTCAAACGTGCGGTTCAGGCCAAAGTGGGAAAAATCGTGTTTGTCTCCTCAGGCGGCACAGTCTACGGTATTCCACAGCACACCCCCATTGATGAGCGCCATCCGACCAACCCGTTGTGTTCGTATGGCATTGCCAAGCTGGCCATCGAAAAATACCTGCACCTGTTCCGCGAACTGCATGGCCTGAACTACACGATACTGCGCCTGGCCAATCCTTTCGGTGAACGGCAGCGCACGCATGCCAGCCAGGGGGCGGTTGCCGTTTTTGTTGGCAAGGCGCTGCGTGGGGAAACCATCGACATCTGGGGCGACGGCACGGTCGTTCGCGATTACATTCACATTGCCGACGTCGCCTCGGCGCTGCTGGCCGCAATGGATCACGACGAGGCCAATGACGTTTTCAATATTGGCTCCGGGCAGGGGTTGAGCCTCAACGACATCCTGGATGCCATCGAATCAGTCACCGGACACCCGACACAGCGCAACTATCTGCCCGGGCGCACATTTGACGTTCCCATCAACTACCTGGACATCCGCCATGCCCGCCGCCATCTAGGCTGGACGCCAACCATATCCTTCGCAGAAGGATTGCGCCGATTCGTCGCCTGGGTGAAGCAGAACGAATCATGACTGCCGGCCTTGCCCTTGCCCGCGCCCTAGCGTTTTCGCCACGCGCCTTTCGGCAGGCGGCATTCCCTATACGCCGCCACTCGGTGTAGATAGCGCATTTCCAAAGGGGTGGCCTGAGATCCGCGTATTCAGGGCCTCTCCGGGGAAGGTGCCCGCAAGCCCTTTATCCATGCGGGTTTCCGAGGCACCTGCCCGGAAACGCCCTATCCACGCGGACTCCAGCGGCGCCTGTCAGAGAAGTATTCAGAAATGTCCTGCCTGTCATTTCAAGGGGCTTGATCGCGCCTAAAGCTTTGCAGCCGACGCAGCACGGCGATTTTCAGCACCTTTTTTGTTTCTGCGACCTTCACTCGATCACTCAGTGCACGCTATCGCCGCTACTTTCCTGCTCCAGACAAACCCAATCGACCACGCCGTCGCTCGGCGTATAGCCGGAAACCAGCGCTTTCAACATCGCCCGTAGCGCATTGACATCGCTCGCGGCGAGCGCCTTTTCCAGCTCCGCCATTTTTTCCGCCAGTTGCGGCCAGGGCAGAAAGGCCTCACGGGCTTTCATGATGCGTGGATGCGGCGTCGGCTGCGGGTGATCGCCGATCAGCAGTTCTTCGTATAGCTTCTCACCGGGACGCAGCCCCGTGATACGGATTTCAATGTCGCCCTCCGGATTTTCATCGTCCTTGCAGGTCAGACCGGAGAGCTGCACCATGCGGCGCGCCAGATCAATGATCTTCACCGGCTGCCCCATATCCAGCAGAAATACGTCGCCGCCCTGGGACAGCGCGGCCGCCTGGATGACAAGCTGCGCCGCTTCGGGAATGGTCATGAAATAGCGGGTCATCTCTGCGTGCGTCAGGGTGATCGGCCCACCGTCGCGGATTTGCCGACGGAACATCGGCACGACGGAACCGGAAGACCCCAGCACATTACCAAAGCGCACCATGGTGAAGCAGGTGCATCCGCCGCGCTCTGCCGCCCGCGCAGCCAGGGCCTGCAAAACCATTTCCGCGAGCCGCTTGCTGGCGCCCATGATGTTGGTCGGACGCACGGCCTTATCGGTACTGATCAGCACAAAATCGGCAACGCCGCTTTCCTCTGCCGCCTGCGCGGCCCGCAAAGTACCCAGCACATTATTCTTCACGCCTTCGACAGGATTGTGCTCGACCAGCGGCACATGCTTATAGGCCGCTGCATGGAAAACCGTGCTGGGCGACCAGGCCGCCATGATCTCGCGCAGGCGCCCCACATCCTGCACCGAAGCCAGCAACGGAATCGCTTCCAGCCCGTCCTCGGCAAACTTCTCGCGCAGTTCCTGGTGGATCGTATACAAGGCAAACTCGCTCTGTTCAACCAGCAGCAGTTTTGCCGGACCGATCGCGGCGATCTGACGGCACAACTCACTGCCGATCGAGCCGCCCGCCCCCGTGACCATGACCACCTTCCCCGCCACATTCTTCGCCAGCAGCGCCGCATCCGGCGGCACCGGCTCACGGCCGAGCAGATCGTCTTCGTCCAGATCGTGAACATCCGCAGCACTGACCCGCCCTTGAATCAGGTCGCTCATGTTCGGCAGCGTGCGCACCGCCACGCGGGCCGATCGGATCCGTTCCAGAATTTCGTTGCGGCGGCGTCGGGACGCTGATGGAAAAGCCAGCAGCACCGTGCTGATATTTTCAGCCGCAATGATTTCCTCAAGCGCATCGGAACTGTGGATCGGCAGGCCGTTGACAATTTGCCCATGCAGGCGGTCGTCGTCATCGAGGAAACCGACAGCGCGCATTTCGTGGCTGTTGGCGATCGCCGCAGCCAACTGGCGCCCCGCCGAACCGGCACCGTAAATCAGCACCTTGGGCAAAGAGGAACGGCGCAACTGCTCGCGGTACAGCCCACCCAGCCAGTAGCGCGCCAGCGCCCGCGAAGCGCCGACCGCCAGTAGCAGCAACATGGGCTGAATGATGCCCACGCTGCGCGGCACGCCAGAAATGCCGATACCGGCGATCAGCGCCGCATACAACGCCGCATAGAGTGCGAAGGCGCGCAGCATCATGCCCAGGGCGGATAGCCCGGAATGGCGGAAAATGACGCGGTAGAAACCGTGTTTGATAAAGATGGGCAGCGCCAGCAGCATGGACGCCATCGCCGCGCGTACCGGCTGGAAATAGACTTCGGAAAATCCCAGCCACAGATCGAGGCGCAGATAGAAAGCCAGCCAGACCGTCAGCGCGCACAGCCCGGCATCGCCGGCAAGTACGATCAGGCGCTTGGCAAAACGCGGCAAGGCCAGCACCGTCAAGGAAAAACGAATCAGGGATCGCAAAAGACGCGCCCTCCAAAACTCATGGTATCGCTCCGAAAAATTGAAAAATAGGGGTGAATGCTCGCGGCACAGACTAATGCGAGACCCCATCGCGGCGCAATACCTTGATCGCCGTCCGCCACAGAATCAGCAGATCGAAGGCGAAAGAACGCCGCCGCAGATACTCGGCATCCAGCCGCACCTTTTCCGGAATCGGCAGCTCGTCCCGCCCGTTGATCTGCGCCCAGCCGGTCAATCCCGGCGTCAGCACATGGACCCCGGCTTCCGTGCGCAGCGCAATCAGGTCATCCTGGTTGAACAGCGCCGGACGCGGCCCGACAAAACTCATCTCCCCGGTCAGAATGTTCCATAACTGCGGCAGCTCGTCCAGACTCGAACGGCGTAAAAACGACCCGATCGGCGTCATGCAGGCTTCCGGATCCGCCAGCAGATGCGTTGCCACGGCGGGCGTATCGACGCGCATGCTGCGGAACTTGGGCATGTGAAAGATCCTGTTCTCCCGACCGACCCGATCCGACCAGTACAGCGCCGGCCCCGGCGAAGTCAGACGGACAAGCAAAGCCAGCGCCAGCAATACCGGCAGAAACAGCACGCCAAGGCCGATAGCAAGCGCAATATCAAAAATGCGCTTCATGCCGGCGAGTTCTCGTCCGCCCGCGTTCGATACCATGCGGCGGTCGCCGCCAGCCCCTGACGCATCGTATAAGGAGGCCGCCAGCCAAGATCCGTGCGGATCGCGCGGCCATCAACAATCAGCGAGCCGAGCAGCCGGTCGGCGGCGTCCCCCCGGCCCATCAGACGCGCCGCCAGATGCAACCAGTGCGGCGGCACGGCCATGAGGCGCGGCGCCCGTCCGAGCGCTTCGGCAATGCGCCGTACCAGCTCAGCGCTGGAAACATCTTCGCCATCGCTCAGCAAATAGGTCTTTCCCGCAGCGTTCGGGTGCGTCAGGCACAGCGCCGTCGCATCGGCCAGATTGCCCAGGTAAATCAGGCTGCGCCGGTTAGCGACTGCGCCGAGTGGCAAAGGAATCCGTCGATCGACGGCGCGCATGAGGCTGAAAAAATTCGCCTTGACGCCGCGTCCATAAACAAGCGTCGGGCGCAGCACGACCAGTTCCATGCCGCTGCGCCCGGCAATCTCGTGCAGGCGCTGTTCCGCCTCCCATTTCGCCGCCGCATACGTGCCGACCGGCGCAGGCGCGTCGCTTTCCCGGTACGAACACGCGCGCCCCTCGCCCATGACCTTGACGCTGCTCATAAAGACGAACCGGCGCACGCCGGCAGCCGCACACTGTTCGGCCAGGCGCACCGCCCCTGCCACGTTTGTCTGGCGGCAGATTTCGGCATCGCCGGCAATCGCCCGCGTCACATGCGCCCGCGCGGCCAGATGCACCACGGCTTCCGGCGCCTGCCGCAGCGCCGCATCCCACACCGTTTCGCCATTCACCTCACCCACCGCCAACGCTTTTTGCGCGCCCGGTTTATCCGATGACGCTAACTCGCGGACAGCGCGCACCAGCGCATGGCCGCGCTGCGCCAGCACGGCACAGACGCCGCGCCCGACAAAACCGTTCGCCCCCGTGACAAGAACTTTCAAAACCGCTCCACACAATGATCCGAAGCAATCCATATCAGGCCGACATGATACCGGCCTCGGTCAGGGAAAAGCCAATGCGGCAAAACACCTACCCGCCAGCCCCCGTATTCTGGGCATCTCCGAAGAGGTATAGCGTTTTCCTTTACCAAAATACGGCGTTGCCGTGTTGGCCTGGCCTTGCCGTACTGCATGGTCTGTCTGCGGCTTACCACCTTGTCTTTGGCAACGTCGAGCCATAGCGTCTTCCTTTGCCAAAATACGGCGTTGGCTTCGCCTTGCCGT
>CALAIL010000028.1 GCA_937923255.1 uncultured Propionivibrio sp. | reverse complement strand
TCTAATGCTCACCCTAGAAATTACGCTGAAAATGCGGCGCACCGCAGATAACATATTGAAGCACTGCCAGGCGCACCAACATCCCTCAGGTGATTTCCTGGGATAGGCATGGCAGCGCTACGGTGGCCTATCATGGCTCGGGGAGCACAATGACTATGCACGCTCAAATAGGCGTTTTCCTGCCAAACCCAAAGTACCTTATGGCTAACAAAGAAAAAATCTCCCCTGCCCTGTTCGCTGCCATTCTTGCCACCGGGCTGATGACCTTCTCGGGTGTGGTCAGCGAAACCGCCATGAATGTCACCTTCCCCACCCTGATGCGTGAATTCGTTATTGACACTTCAACCGTGCAATGGCTGACCACCGCCTACCTGCTGGTGCTGGCGCTCATCATCCCGCTCTCGACCTGGCTCAATAAAAACTTCGCGACTAAAGCACTCTTCATTACAGCCAATCTCATCTTTATCGCCGGCACCCTGTTCGGCGCCTTTGCTTCTGGCTTCGTTCCGCTGCTGACCGGCCGCATCCTGCAAGGCGCGGGCACCGGCATCGCCCTGCCGCTAATGTTCAACATCATCCTGACGCAAGCGCCGAAAACCCGCATCGGCTTCATTATGGGCATGGCGTCCCTGATTGTGGCGATGGCGCCAGCGGTCGGGCCGGTGCTGGCCGGCGTGGTCATTGACCGCTACGGTTGGCGTACCATCTTCCTAATATTGCTGCCTTTAATGGGCGTCTCGCTGATACTCGGCCTCAGCAGCATCAAACCCATCCGCCCGTTGACACCAGAAAAAATTAACCT
The DNA here is from genome assembly GCA_937923255.1 of uncultured Propionivibrio sp. Classification (GTDB taxonomy): domain Bacteria; phylum Pseudomonadota; class Gammaproteobacteria; order Burkholderiales; family Rhodocyclaceae; genus Propionivibrio; species Propionivibrio hellwigii. The sequence goes on along the minus strand of CALAIL010000028.1, from coordinate 94,973 downwards.
GCCCGACTACGCCTTGCTGGTCACCGCTTTCAGCAGCTTCGTTTTCGCCACTGAAAAAGCCTCCGCCCACGGCTGGTTCAGCGGGACAGTAGGCGGCTTACTGGCGCTCGCCGCTACCACCCTCGGCATTTTCACCATCCGTTCATTGCGCGGCAACGCGCCGCTCGTTAACCTGCGCGTTTTCACTAATCCGGTCTTTGTTCAGGGCATGCTGTTCGTCCTGCTCATCCAGTTCTGCGTGCTGGCGCTGGGTTACCTCATCCCCAATTACGCCCAGCTTGCCAACGGCACCAGCGCTACCCTGTCCGGCCTGTTGCTTCTGCCCGGCTGTCTACTGGGCGCCTGCATCGCTCCGGTCAGCGGCACTGTGTACGACCGCCTCGGTGCGCGCAAACCCATCCTGAGCGGCGCGCTGATCCTGCTCGCCACCCTGACCGCCTTCGCCATTCTGGGGAAAATCCTGACCACCGCCCTTTTCATGGGTATCTACACCGCCTACTGCCTCGGTCAGGGCTTCGCGGTCGGTAACACCACCACCCACAGCCTTGCTGCCCTGCCGCGCGAACAGTCTGCCGACGGCAACGCCGTGCTCAACACACTGCAACAACTGGCCGGTACCGTAGGTACATCCGTCGCCGCCAGCCTTGTCGCCAGCGCCCAACGGGCCAACCCGAGCCAGCTCGCCATTGCCACCCGTGACGGCAGCCAGCACGCATTTATCTTGCTGGCAGTACTGGCATTTATCGCGCTCATCAGCGTTGGACGGGCACTGCGGCAGACGCGGTAAAGCGCCGCGCCCAGCCTTTTTCACCCAACCCTTCTCAACCCAACCGACAGAAGCCAGCCATGAAAAAGCGGCTCGTCACCCTACCCATCGCCCTCTGCCTCAGCGCCGGCGTTCTGGCGCAGACCCGCTTCGCTCTCCATTGCACCCAAAGCCTAGGTCTTCAACCTTGGCAGCCGCACCGTCAAGCAACCCTGCATCCCGCGTAGGCAGATTTTCTGCCCACCAAATCGTAGATGAACGATTTTCCCAATGCCGCTGTCGAAATCGACGCCATGCTCAAGCGGCTTGACACAGACTCATCTTGCTGCCCCTCGCGCCGCATGGCCGTACTGCCTACGACATGTGCCTAAAAAAACTGCACAGAAAAGCCATTCTCCACCGGGAAAGGAATTTGCAATACACGTCAACGATAAAATCTCGTGGCCTCATTGCCCATTATCCACTTGCCCCTTAACCGGAGGATCCATGAACACCGCCGAATATCTCTACCACGCTTGGCATGACGCCGCCAAAAGCCGCGACACCGATGCTCTTATCGCCCTCTACTATGATGACGCTGAACTCGAATCGCCGCTGGTGCCTATCATCATGCAGCGCACAAACGGCACCCTGCGCGGTAAGGCGGAAATCCGCGCTTTCCTCGCAGAAGGGGCGCGCCGCCGCCCGAACGAATGGGTGCGCTGGTACCGCGATGCCCACTACTACACCGGCGGCGACATCCTCATTTGGGAATACCCGCGCCAAACCCCGAACGGCAACCAGGTAGATATCCTCGAACTCATGCAGCACCGCGATGGCAAAATCTACCGCCACCGCATCTACTGGGGTTGGTTCGGCACACAAATGCTGATTAAATCGGCGCTGACCAAACAGGGCAAAACGCCGACATGAGCGGCCGAGGCCACCACCCGGAAGCCGCTCCATGCACAACCTCAAAGCCTACGACCGCCCCAGCTTCTTCTACCTCTGGTCCTTCCTCATCCCCTGTGCCTGCTGGCTGGCGGCCGGCTATATCAGCCGCACCACCGGTCTTGATACCCACACCACCCTGCAAGGCACCCTCGGCATCATCGGCCTGGCCGCGCCGACCGCCGTCGCCGCCTGGCTCTTCCTGCAAAAACCGGCGCTGCTCGCCGACCTCAAACCCCGCCTCAGCCTGCGCACCATCCGCCCGCGCTACCTGCTCGCCGCCGTGTTCATCGGCCCCGTCACCCTCGTTCTTGCCCAGCTCATCTCGCTTGCCTTCGGTTACAGCGCCGAGCAATTCCGCATCACCGGCCAGCCCAGCTTCACCAGCGCTCTCTTCTCGCCGTGGCTGCTGCTTGCCCTCGCGCCCTTGCTTGAAGAACTCGCCTGGCACAGCTACGGCACCGACGCGCTGCTTGCCCGCTACCGCCTCATCACCGCAAACCTCATCTTCTTCGCCTACTGGTTCTTCTGGCACATCCCGCTTGCCAGTATCAAAGGTTACTACCAGGCGAACCTTGTCGCCGAAGGCTGGCAACACGGCATCAACTTCATGGTGAGCATGGTCTGCTTCGTCTTCATCATGAACTGGCTCTATCTCAAGAATGCGCGCAACATCTGGATTGCCGTCGTCTTTCACCTCTGCGCCAATCTCGGCAACGAAATCTTCGCTACCCATCCGGACAGTAAAATTATCCAGACCGGGCTCTTTATCCTCATCCTCGTTTGGCTTATCGGCAAAGAAAAAGCCCTTTTCCTGCGTCCCTTTGCCCAACAAAGCGAAGAAAGCCCGTGAAAAAGCTTTCCATCACTTGCACCCCCAGCCTGCTCGCCGATCGCCCGATCAGTTGCAACCCAATTCATACTGAGTACAGATGACATCACCGCTTTGCAAAAACTGGCCGCAGAAACTCGCGTCGATACATACGGCGGCTGGGAAGAAACCGTTTAATACTCATCCCAAAAAATAATCTGCTTGTATTGGTACGCCCCGCCGTACTGCCCGTACTGTCCTTGGCTCACCGCCTTGTCTCATTCCTATTTGCAACGATGCTATTTACGGGGACTACAAGTGATGCCGTCAATCCAGCCAGCGGAAGGCGCGGCGCAGTTCGGCGACGCCGTCTTTGTCGTAGCAGCGGCCATGCGCGAGGATGATGCGCTCCGGTTGCCAGGCGAGGATGTGCGCCAGTGCGGCGCGGGCGGCAGTTTTATCTTTGAAGGTGGCGCGCCAGTCGGGCGGGGTTTTGCCGTCCGGATCGGCGATGCCGCTAAGTTTCATCACGCCTGCCCAGAAACGGCTGGGGAATTTTGCGGTCTCGAAGTTTTCGATGAGGTCGGTGAGGATGAGGGTGCGGCTTGCGCGGTGGTAGAAGACGGTTTCGGTCATCACGCTGCTGCCGTGAAAAGGCAGTTGCGCGATATCCTCCGCCCAGTCCGGCGGTGCTTCTGCGCCGAGATCGGCAGCAAAGGTAACGCTGATATGTTGCGATGCCGCCCGCTCGCGTACGCCGGCGCTGGCCCAGGCTTTCGCCTGCGGATAGTGGCGCTGCCAGGCGGGGATATGGGCGTAGTGGATGCGGTTGGGCGAGACGAGGTGGCGTACCGGCCCAAGGACGTCAATAGCGGCAAGCAGTGCCGGATCGGGGGCAATGGGCGAATGGCACCACAGACTGCCGTCAGTTAGACGTACTACGGTCATGCGCGTGCTGAACGGGATGGTAAGGCCCAGCGGGAAGGCCATGCGGATGAGGCCGCCGTCGGCAATCCAAATGTTGTCGCCCCAGGGTTTTAGGGTATTGAGCGGCTGGTAGAGATGGAGCTGGGCTGGCATGAGGCGCTCAGCTATCGATGTTGTCGCCGCACGATTGTGCGCTTTGTGCGGCCTGTTCACGCCAGGCGCTGCCGTATTGCCGGTTGTTGTCTTGTTCGAGCGCGAAAACTGCGCTTTCCAGGGTGTTCCAGTCGTGCTGTTCGAGGATGGCGAGGGGCGGCAGCAGCATGCTGCTGCCAAAATGGCGGATGATGTGTTCTTCGTCGTATTCAAGCAGCAGGCGCAGGCGGCGGCGCAGGGTTGGCGGCGGACAAACGCCGAAGCGCACGGTATAGACGGTTTCTTCCCAGTCAGGCAGGGTGAGCGCCGTCAGCCAGTGGTATTCCTGATACCACACCAGCCAGTCGGTGAGCAGCGTCAGGAATTGGGTTTCCAGTGCGTCAGCGGCGTCTTGCGGCTGGCTCAGAACGTTGGCGACGAGTGCGGGCAGATGCAGCAGGATTTCGCGTTCGCGGTGGCGAATTTGCAGGGGTTCTTCGGGGAAGACGGTACTGCGGCACCAGGCAAAATCGAGGTGGGCGACCAGCGCTTCGCCGAGCAGTTGCGCGGTGAGGCGGACGGTATCGGCGGCGTCAGGGCAAAAAAGCGGTTGGAGCTGTTCGTAGTGCAGGTATTGTGCGGCACCGAACCATTCCAGCGGGCGGCTGTGTTGCAGGGCGCGCCCCTGCCACCGGCGCAGGCCGGGGGTGTTGTCCCAGGTGGTGAGGAAGGCGGTGAGCCGCGTCCGGCGCGTATCGTCGTCCGCAGGCGCTGCGGGTAGCGGTACGTTGTGGTAAGACGGCATGGGTGGTGTTTCAGCGGCCAAACAGCGCCGCGACCATGTCAGCTTCTTCTTCGGTGTAGGCTTTGCCGTTCAGACGCACGGCGAGGGCGTATTCGCCGCTAAGGCCCTGCGCGGCGCGGATCTCCCGCCAGCCTTGCAAGCGCTCTTGCGAGCTTTCTGCGTTTTTCAGTTTGCGGAGGGTGTGGAGAGTTTCTCTGTTTTCGTCTTGCATGGGAGCTCCGTAGTCGTGGTAGAGGTGGTTGCGGTCAAGCAAGATAATATTAATCCTAGCAATCAAGCCAAGAAAGTGGCGCCGTACAGAGCAGACAGTACAGCACTCCGAAGAAGCGCGCCAATACGCTCAGATGATTTTCCCGGATGTAGATAAACCGCAACGGACGACGCGGCCATGGAAACCATCACCCTCGCAGAGCACGTCTCCGACTTCGCCAGCGCGCGGGCCATCCTACTCGCCGCCCTCAAGCAAGCCCCCCTGCCCGACTGGGGTAAAACCTGCACCGATGGACAACCCCCAAAACTCCGATTGCGGCCGCCCGCCAGCCCAGTGTTTACGCGGGTTTCCGGCCTGTCTATCCGCAAGCACCTATTTACGTGGGTTTCAGGCTGGCCTGTCTTCAATTCGCTTATTTACGGGCACTTCCGGTCTATCTATCTTCAATCTCACTGTTTTTTGGTATTTCCGGGCGACCTATCCGCAAGCCCACTATTTACGTGGGCTTCCAGCATGCATGCCGGCAAACGCCCGATTGACAAGGGCTGCAGAAGCAACCGGGCTGGCATGCCCAAAAGACGCGGGGTTTAGGCCGACTGATCATTCCGTTCTGCTACGGCCAGCTGGCTTATGCTTGACCATATCACTGGCGCACCGCCGACCGCAGGAGCAAAGCGTAAGGCGATCTATTCAGTGCGTTGAAGCCAGCTGCATCGCCGGCGCTCGGGTGAAGTATCACCGTCCGAAGCGCGGCCGCCGCGACCGAAGAACGGCAACAACGCCTGCCCCGCAGCCCGCGTAAAACGGGCATCTCCGGAGGGGCTGCCCGCAAGCCCTTGTAAGCAGGGAATCTCCGAGGAGATGCCCTATCCACGCGAGTTTCGGAGGAAGTACCCGATCAGGCCGCGCTGGCGCGGTTCCTGCTGAACACCATCCAGGTGGCCTGCCAGGCGATGCAGCAGCCGCCAGCGATAAACACCAGGTCGGGCAGCGTGCGTATCCAGCGCAGGAGCACTAAGGATTCCTGCTGCATAAAGGCTTCGCTGCGCGCCATCCACAAACCGTCGGTAATGGCGGCGTGGATCTGGATCACGCCGATCGGCAGCAGGCTGGCGGCGATCATTCCGGCCAGGCCGAGGTTCAACAGCCAGAAGCCGCTGCTCATCAGCCTTTCGTTGAACTCGTAGTCCGGCCTCAGGTAGCGCGCCACCAGCAGCACGAAGCCCAGCGCCAGGAAGCCATACACGCCGAACAGAGAGGCGTGGGCATGTACGGCGGTGGTATTCAAGCCTTGCAGGTAGAACAAAGAAATCGGCGGGTTAATCAGGAAGCCGAAGACGCCGGCGCCGAGCATGTTCCAGAAGGCCACAGCGACGAAGCACATCAGCGGCCAGCGCAGGCGCTTCATCCACGGCGTGGCGTGCTGGTAAGACCAATGCTCGTGCGCTTCTTTGCCGAGCAGGATCAGCGGCACAACTTCCAGCGCGGAGAACGACGCGCCGACGGCCATGATCGGCGTTGAGGTGCCGGAAAAATATAGGTGGTGGAACGTACCCGGCACGCCGCCGACCATGAACAGCGAGGCGGCGACCAGCGAGGCCACAGTTGCCGAAGTGCGGCTGACCAGCCCCAGGTTGTAGAAAATGAAAGCCAGCGCCACGGTGGCAAACACTTCAAAGAAGCCTTCCACCCATAGGTGCACCACCCACCAGCGCCAGTATTCCATCACGGTCAGGCTATCGTGCTCGCCGTAGAACAGGCCGGGTGCATAGAACACGCCCACGCCGACCATGGAGGCCACAAAAATAGCCAGCAGGTTTTTGTCGCCGCCGCTGCGGAACGCTTCGACCGTGCAGCGCAGCATCAGGAACAGCCACAGCAGGAGGCCAACCATCAGCAGAATCTGCCAGAAGCGGCCTAAATCTAGGTATTCATAGCCCTGGTGGCCGAACCAGAAATTCAAGTGCGCCGGCATGGCGTGGGTCAGGGCTAGGAAGTTGCCGCCGTAGGAGCCGCCGACCACGATAAACAGCGCGACAAACAACGCATTGACGCCCAGCGCCTGGAATTTCGGGTCCTTCCCGCCATTGACGACCGGCGCCAGAAACAGGCCGGCGGTCAAAAAGCCGGTGGCAATCCAGAAAATAGCCGACTGCAAGTGCCAGGTGCGCACCAGCGCATACGGGAACCAGTCGGACAGCGGGATGCCGTAGAAATGCTGGCCTTCCAGCGTATAGTGCGCCGTCAGTCCGCCGAGGAAAATCTGCACGACAAACAGCGCCACGGTCAGGAACACATATTTGCCCAGCGCCCGCTGCGACGGCGTCAGATGCACCTTGCTGATCGGGTCGCTTTCCGGCAGTTGCGGGTCAGGATCGTGCCTGCGCAAGAAAGACCAGCCCCACACCAGCAGGCCGACGCCGGTCAACAGAAACACGATGCTGGCCACCGACCACATCACGTTTTCGGCCGTCGGCACGTTGTTGATCAGCGGCTCGTGCGGCCAGTTGTTGGTATAGGTAGCGTGGTAATCCGGGCGGTTGGTGGCGGAAGCCCACGCCGTCCAGAAGAAGAAATCCGTTAGCCGCTGGCGGCGCGTTTCGTCCGGCAGCGTGTTGTTTTTCATGGCGAAGTGATCGCGCGCCTTTTCCATCGACGGATCGGCGCCATACAGCGTGATGTAGTACGGCGCAACGGCCTTGATTGCCTTGATGCGGGTATCGCTCAGCACCACCTTGCCGTCGGCGCCCATGCGGCTGCCGTTACGGTATTCCTCCACCATGGTGGTTTTCAGCGCGGCCTGCTGCCCTGCATCCAGCTCGGCAAATGGCTTGCCGTGCTGGTTCTGCGCGGAAATATCCAGCCAGGCCAGCAGCTCGCGGTGCAGCCAGTCGGCCGTCCAGTCCGGCGCCTGATATGCACCGTGCCCCATAATCGAGCCGAGTTCCATGCCGCCGGTGCTCTGCCAGGCGGATTGACCGGCCAGAATATCATCGCGGCTGATGACGGTTTGCCCGTCAGACGACACATAGGCCTCTGGGAACGGCGGCGCCTTACGGTACACCTCTACGCCAAAATAGCCCAGGATCGAGAAAGTGATCGTTAAAACAGCGATGAGTAACAACCATAATTTCTTGTATTGCCCCATGACCCGTTCCCCCTAGGTTAGTTTGTGCCAGTTACAACAATGAAGCACTGCATGGCGAGCCGGATAATTTTCCGAAAGCCCGTTGCCAAATCACCTCGCCCGGCACCCATGCAGCAAACAGCCAGAGCGTATTAAACAGCAGACAAGCCAAGCTGAAAAGCCCCATTGCAAGCGCGGTGAGAGGCATGGCCGGAAACGCCCGTTTTACGCGGGGTTCGGGGCAGGTGGTGTTGCGTGTCTTCGGTCGGGCTGCGCTTCGGAAGGTAATGCCTCACCCACGCGGCCGGCGGAGCGTCAGTGATATGGGTCAGGCATAAGCCTACCGGCCGCAGCGGAACGGAATGATCCGTCGGCCTAAACCTCGCGTCTTTTGGGCGTTCCAGCCCGGTCGCTTCTGAAGCCCTTGTCAATCGGGCATTTGCGGGTAGGCAAGCCGGAAGTACCCGTAAACACTGGGCTGGCGGGTAGCTCCTCTGGAGATGCCCGTTTTACGCGGGGGTTGGGGTAGGTGTCGTTGCGGTTCCAGTCACGGCGACTGTGCTTCGGTAATGCTTCACCCGATGAGGCGCGCTAATACATTCCGGTTATTTTTGGGCTTTGGTGGCTGCTTTGATGAGATGGCAGCGGATGGTTTTCGGGCTGCATTCATGCTGTTCCGCGAATTTTGAGATGCGGAAAGGGGATTCTTTGCGTTCAAGGGCTTTTAGCTCCCGGGAGTTTTACAGAGCGTAAGGCCTCCAGAGATTTTCAGCATGAATTTGTCCGGCGCCCCGCAGAAAAACAGACTCCGGCCCAAAAAAATATCACTGATAATTTATTGTTGATAGCCACAATTCAATAAAAGACCGTCTAAAAACAATGCCTAGACGGTCTGCGGCGGAGAAAGCCGCCCTACGCGGGGTGTGCGGGCGGCTTCCGAGGGAGCGACGGGGCGTCCAGTCTTATTTCTTCAGTTTGGCGGCCAGTTCGTCAAACTTCTGTTTGATGTCGGCTTTGAATGCGTCCAGTTTTTCCCGGCGTTCAGCCTTGCGCTGTTTTTTCCACGCCTCATGCGCCTGCCGCGCCACTTCCTGCTGCGCCTCCACGGCGGCCAACACGTCCTGTTGTGCGGCGGCGGCATCCTGCCGCAGGATGGTGGTTTGAAAGCGGTTGAAGAACGCATCCAGCACGGCTTCGTCGGCTTCCTGCGCCAGAATGATCACGGCAGTGCTGCCATCGTCCAGCTTGCGAGCCGTATTTCCCAAAAGCAGGGCGTCGCCGGCGGTCTCGGCCGTCCCCGTATTGCCGCCGATGAGCGCGCCTGCCGTGCCGCCCAAAATGACGCCCAGCGGGCCCGCAAGCACGCCCACCAGCGCGCCAATCAGGCCGCCCGTCCACGCGCCTTCGGCAGTTCTGGCGGTGAAGTCGGCGCTTTCGGCGGGAATGATCAGGCCGTTTTCCTTCTTGATCAAAACAGCCTGAGCAATCAGCGTATCAGCGGTCTGCGTGTAGGCTTTCAATTCGGAAAACGCCTGATACGCCTCGCTGGGCACATCGAACAAGGCAACGATAATATTCTGTTTCATCATACTTACTCCTGTTTGGGTTGCAGGGAATACATACCAGAGCATGCCTGGTCATTATAGCCACCGGAATTTTTCAGGCTTTTTTGCTTTTCCGGCAGGTGGCCACTGCCGGGCACGGTACTTGTTATATGGATTAGCGACCCCGATGCTTCCTGATACTTCCCCGATGCACGCCGCCGCTCGGACGGACGGATGCGCTGATAGCGCGGCGGCAAATCTGCCGCCGCAGCCCCAAGGTTGTTTCGGCACGCAAATGCTGATCCATTGCGCGCTTGCCGAACAGGACAAGGTTTAAACACGACCAGCCCCGCAAGCCCGGCGTTTACGCTGTTTGGCGGCCACCCTTATGCCGCCTGACATCCATCCCAATCATTCCCGTCCGCCCGAGCAAGTAGTCAATCAGCACCTGCACGCGCCGCGCTTTCTGCGCGTGCCGGCGGTAATAGAGGTATACCGGCGGATAGCGGCGCCAGTAGGGTTCGAGGACAGGGATGAAGGCGTCGCGGTCGGCCTGCCGGTCGCGGATGGGCTCGAAGATGCGGGCGATGGCGAGGCCGTCGCGCACGGCGTCGTTCATCACCTCGATGTCGTTGCAGATGAGCGGCGACGGCATGGTCACGCTGATGTCCTGCCCGTCTTCGTGCAGGGTCAGCGGGTAGAGGTGGTTCGCGGTCACGAAGCGGTAGGCGACGAGGCGGTGGTGCAGCAGGTCGGCGGGCGTCTGCGGCGTGCCGTGCGCATCGAGGTAGGCGCGGCTGGCGTAGAGTCCCTCGCGCATCGCCGGATAGAGCGGGCGGGCGACGACGCCGTCTTCCAGCGCGTTGCCGAAGCGGATGCCGAGATCGAAACCGCTGCTGATGAGGTCGATGGTGCCGTCATGAATGGAGATTTCCAGTTGCAGCTGCGGGTAGCGGCGGCAGAAGTCGGCAAAAACAGGGCGCAGGATGAGCTGGTAGGCGAAGCGCGACAGGGTGATGCGCACGCAGCCCGACGGTTCATCGCCCGCCTGCCGCGCCTCGTCCACCGCCTGATGCAGGGTGAGCAGGGCGTCGGCGGTGCGCGCCAGCAGTTGCTCGCCCGCCTCCGTCAGATGGATGCTGCGCGTGCTGCGGATGAAAAGCGGCACGCCGATTTTCGCTTCCAGCTGTTTCAGCCCCTGACTGGCGGACGGGGTGGTAATGCCGAGCTGGCGCGCGGCGGCGGTGATGCTGCCCGCAGCGGCGATAAGGCGGAAGAGATTGAGTTGGGCGTAGATGCTGTTGTCCATAAGATTGTGTGGTTTGGGCTAAGAGTGTTTCAGGCAGTTTGCGGCTAATCATCATAATCCCGCCTGCCTATACTGCGCCGCGTCATTTCACTACGAGGTTTTTATGAAAAACATCCTGATCATCTCCGGCCATCCCGACCTCGGCACCTCCGTCGCGAACGCCACCATTCTCAACGAAGTCGCGAGAGCCCTGCCCGAGGCGGAAATCCGCCGCCTGGACAGCCTCTACCCCGACTACCGCTTCGACATCGCCGCCGAACAGAATGCGCTGCGCCGGGCCGACGTCATCGTCTTCCAGTTTCCCTTCTCGTGGTACAGCGTGCCTGGTCTGCTGAAACTGCGGCTGGACGAAGTCTTCCTGCACGGCTTCGCGCACGGCTCGACCGCCGAACTGGGCGGCAAAAAACTGCTGCTCTCCTTCACCACCGGCGCGCCCGCCGCCGCCTACCAAAAAGACGGCTTCTTCAAGCACACCATCGACGACTTCCTGCCGCCGTTTGCGACGCTCGCGACCCTGTGCAACCTCGACTTCGTCGCGCCCATCTACACCTGCGGCATCAGCTACGTTGGCCGTGAAGACACCGCCGCCATCAACACGCAGAAAGACCAAGCCCGCGACCACGCCGCCCGCCTGATTGCGAAAATCAGGGAAATCGCCGCCTAAACCAGGAGAACCCATGTACATCATCAACATCACCGTCAACGCCGACCTGCCCGCCGACAAACACGAAAAAATGTTTGCCGAACACGCCGCCTGGTTCAAAAAACACTTCGCCGCCGGCCACTTCCTCATGCTCGGGCCGTACATCGATTCCGACGCGCACGACGGCGTGATCTTCGCCCACGTCAAAGACCGCGCGGAACTGGACAAAATCCTCGCTGAAGACTGCTACTACCCGGATTTCGCCGCTTACGAAATCCGCGAATTCGCGCCGAGGATGATTGCCGAGGATATCGGCAAGGCAAAAATGGCCTGATATATCGTTTCAAATAGAGGGTTGGGACAAGGCGAGCCGAAAACAGTACAGATAGTAAGTGTGGGTTTGCCATAAAAATTGCGCAACGTTTTTTATGGGTGCCCGGTCAGGCTTACCGACACCGTATCAGTTCTATTTGAAACGACGATAAAAACGGACGGTTCGCCGTCCGCTTTTCTTTAGAGAGGTCTCCCGGCGCGATAAACATGGACCTGCGGAGGACGGGCTTCAGCCCATCGCTTGCTCACGCGATTATTTTCTTAAAAACCGCCAGGCGAGATAAACACGGCCCCCGCCAGGTCGCAGCATGATTTATTCGAACCCAACCTTTCGGATGCCTGCTCGCTGCACGCGCTATTTCAGCCCCACAGGGCGAAGTTTTTATCGCGTAATTTTCCGGGTACGGGAGCCGGTATAGAAAACGGGGCAGACCCCCGTTTTTGGCATCACATTTTTATTTGCGGATTTTCCAGTTGCCCTTGCCTTTTCCTTTGATCAGGCGGACTTTGCCGTCTTTGGATTTGTAGCCGCCCTTGCCGGCGTTCAGGATGAGGCCTTCCGGCAGGTCGGCGGCGAAGACTTCGGCTTTTTTCTTGTCCTGAGACAGGATGACGTATACGGCAAGGGTGTCATTGGCTGGGTCGATCAGACGAATATCGGCGATGTCGAAGACTTGCACGCATTCGCTGCGTATGGCTGACCAGGTCTGCCCGGCAGATGGCAGGCAGCCATGTGCATCTTTTTCACCGCCCACCGGTCGCTCGACGGCTTGCTGTGCTGCGGCGGCATCTGCCTTTGGCGGGACGGGCGCTGGGTCTGCCGGCGAGTTCTTGTTACCGCCGCCGCAGGCAGCGAGTAAGCAGGTAATAGCAAGTAGAGACAATGCGCGTTTTTTCATTGTTTCCTCCGTAGATTGAAAAGAATCTCGGCACATCAGCGACCTGATGACAATCTGCATTGCAGCGGTGTTTTTCGGCATTTGCGACATTAGAAATGCTCACGAGGTTTTTCAGCCTTGTTGCGTTTTTTGCCTTGCATAAGAAGCGCAATGCATTAATTGCGTCACCCTCGTCTGAAGGTCTACTGATTTAGGGGATCAGGCAACATCAGGTCAGCGACCATGTGCGGTACGCCTGCCCCTACCAGTGGTCAGGCTGCAAACTGGTGCGAGAGAAGGGACTCGAACCCCCACGCCTTGCGGCGCTGGAACCTAAATCCAGTGCGTCTACCCATTCCGCCACTCTCGCCTTGTGGCGGCAATTTTACTGCATAAAAGCCCTATACTCCTACCCTGAAATACTGAAATTTCAGTCATGCTGTCGAGCCGATCAGTTTTTTGTTTTTTCTTGGTCTTGCACAACCCGTCACCAGGCTGCCACTCATGCCCGTTGAACATTACGAGAATTTTCCTGTTGCCTCTCTCCTGCTGCCCCGGCGGCTGCGCCGGCCCATCGAAATCATCTACCAATTCGCGCGCAGCGCCGACGATATTGCCGACGAAGGCGATACCAGCAACGAAACCCGGCTGGCTAGCCTAGATGCCTACCACGCCGAGCTAGATCGCATCGAAGGCGGTCAGACGCCAGACACAGCCCTGTTTCGGGCGCTGGATCAGGTGATCCGGGAATGGCGACTGCCGCTCGCGCCTTTCCGCGACCTGCTCGACGCTTTTGCCCAGGATGTGGTCAAGCAACGTTATGCTGATTACCCGGAATTGCTCAACTACTGCCGCCGCTCGGCCAATCCCGTCGGTCGCTTGTTGCTCCATCTGTTTGATTGTACCGATGCGGAAAACCTGTACCGTTCCGACTGCATCTGTACGGCCTTGCAGCTCACCAATTTTTGGCAGGACATCGCCGTCGACTGGCAGAAACAGCGCGTCTATCTGCCGCAAAGTGATCTGATCCGCTTCGGCATCGATGAGCGCCAGATTGCCGAAGGCCGCTGGAGCGAAGCTTGGGCCGCGCTGCTTGATTTTCAGATCGAACGCAGCGAAGCGCTAATGTATGCGGGCTCACCGCTCGTTCATTCTTTGCCCGGGCGCATAGGCTGGGAAATCCGCCTGACCATTCAGGGCGGCTTACGTATTCTTGAACGCATTCGCCAGGCACGCGGCGATATTTTTCACCGGCGGCCGCGCCTGGGCGTGTATGACTGGGTGCGGCTGGCCGGCCGAGCGCTGTTTATGTAAAAATCCAGCTTCCCTACAGATCAGATCCCGCCAACTGCTTACAGCCAGCCAAGCGCCATGTCGCCAAACGCATATTGCCAGCAGAAAGCCGCCGCCAGCGGTTCGAGTTTTTATTACAGCTTCACTTTCCTGCCGCCGGAACGGCGGCAGGCGATCACTGCACTCTATGCTTTCTGCCGCGAAGTAGATGACATCGTTGATGAAGGCGGCGATGTGCACACGGCCGCCGCACAGCTCGATGCCTGGCGCAGTGAAATCGAACGCCTCTATGCCGGCACGCCGCGGCATCCCGTCGCACAGGCGCTGGGCGAAGCGATGACGCATATTTGCCTGCCCAAAGAATACCTGCTGGAAATCATCGACGGTATGGCCATGGATTTGCACGAAGGGCGTTATCCAGACTTCAAGTCGCTGCTGCTCTATTGCCACCGCGTAGCCGGGGTCGTCGGCTTGCTGGCAGCAGAAATTTTTGGCTATCAGAATCAACGCACGCTCAAATATGCGCACGACCTGGGCATCGCTTTCCAGCTGACCAACATCCTTCGCGATATTGGCGAAGATGCCCGACGCGGCCGTATCTACCTGCCGCTCGACGAACTCGCCCGCTTTTCCGTGACGGCAGAGGATATTCTTGGCGCGCACGACTCTCCCGCATTTCATCGCCTGATGGCCTTCCAGATCGAACGCGCCGAACGTTATTACGAGCAGGCGCTGGAGCAGTTGCCTCCCTGCGATCGCAAGGCGCAACGCCCTGGCCTGGTGATGGCAGCCATCTACCGCGCCGTGCTGGAGGAGATCAAACGGCGCGGCGGGCAAACGCTCACGCGGCGTATCTCGCTCACACCACTGCGCAAACTCTGGATTGCCTGGCACACATGGTTCAAGGCTTAGGACCTCAGGGGGCATACACTCAGTCCCTGGAATACACCGGCAGCCCCCTTCGCACCGCGCTGTCGGTCGCTATCATCGGCGGCGGTTGGGCCGGGCTTGCCGCCGCCGTCGAACTGTGCACGGCCGGCGCGTCCGTCACTGTGTACGAAGCCGCGAAGCGACTCGGCGGCCGCGCCCGCAGTGTCGCCATCGACGGGCGTGTGCTCGACAACGGCCAACACATCCTGATCGGCGCGTATCGCGAAACCTTGCGCTTGATACGGCACGTGCACCGCAACATCGACAAGTGTAAGGAAGCGCAGGCAGGCCACGCCAGCAGCAACGCTGGGCACCGGCCCTCTACCCTGCTCCATCGCCTGCCGCTGACCCTGCAACATCCTGCCGGAAACTTTCGCCTGCGTCTGCCGCCCTCGTGGCTGCCGCTTCCCGCGCCATTGCCACTGGCAATCGGTTTACTCGGTGCACGAGGCGTGACACTCGCCGAAAAACGCGCCGCCGCCCGCTTCATACGCGGCCTGCAAGCCCTCGACTACCGGCTAGATGCGGACAGCAGCGTAACCTCATTGCTTGACCGCACCGGGCAGGCCGGAGCGTTACGCCGCATGCTTTGGGAGCCGCTGTGTCTAGCTGCACTCAACACCCCACCGGAACATGCCTCAGCGCAAATTTTCGCCAACGTGCTGCGCGACAGCCTCGGCGGCGACCGGTGCGCCACCGACCTGCTCTTGCCCGCTGTCGATCTGGGACAGCTTTTCCCCGACGCAGCCGCAACATTCATCGCAGCGCACGGTGGCCGCATCCGCCTTTCCTGCCGTATCGAACATATGACACGGGATAAGCAGCACTGGTGTATCGGAGACGAATCATTCGACCACGTCATCATCGCTACCGCGCCGCAGCACGCCGTGCCGCTGCTGACAGGATATGCAGAAATACATTCTGTCGCCACACAGCTTGGCGCCTATGATTACGAGCCAATCGGCACCGTTTACGCCGCGTACCCGCCAGAAGTCCGATTACCCGCGCCGATGCTCGGCTTGAGCGACGCGGCGGGAAACAACTTGGGCCAATGGGCGTTCGATCACGGTCGGCTTTACCGCACACCGGGTCTCATCGCCTTCGTTCTGAGTGCACGCGGACGTTGGGACGAACGCGATAACGCTGCACTAATGGTCGCGCTGCACCAGGAACTTCAAGCCGCTCTGCGCCAACAGCTACCCTTCCCTACCTGGCATAAGACCTTGCGTGAACGCCGCGCTACTTTTTCCTGCCGGCCCAATCTGTTTCGCCCAAACACCAGTACCTCGCTGCCTGGACTCCACCTTGCCGGCGACTACGTTTGTGCCGACTACCCCGCCACGCTTGAAGGCGCCGTGCGCAGTGGCATCCAGGCTGCCAGAAACATTCTCGCCGCATCGCCCATACCGCCTCTCCCACCGGGCTGAGGATGAGGATGGGCAGGCCCAAACACGCATCATCAGCGATACATCTTCTGCAAACGGCTCCCTAATAACTGGCCGGATACGGGTAAGTATTTCGTCAGGTTATTTGTAGGTATCCTGTCATCCCCGTGCCACGCATGCCTACAATCGCGCCTATAGATTCGCCGTGTAGAACGGTTCTTTTGTGTTGCCCCTTGTTGTCTATTGTTGCCTGCGTTGGCAATCGTGGATAAAAAATCGCCCGAAACCGTTATTTACCTGGGGTTCGGGCGTTTCTTGTGGAGCAATATTTTTATTCTGGCGGAGAGAGGGGGATTCGAACCCCCGTCAGGGTATTACCCTGAACACGCTTTCCAGGCGTGCGACTTAAACCACTCATCCATCTCTCCGGCAGGGCGCGATTCTAGCAGAAGCCATGCTAATCAACAAAACCAATGATCACATGGCGATAGTCCCGATCTTACCAAGCAGCGCCATCCATAAGCTGGATAAACCAGGCTTCAACATACGTTTCATTGCAATCGATTCATTCACCGTGTCCACGAACCCTAAAAAGCATTTTTCCATTCACGTAGTGCTCGGAAAACTTCTATGGCATCATCGCTCACGGCACCATGCACACGCGCCGAGGCGATAACTTCCGGGACATGGCAACGCAGAAAAGGATTAGTCACTTTTTCCAGCGCTAGCGTTGATGGCACAGTGGGTAATCCTTTGGCACGCAGAACGCTCACTTCATCAACACGTTTTTGCAAGCGCCGGTTGCCCGGCTCGACGGCCAGCGCAAAGCGCAGGTTGGCCTCGGTATATTCATGCCCGCAGTAGATTTGCGTTCGTTCGGGCAAAGCCGCAAGTCGTGCCAGAGAATCGAACATCTGTGCCGGCGTTCCTTCGAAAATGCGCCCGCAGCCGCCAGTAAATAGCGTGTCACCACAAAACAAAACGCCCGCCTCAGCGCTGAAATAGGCAATATGCCCAAGGGTATGCCCCGGCACGTCCAATACCTGAAATACGCCCTCAAGCTCGGGAAAAACGATTGTTTCACCACCTGAAAGAGGATGGTCCAGGCCTGTGATAGACTCCTTTTCCGGGCCGTACACCGCTGCCGCTGGATACTGCACCAGCAGGTCGGCAATCCCCCCTTGGTGGTCAGCGTGGTGATGGGTCACAAGAATGGCGATCAGCGACAATTTCTCGCGTGTCAGCACTTCCAGCACGGGAAAGGCTTCGCCCGGATCGACGACAGCGGCAAACGCCCCCTTGCGCAGCAACCAGATGTAATTGTCCTTGAGGACATGAATATTCAGTAGCTCGAACATGGGATTATTGTGAAAGAACGGCAAGAAAAGTCAATGCGTAATGTGCCCGGCACCATGCATGATGCGTCTGACATCGCTGACTGGCTGGAAACCCCACGCGGCCGCTACGTCATGAACTGGGAGCAACCCCACGTCGATGCGCAAGTTGCCGATGTGTTCGGCTATAACGCGCTACAACTCGGCTTGCCACAGGTCAAATTCCTTGCCCATAGCCGCATTCCGATGCGTCAGATCGTCGGCGAATCAGGCCCTGTCGACGTATGCTGTAGCTTATGCGAGCTTCCATTTGCCTCGGCCAGTATCGATTTGGTCGTCATGCCGCATGTGCTGGAATCACATGACGATCCGCATCAGATCCTGCGCGAGGTCGAGCGCATCCTGATTCCCGACGGTCAGGTCATCATCACCGGGTTCAATCCTGTTTCACTTTGGGGGCTGCGACGTTTTATCCGGCGTAACCGTCACGAGTTTCCGGACAACGGCAATTTTATTTCTGTGTTACGTCTACGCGACTGGCTAAACCTGCTTAGTTTTGAGGTTGATCGTGGCAATTTTGGCTGCTACGTACCGCCTTTTCAACACGAACACTGGTTGCGCCGCTTTCATTTCATGGAGTCGGCAGGCGATCGCTGGTGGAGCTTCGCCGGCGGCGTCTATTTACTGCGCGCTGTCAAGCGGGTTCGCGGCATGCGCCTTGTCCTGTCTGACTGGAGGCAGCAGCACGCGCTACGCCAGACGCTCACCACCGTAACTCAGAAAACACTCGGTAAGGAATTGAATAAGCTACCATGAAGCACACTGAAGTCATCACGCATATCTACGTCGACGGCGCCTGCCGCGGTAATCCTGGCCGCGGTGGCTGGGGGGTGTTGTTGCAGGCAGGCACGGCTAAGAAGGAACTGTGGGGCGGCGAACATGAAACCACCAACAACCGCATGGAACTGACGGCGGTGATCCGTGCCCTGGAAGCGCTCAAACGTCAGGCGTCCGTCCATATTCATACTGATTCGCAGTATGTACAAAAAGGCATCAGCCAATGGATTCACGGCTGGAAACGGAATGGCTGGAAAACAGCCGATAAGAAGCCGGTTAAAAATGCCGACCTCTGGCAACGACTTGATGCACTGGCACAAAGCCATGAAATCACCTGGTCGTGGATCAAGGGACATGCCGGTCATCCAGGCAATGAGCGCGCCGACACCCTTGCCAATCGTGGCATTGATGAATTGCCTGATGACTCGACAAACAACCCGCCAACCCCATGAGACCCAACGCTCCGCTGCTGAACGCATTTCCTTGAAAGCAGCCTTGTAAATCTCACGCAAACCCAAAGCAAAACACTATGCGACAAATCGTTCTCGATACGGAAACCACCGGCCTGGAACATAAGCTTGGCCACCGCATCATCGAAATCGGCGGCGTTGAAATCAATAACCGCCGTCCGACAAACCACCACTTTCATTACTACCTCAACCCTGAGCGGGAAATCGATGAAGGTGCGCAGGCCGTCCACGGCATCAGCCTGGATTTTCTACAGGACAAGCCGCGTTTTGCCGAAATCGCCGCTGAATTCCTCGACTTTGTGCGCGGTGCGGAATTGATCATTCATAATGCGCCGTTCGATGTCGGATTCCTCAATGCCGAGCTGGCACGACTCGATATGGAGCCGATCGAGAGCGTTTGCTGTGCCGTGCTGGATACACTGCGCATGGCTAAGGAGCGTTTTCCGGGCAAGAGAAACAATCTCGATGCGCTCTGCGAACGTTACGCCATCGACAATTCGAAGCGCACGCTGCACGGCGCATTACTTGACGCCGAAATTCTTGCCGAAGTGTATATCGCCATGACGCGCGGGCAAGAAAGCCTGCTCATGGAACTGACGGATGACAGCAATACCGGACAGGGCCATATTGAAGAGCGCCTAACCATAAGTGCACACCACCAGCGAGTTCTGCGCGCCAGCCCCGAAGAAATTTCCGAACACGAAGCATTGCTTGCGGAAATCCAGAAGGAGAGCAAAGGGAAATGCGTTTGGCTGGCAGATTTGATATAGGGCGATAGCGTATTAAAAAAGGTGCATCTGCACCTTTTTTATTTATCTATCCGAATCTGATCAACAATCAGTTCTGCAAGGGTCTCCACTGCCCGTCAATCATGACTGCCGCCACTCTGGCTACCGTCGGCGTTTCCGGTATTTCTATCGCTGCCGGCAGGCGTGGTAAAAGCCATGCCATCGCTTACTTCCCCCGTACGACCGCTATGTGTGAATCCGGTTGGATAACCATTTCCCCCATTTCCCGTATCACCCGGCCCCTGTGTCTGATTCTCACGCGGCGGGCGTGATTTGGCGCGCCGATGCGATCGCTTGAGCGGTGAGCGGTTTTTATTTTCCTGGCGCCGTACATCGGGACGGTTTTCCTTTTCCTGTGGCAACCAATTTTCCTGACGGGAATTGGCATTTTTTTGCCCTTGGTGACTCCGTCGTCCTGGCGTAAAACCGCGCTTACCTTCGCCACGATCCAACGTGTACCCGTTGTCACGATTGCCTGGCGCCGTACGAATTTCAAGCTCATTCAGCTCATCCCATTCCGCATCGCTGCGATCCCGATCGGGGATTGCCAACAATTCACGGATTCGGCGGCGAATATCAAATGATTGAGGATCGTTCATGCCTGTATTATGAACCACTCCGACAACGGCATTCAATACTCTTCTTGCCGATGAACTTTCCTAATGTCGCATTCAGCATCCGAGCGGTATATTTCACCGCTCCGCTTTTATAATTACATTTTTACAGAATTTTGCTTTCCTTCTCATGTGGTTCAAAAATCTCCAGCTATTCAGGCTGCCTGCATTTGACGATAGGGCCCTCGAAACTATTGAGGCCGCCCTTGCCCATGCCGCATTACACCCCTGCGCCCCTAGCGATCTACGGCGCTTGGGATGGGTGCCGCCTTTGGCAGGTGGTGCGTTCGTACATGCTGTCAACCGCCAGTGGCTGATTGCGCTAGGCATTGAGGAAAAACTGTTGCCCTCTACCGTCATACGTCAAATGGCTAATGAGCGCGCGCAGACAATTGAAACCACTGAAGGCCGGCGCGTCAGCCGCAAGGAACTGCGTGACTTACGCGAATCGCTGGCTATCGAATTACTACCGCGTGCTTTTGCCTGTCGGCACACCATATTTGCCTGGATCGACCCACTGCATGGCTGGCTGGTCGTCGATACCGGCTCTCAACCCAAAGCGGAAGAATTGGCCGAGTGCCTGCTGAAAACCGCTGATGGCTTCTCCATCGCGCTACCGGCGCCTCTGCGTACGCCCACTTCGGCCATGACCGCCTGGATGGCGGCCGGCGAGGCGCCCGTCGGTTTTACCATAGACCAGGACATCGAGCTGCGTTCCCCGGAAAACGCTTTAGTACGCTATACGCGCCACTCGTTAGAGGGCAAAGAAATTGGTCATCACATCGCGGAAGGCAAGATCGTCACCCGTCTCGGCATGACGTGGAATGACCGGATTTCATTCATTCTTGACGAGAAGCTGCGCATCAAGCGCCTATCTTTCCTCGACATCCTCAAAGAAGAAAACGATGGACTGGCTGACAATGAAGCCGAACGTTTCGACCTTGATTTCACACTGATGACTGGTGAACTCGCCCGTTTGTTTGACGATCTGCTTGCCGCGCTTGGTGGGGAGGCTGACGCAAAACACTAAGAAAAGCCAACCAAAAAGCCAACCACCAAAGAATTACGGACAAATCAATCCAATCGTCCCCGTATTTTTCAATCCAATAAAATTCAGACCGGGCACCCCGCCGAACTCATCAGCAAATCGCACCCGGTCTGGTAAAAGCAATATGGGCAATATGGAATTGCGGTTAGAAGAGAAGAAACCTAAGCTTCCCTAACTAAAGCCCCTATATCCCATACATAAACAATTCACAAAAATTACTGCTTCGCGGCTTCCTGCGCGTTCTGTACGGTTTCCTTGGCACCTTCCTTGACTTCAGAGGCAACCGCCTTGGTCTTGTCGACAACTCCCGCTGCAGCATCCTTGGCCTGTTCAGCCGCTGCCGCTGCCTTGTCGGCGGCTGCACTCGCCGCATCCTTGGCCTGTTCGCCAACTTCCTTGGCTTTATCGACCGCATTGGAAGCGGCTTCGCTCACGGCAGCCGCTGCTTCTTTACCCGCTTCCTGAGCAGCTTCACCTGTCTTGACGGCTGCATCCTGAGCGGCTTCACCCGCTTTCTGAATTGCGGCACCCGCCTCCTGTGCAGCGGTTTCGGCAGGGGAAGCAGGTTTTTGATCATCCTTGTTGCACGCGGCCATCAGGGGCAGACAAATTGCAGCGGCAATCAGGGTTTGTGTCAGTTTGCTCATGGTTTTTCTCCTTTCAGTAAGAGTTTGGATTATCGGTTATTTCGGCCCGACAGGCAAAAAAGTGCGAATCTTCCAGTGTTTCATGCGCATCGACCGTTTCTACCACATCAGGCAAGGCCGATCCGGGATCAAATTACTTTTGCCATTAACGTTCTCTCCTGTTGTTGGATGACAGAGACAACAATACAGCGGGTAAGGCGAACGATCAGCCCATCTCATTGAGCGGCATAATTGTTGCCTGCGTGATTAGTCCGATGGGCGAACCACGGCGTGCACGCTGCCCAATGTGCTTACTTTCAGAAAGCATTTCTTTCGGGCGATTGCGGAAAATGCCGCGCACGCACACGATGGCTCCCCGACCAGCAATCGCCGCCCTAAGCGTTTCGCCCTCACGAAGCCCGATGATCTGTACGCCTTTGCCGCCGGAAAGTTTCTTCATCTGGTCGATCGGAAAAATCAGCAAGCGGCCATCTTCAGACAACGCTGCGACATGATCGGCACGCCGCTCACCTGCGCCCAGCGGTGACGGCGGCAAGATGGCCGCGCCCGCTTCCATTGTTAGAAACGCCTTGCCGGCCCTCTGACGTGAAAATAGATCGCCCAGCGTGGCAATGAATCCATAGCCCGAGGTCTTGGCAAAAAGGAATTCCTCGTCCGGCCGACCGGTCAGCACATGCGCCAGCTTACCGCCGCCCAGCTCGACAAATGAAGCCAGCGGCGCGCCCAGCCCGCGTCCATCGGGCAATACCGCAACAGGCACTGTGAAAGCGCGTCCCTCGGTCGACAAGATCACGAGCGAATCGACCGAGCGACACTCAAAGATTACGCCCGCGCCATCGCCGTCCTTGTAGGCAACCGATGAAAGATCGAGGCCATGTCCCTGGCGGACGCGCGCCCAGCCCTTGGCAGAAACGATCAGCGTCACCGGCTCATCCGCAACAACGGCCACTTCGCTGCGCGTTGCGGAAGCGGCCGCTTCAATATATGTACGCCGCGCATCACCGTATTGGGCAGCATCAGCACGAATTTCCTTGATAACGAGCTTACGTAGCAGCGTATCGCTGGATAACAGCTTTTCCAGATCATTTTCGGTGTGGCGCAGTTTTTCCAGTTCCTGATCAATCTTGAAGCCTTCCAGGCGCGCCAGTTGGCGCAGGCGAATTTCCAGAATGTCGTCGGCCTGCCGCTCGGAAAGTGCAAAGCGCGCGATCAGCGCCGGCTTGGGTTCGTCCGACTCGCGGATGATTCGGATCACCTCGTCGATATGCAGAAAGACGGTGCGCCGACCTTCCAGAATATGGATACGCTCACGCGCTTTGTTCAGGCGGAATTCACTGCGCCGGCGCACCGTAGCCAAGCGAAAGCGACACCATTCATCCAGCAGATCAAGCAAGCTTTTCTGGCAAGGACGGCCATCCAGGCCAACAGCGACAAGATTGATTGGCGCCGTCGTTTCCAGGCTGGTATGCGCCAGCAACAGCGCCAGAAACTCCTCGCGCTTCTGGCGCGAGCTGACTGGCTCAAATACCAGGCGAATCGCATCGTCCTTACCCGATTCGTCGCGCGCACGGTCAAGCTGCGAGGCAAACAGCGCCTTCAGGTGCGCGGCGGCAGGATCAATGCTCTTTTTGCCCGGCTTCGGTTGCGGGTTCATCAGCGCACCGATTTCCGAAAGCACCTTGGCGCTCGATACGCCGGGCGGCAGCTCTTTGACGACCAGTTGCCAGGCACCGCGTGCCATTTCTTCAAATTCACACCGGGCGCGCACGCGCAGACTGCCGCGTCCGCTGGCATAAGCCGCCGTGATTTCGGCAGGTGCGGAAATGATCTGTCCGCCGCCCGGATAGTCCGGCCCCGGCACATGTTGCAGCAACTCGGCCAGATCAGCGCGCGGATTCTGGATCAGGCAGATCGCCGCTTCCGCAACTTCGTGCAGGTTGTGCGGCGGAATTTCGGTAGCCATCCCCACGGCGATACCCGATGCGCCATTCAGAAGGGAAAACGGCAACCGCGCCGGCAAAAAGGCCGGTTCCTGGAAAGCACCATCATAATTGGGCTGAAAATCGACCGTGCCTTCATCAAGTTCGCCAAGCAGCAGCTCAGAAATTTCCGTCAGCCGCGCCTCGGTGTAACGCATCGCCGCTGCGCCGTCGCCATCGCGTGAGCCAAAATTTCCTTGCCCATCGACCAGAGGGTAACGTAATGAAAACGGCTGCGCAACACGCACCATGGCATCGTAGGCTGAAGCGTCTCCGTGAGGATGATATTTGCCGATGACATCGCCCACTACGCGCGCGGATTTGACTGGCTTGGCTCCTGCCGCCAGCCCCAGCTCATGCATGGCAAACAGAACGCGCCGCTGTACCGGCTTTTGCCCATCCCGAACATCCGGCAATGCCCGTCCTTTAACCACGGCCACCGCATATTCAAGATAGTCGCGTGCAGCCGATTCATGCAACAGAAGGCTCTCGCTTCCATCATCAGGAACCGTGGTCGGCCGGGACGATCCGGGAGGGTTCGCCGGAGGTCCAGGAGGTGAAGATGAAATGGAGGGGTCTTTCTCAAACAAATCAGGCGTCTGAATATCAGGCATACACTCGACTCAATCGATCCGTCAGGAATAAAATCTCTGTAAAAACAGCAAAGGCCGGACTCAGCCGACCTTCAGCGAAAACGTGAGTGTACACCGATTACTACCGATCAACGCTGCGAACGAATACCATCATCCAAACACGGCACGTCGCGTAGCCATCCATCTGATAACTACGCGACGGCGCATCAATAGGCCAGAAACACCCGGACAATCAGCCAAAAATAAGCACATCGCATACATCGTGAATATCGTCAGCATCATGCCCTGTGCAATTCGCATACAAGCGTTACGCAGCAAACACGCACAGCCTAGCGCTTGATCTGGTTCCCAATCACACCGCCTACAACCGCGCCGCCAACGGTGCCCATCGAAGAGCCGCCTGTCAGCACAGCGCCTGCGGCGCCGCCCACAGCTGCGCCAACGGCCGTATTCTTTTCACGCTTACTCATATTGGAACACCCGGCCAACGCCACACACACCACAATGATGGCAAACAGGTTTTTTTTGGAATTCAGGCTGGATTTCATCATTTTCATTTCACGTGCTCCAAAAATTAAGACAAGTATATTGCAGTTTTCTCACTGCAAAAATCAGGCCAGGATATAAAACTCATATAAAATCAATAAATTGATTGAACTGTACCAAGATTTTCATAAATATCTCGTCGCCGCAGCACGACACTGGTGGTTTGCTAACAGGCAAGCGCCTGATTCAACGCAAATATTTCTGTCGCCCGGAAGCGACATTTCCGCCATTTTTCAGCTTTCCGCCTCAACCAGCGCACCGTTCTCCTCCATCCAGGCACGGCGCCCGGCCGACTCATTGCGCGCCATCAGCATATTCATGACCGGCAACGCCTCTGCCGCCAGCGGCAAGCGCACGCGCATCAGCCGACGCGTATCGGGGGACATCGTCGTTTCCCAAAGCTGCTCGGGGTTCATTTCTCCCAGCCCCTTGAACCGCGAAACCACAAGCGTTTCCAGCCGGACGCCTTCACGCCCCAAACGTTCGATGAGAGTATCGCGCTCCGTATTATCAAGCGCATAGAGTTTGCGCAGCGGACGCCTTTTACCTTGTGCCGGCACATCGATCCGGTACAGCGGCGGCTGCGCAAAATAGAGATGCCCGCCGGCCACGAGTCTCGGGAAATGCCGATAGAACAGCGTACAGAGCAGGACGCGGATGTGGCTGCCATCGACATCGGCATCGGTCATGATGACGACCTTGCCATAACGTAATCCGTCGAGCGTCGTATCGGGAGCATCGGCCGTATGCGGGTCGATACCAAGCGCCACGGCAATATCGTGCACCTCGCGATTGGCAAACAGGCTGCCCGGATCGACTTCCCAGGTGTTGAGCACCTTGCCGCGCAATGGCAAGATCGCCTGCAATTCTTTGTCACGCCCGGATTTGGCCGACCCCCCCGCCGAGTCGCCCTCGACAAGGAAGATTTCATTGCGGGTAATGTCCTCACTCTGACAGTCAGACAGCTTTCCCGGCAGAATGGCCACGCCCGACTGCTTGCGTTTCTCGACTTTCTGCCCGGCGCGAGTACGCGCCTGCGCAGCCCGAATGGCCAGCTCGACAATTTTTTTGGCTTCATCGGGATGCTCGTTCAGCCACAACTCCAGCGGGTCACGCAGCATGCGCGCAACCAGTGCAACAGCATCGCGCGAATTGAGCCGCTCCTTAGTCTGCCCCTGAAATGAAGGGTCGAGCATGCGCGCCGACAGAACAAAGGAGAGGCGCGCCGCCACATCATCCGCGACCAGTTTGACTCCCTTCGGCAACAGTGCATGATGTTCGGCAAAACCTTTCACCGCATCGAGTGCCGCCTGCCGCAAGCCAGTCTCATGCGTGCCACCGGCTGGCGTCGGGATCAGATTGACGTAGGATTCGCGCACCGGCGCGCCTTCGGCGCACCAGGCCAGCGCCCAGGCCGCACCGGAACCGGCGGGAAAGTTCTCGTCGCCCTCTGCGGCATGGTTTTCCGCAGTAAAAATCGGCGCAGCAAGGTCATCAGCGATCTGCCCGGCAAGATACTGCGCCATCCCTTTCTCATAACGCCAGCGCTTTGTCTCGCCGCCTTCGATGTGCAGCGAAATCTCCAGCCCCGGTAGAAGCACAGCCTTGCTACGCAGCAAGCGCTCAAGTTCAGTCAGCGAAATTTCCGGCGAATCGAAAAACTGGGCATCCGGCCAGATGCGCACCTGGGTTCCGTGCGCCCGCTTGGCGGCATCACCCACGCGAACGAGCGGCTCGGCCACAGCGCCGTCAGAGAAGACAATGCGATAAACCCCACCGCCCCGGGTTACTTCAACTTCCAAACGCTTCGACAGCGCATTGGTCACGGAAACCCCGACGCCATGCAGCCCGCCGGAAAAGCGGTAGGCCGAATCACCGTCATTTTTATTGAACTTGCCGCCGGCGTGCAGCTGCATAAAAACGACTTCGACCGTCGGCACGCCTTCCGTCGGATGAATTTCGACGGGAATACCACGCCCGTCATCACGTACAGTCACCGAACCGTCACGGTGAAGAATGACGACGATCTGTCGGCAATAACCGCCGAGCGCCTCGTCGGCCGCATTGTCGATGGCCTCCTGAACAATATGCAACGGACAATCGGTTCGCGTATACATGCCCGGACGGTGGCGAACCGGCTCCAGCCCCTTGAGAACGGCAATGGATTCTGCGGTGTAATTCATCGATAAAAATCAGGCAAAACACATGCGGGGCGGATTATACCGGCCTGAAAAACGGCCATGGACGCCGCCACGCAACAACGGAAACAACAAAAAGGCACCGCCGCAGCGGTGCCTCTCCGGGACAAGCCGGCGTAATCAGAAGCCCGCGCCCTTGATCGCCTTCAGCCCTTTGAAGACGGCCTTGGCGCCCAGCTGTTCCTCGATCCGGATCAACTGGTTGTACTTGCAAATCCGGTCGGTACGCGACAGCGAGCCGGTCTTGATCTGCCCGGCGCCGGTGCCGACAGCCAGGTCGGCGATAAATGCATCTTCCGTCTCGCCCGACCGGTGCGAGGAAATTACGCCGTAGCCCGCCTTCTGCGCCATCTTGATGGCATCAAGCGTTTCAGTGACGGTGCCGATCTGGTTGACCTTGATCAGAATGGCGTTGGCAGCGCCCATCTCGATGCCTTTTTTGAGGCGGTCAGGATTGGTGACGAAGAAATCGTCGCCGACGATCTGCACCTTCTTACCCAAGGTCTTGGTGAATTTGACGTAGCCCTCCCAATCGTTCTGATCCAGGCCATCCTCGATCGAGACAATCGGATACTTTTTGCACCACGCCTGATACTTGGCAATCATATCGTCAGCGGTAAACAGCTTTTCCGGATTCGACTTCCAGAACTTGTACCCCTTGCGTCCGCCTTCGTCGAACAGTTCAGACGAAGCGCAGTCGAGTGCGATGGCGATCTGCCTGCCGGGCTTGTAGCCTGCCGCCGTGATCGCCTGCATGATGACTTCGAGCGCCTCATCATTGGAAATATTCGGTGCGAAACCGCCTTCATCGCCCACTGCCGTCACATGGCCAGCCTTCTTGAGGATGCCCTTCAGCGCATGGAAGATCTCGGTAATCCATTGCAGCCCCTGCGAGAAGGTCTTGGCGCCGACCGGCATGATCATGAATTCCTGGAAGTCGATCAGGTTGTCGGCATGTTTGCCGCCATTGATGATATTGGCCATCGGCGTCGGCAGTACGAATTCCCTGTTTTTGTGCAACTTGCCGATGTACTTCCAAAGCGGCATCTTGCTGACATGCGCGGCGGCAACGGTAATCGCCATCGAAGCGCCCAGGATGGCATTGGCGCCCAGCTTGGATTTATTGGTCGTTCCATCAAGCGCGATCATGGCTTCGTCAAGCGCGCGCTGATCGAGCGGATTCTTGCCCTTGAGCAGTTTGGCGATCGGCCCATTGACGGCGGCCACCGCCTTCAGCACCCCTTTGCCGAGATACACCTTTTTGTTGCCGTCGCGCAGTTCACACGCCTCGAACTCGCCCGTCGATGCACCCGAAGGCACGGCGGCACGCGCGACAAAACCGCAGCTGAGCACGACATCGACTTCGACGGTCGGGTTTCCGCGCGAATCGAGAATCTGACGGCCGACGACCTTGGAAATCTTCACTGCGTCCGCTGCCGGCCTGGCGGCCGCTTTTTTTACCGCCGCCACATTCTTCACACTCTTCACGGCAGCGGATTTTGCAACGGCCTTGGTTGCGGCGGGTTTCTTGGCGGGCACAGCGGCTTTTTTGGAAACTTTGGAAACGGGCTTGGAAGTTTGGGGTTTCTTTGCAGAGGAAGCTTTAGCGGACGTAGCCATTTTTCATCCCATGACGGTAGTTGAACAAAAAGGTTTCTACAAACGGATTTTCAAGCACTTAGGCGCTTACACTGCGGCGCAGTATACATCAACGCAATGACGGCGGACTTGCGCCACCTGTGCTGGCCGGGAACGTCCGCCCGCCAGAACTCACGCGGAATCATCAAAATCGCTGCCCCAACCGCCCCACCGTCGTATTCATTCGATTTCAAGCAATTCGGCGTCGGCGAACACCAGCGCACCGTGGATTGTCCTGTCCGGAAAAATATCCGCCAGCGCACGGCAATAGCCGCGCACTTGTTCTCGGTACGCATCAAGGCGCGCTGTTTCACCCGACGAACTCTTGTAATCGAGCACCCACAACGCATCGTCAAGCTCAACCAGCCGGTCGATGCGCAGCAAACGGCCATCGCGATCGGCCAGTTCGATTTCATTCCATGCCCGCCGATAACGCGCAGGGTCAAAAAACACCTGTAGCGCCGGCGCGCTGAGCAGCCGCTTGACGACCGGCCAGGCACGTTGGTGCGCCTCCTCGTCAAAACCGGGAACACGCCAGTGCGCAAACGCTTCGAGCCGGTCGATGTGGCCGCCATCGGCCAGGCGTTCCAGCAGCGCATGCAGCAGCGTGCCAAAACGCGCAGCATCATCCGACGCCGGCCGCAGGCTGCCTACCGCAGTGAAAGCCGGCGCAGTCGTTGGCGGCACGGCCTGCGCGGGCGCAGACATTGCCACCGTACATGTTTCCGCATCGACGGGAGCGGCCCCGGTCAGATCATCGCCATGAACCAGAGTGCCGCCCGGTTCGACAGGCAATGTCTGCACACTTTCCAGCGCGTGTTCGAGCAAACGGTACGCGCTTTTTTCCTCGGACTGCGGACTGTCGCTCTTTCGGCCCTGCCCGCTGCCGCTGGCAATAAACACCTGCCGCGCGCGCGTCATGGCCACGTAAAGCAGATTCAGTTCTTCGCGCTGCGCCGCCTGCGCCTGCGCATCAAAGAGGAAACGCCGCGCCGCGCCGCGCGCGTCCTTGCGGCCGAAAAAGGAAAAATGCCGCGGCGAGGCTTCTTCCGGCGGCCAATCGACGATGACATCCCACGGCTCGGCCGGGCGCGCTGAGGCATTGGCATCGAGCAGCCAGACGATCGGCGCCTCCAGCCCCTTGGCCGCATGGATCGTCAGAATACGCACGCGATTGCTCACCGTCTGCGCGGAGACGACTTCCCCTTCGTCCGGCGCATCGCCGGCGTCAGCTTCACGCAGATTGCGCAGTTCATCGACAAAGCGGGAAAGGCTTGGATAGCGCCCGCCATCAAGGTCAAGCGCCAGCAGCAATAACGCATTCAGATTGGCCTCGACGGCGGCGGCGCGGTATTCCGGACTCGCTCGACGATAGCGCGCAAACACTTCGCCTTCGTGATAAATGCGGTCGAGCAAATCGTGCGTCGGCAAATCACCAGCAATGCGCAGCCAGGATGCCAGCAGACGCGCCGCCCGCAGCAGGCGCGGCGGCGCCTGCCCGCCAGCGGCAAGGTCAGTGAGGCGCCGCCACCATGAATCGGGGGTCGATTGCGGCGCGGCGTTCGACGAAAGCGGCGGCAAAATCTGCGGAAACGCCAGCAGCAACAGTTCCTCGTTGCTGCACGCGAAAATCGGCGAACGCATTACATGCGCCAGTTTGAGGTTATCGAGCGGCATGGCGAGAAATTCAAGCAAGGCCGTAATATCACTGGCCTCCAGCGTTGCCAGCAGGCCGCCGCGCGAAGCCGCTTCATAGGGAATTCCGGCGGCGCTCAGCGCGCGTTCATAGACGGCCAGCTTGCTGCGCGTGCGCACCAGCAGCAGGATGTCGCCATAACGCGCCGAGCGCGGCCCGCCGCCCATGCTATCGGGATCATGGAGCTGCCAGGCGCTGCCGCCCGCATGACCGACGATCTCTCCAATCTTTTTTGCCAGCGCCTCTGCCTCCCGGATCTGGCGCAGGTCTTCGGTTTCCTGCGCCGGTTCCGTCAACGGGTCGCGCAAATGCCCGTCCACACGGGTTTTGCCGGCATCTGCCGCGGAAATGTCCGCCGCGCTTCCGGCAGCGGCTTCGCCTGCCGAGCCGCCGGCGTCAGCGCCAAACAGCGGCAACAGTTCGACACGCCCCGGAATGCCTTCGGCAAACGTCGTCTGCGCGCGGAAAGGCGCAAATTCCGGCAGGCCGAGAAATACGGCATTGACTGCATCGACCACTGGCTGCGCGTTGCGCCGCGTCGCATCCAGCGTGCAGCGAAGCGCGCCATAGGCACGCACGAGAAAATCCGCCGCGATCCCGAACAGCCTCGGCTCGGCGCGGCGAAAACGGTAGATCGACTGTTTGGGGTCGCCGACGAGGAAAATGCGCGGACGCCAGTCATCCGAATAGGCATCCAGCCAGGCGCGCAGAATCTGCCATTGCAGCGGATTGGTATCCTGGAATTCATCGAGCAGGACATGGCGGTAACGCGCATCCAGCCGCGCCTGCAGAAAAGCCGACGTCTCCGGCGCGCGCAACAGTTGCAGCACACGCCATTCGGCATCGACAAAATCGATCTGCCGCCGCCCCTGCTTGACGGCCTCGGCATGGGCGAGAAATGCCGTAAACACGGCACAGGCATCGCGATTGAACGCGAGAATGTGCTCCGCCAGCCGACGCTCGCTGCAATCAAGCAGACGCTGACACAGCGCAGCGTGCAGCGCGAGAAAACGCCGCGCGCCCGCCGGCGTATAACGCTTGTCGAGCGTAGCGCCCGCTTTCTTGACGGGGATCGAACCGTCCTTATTGAGCATAGCGGCGCGCAGCAGGGTAAAGCGCGCGTCTGCGTCCGCCTCGGCCAGTGCCGCACGCAGCATCGCCGCACTGGCGCGTTCCTTTTTCAATTCGCTCATTTCCAGCAGGCCGAGATACGCCTGCCAGTCCCCCGGCCAACCATCGGCAAAAAACGCCGCCAGCGCCTCTCCCGGCGCACCCACGCCCAGCAGGGCTTGCAGAGAAGACACTACGCGCGCGGCAGGCGTCGTCGAATCACCGTCCGCCTCGGCCAAGGCCAGCCATTCGCTGCGCCGCTCATACGCCCGGTGGACAAGGCGGCGCACGGCATCCAGTCCGGCCGTCTCCAGCAGACGCACCAGCGCCGGCGCAGGATCCGCATCATCGCTCACGCGCTGCGCCGGCTCACCGGGCAGCGTGGCGATAAAGGCGCGCCAGAGTTCGTCAAATTGCCGTACACCCGGCTCGATCAGCGATACCCCCGCCAGATTGGCGGAAAGCGGCGCCGCATCGACCAGTTGCAGAAACCAGGCATGAAAGGTATTGACCGCCAGCCCCGGCTGTGCCGCCAGAACCCGTTCATACAGCCCGCGCGCCGCCTGCCGCAGCGTGGAATCAGCGGCATCCGCCACCAGACCGCGCTCGGCGAGAAAATTATCGATGGCGGCGTCTTCTTCCATCGCCAGCTGGCGCAGCCAGCCGATAACGCGCGCTTCGATCTCGCGCGCCGCCTTGCGCGTAAAGGTGATGGCCAGGATTTCGCCGGGCGCAACGCCCGCCAGCAGCAAACGCACGATGCGCGAGGCCAGCAGCCAGGTTTTGCCGCTACCGGCGCAGGCTTCGACAACGACACAGCGCGCCGGATCGAGGGCATCGCGGGTCAGGCGGGCGCTCTGGCTAGCGGGGGACGGGGTATTCATTGCGCGAGTATTCGGTGTATGAAAGAAGGGGCGCTCTGAGATACCCTGTTGATAAAGGTTTCAGGGCAGCCCTTAGAACGGCCTCAATCATATCGCCAGTCATGCCGCTTGGCACGAAACCCTTTCTCCCACTTGCGGGGGAAAGTGGCCGAAGGCCGGAAGGGGGAATTCCGAACAACCAGCATTTATCCCGCTTGATGGGGTACGCGCGGCAATCCCTGTAAAAACACCCGCCGTGGCGGGTGTTTTCTTTATCCGGCAAGCGGTTATGGCGACGGCGCGGTCAAATCCGCTTCCGGCTTCCAGTCCACTTCTTCGCCACGCAGTAGCGCCGCAATCATCGCCTCTGTTTCGGCGTCGTCGGCTTTGGCAATCATCGCCATGCGTTCGTTGCCGAAGCGGGGCAGGTCGGGATCGTAGGCATCCGCCATCAGGCGCACGCTGTGGCGGTCGCGGTGATAGTAGAAGTCGCTGATTTTCTGCGCCAGCGCGATATCCATGCCGAGCATTTCCAGGGCAATCCGCCCGCTGCGCATCGCCGCGTCGAAGGTTTCGCGGACGATTTCCTGTGCGCCTGCGCGGTAGAGTGCGTAAACGTGCCGGCGGTCGTAGGCGCGGGCAAGGATGGGCAGCTGCGGGTAGCGTTTGCGCGCTTCTTCGACGATGGCGGTGGCCTGTTCGGCGTTGTCGATGGCGACCACCAGCAGTTGTGCCTTGGCAATGCCCGCTGCTTCCAGCAGTTCCGGGCGGGAGGCGTCGCCGAAGTAGGTTTTGATGCCGTATCTGGCAAGGAGGCCTTCCACGGTTTCCACGTCGTAGTCGATGACGGTGGTGTGGTAGCCACAGGATTCGAGGAGGCCGTCGATTATCTGCCCGAAGCGGCCGTGGCCGAGGATGATGATGGGGTTTTCTTCGGCGATGGTATCGGCCTGGCGCGGGTCTTGTCCGACAGCGGCTGCGCGCGGGAATTTTTCGTACACGATGAAGAGCAGCGGCGTGAACAGCATGGAGAGCGCCACCACAAGCAGCAGGCGATCCGCCACGGCTTGCGGCATCACGGCGTTTTGCACCACAAAGGACAGCAGCACGAAGCCGAATTCCCCCGCCTGGGCAAGGCTGAGGGCGAAGAGACGGTTGTTCAGGCCGCGCTGGCGGAAAAGTTTGCCGAGGACGTGCAGCACCGCCGCTTTGACCAGCATCACCGCCAGCGTCAGGCAGAGGATGGTGCCAAATTCGTTAAAGAGCAGGTCGAAATCGATGCCCGCGCCGACGGTGATGAAGAAGAGGCCGAGCAGGAGACCTTTGAACGGTTCCAGTGTGCTTTCCAGTTCGTGCCGGTATTCGCTGTCCGCCAGTACCACCCCGGCGACAAAGGCGCCGAGCGCGGGTGAGAGGCCGATCAGGCTCATCAGCGCGGCGATGCCGACCACCAGCGCCAGCGCCGTCCCGTGTATATCTCGCGCAAGCGTGAGCGGGCGATGTAGCGGAAAAACGGGCGGGTGAGGAAGTGGGCGCCGCCGACGATACCGCCGATGACCGCGACAATCAGCGCCGCTTTCTGCCAGGCGGGCATGCCATCGAGCAGGGTCGCCGCTTCATGACTCTCTGCGTGTCCAGTCAGCCCCGGCAGGGCAAGCATCGGCAAGAGCGCCAGCATTGGAATGACGGCGATATCCTGAAAGAGCAGCACGGAAAACGCGGATTGTCCGCCCGGACTGCCGAGCAAGCCCTTCTCGCCGAGCGTCTGCAAGACAATCGCGGTGGATGAGAGCGCCAGGACGCAACCGGCGGCGACCGCCACCTGCCACGGCTGCCCCAGCAGCATGGCAAGCGCGGCAATCACGAGTATCGTCAGGACGACCTGCAAACCGCCGAGGCCGAACAATTTGGCGCGCAGCTTCCACAGCATCGCCGGCTCCAGTTCGAGCCCGATAAGGAACAGCATCATCACCACGCCAAATTCGGCAACGTGCTGCACATCGTGCGTTTCCGCGCCGACGAAATGGAATATCGGGCCGATGAGGATGCCTGCCAGCAGATAACCCAGCACCGAGCCGAGACCAAGCCGCTTTGACACTGGCACGATCAGCACCGCTGCCCCCAAATAGACAAATGCAGAAGAGAGAAGGGAAGTCATAAGAATCCTTTATATGAGGTAACGAGACGGGCGCACCGCACACCCGTAGAAAAAACATTTGGGTCAGGGCAGAAAAAACAAGGTGGGCGAGCGCCAGCTGCCAACTAACGCAGCCAAAACCGCCCGCGCCGCATCGCCGCAAACGTCGCCAGCACCAGCAGCGCAATCCCGCCGCTACCTGCCACTACCATCACCCATGCCAAGAACAGCATCATGCCCTGCGCCAGCAAATGCAGGCCGCAGCCGCACATTGCCGCAAGGCCGAATGAAAACCCCCAAGAGCTCATAAAAAAGCCATCGCTTAGCAGCCACGGCAGCAGCCGCAACAAAAACAGCCCCTGCAACCAGCCATACCCCATCAACATCAAGGCAAAACCATCCACCGCCCCGCCATGCACGGCGAAATACGCACCACAGGCGACAAACGGCGGTGCCAACTGAATCCCGACGATCCCGCGCACCGCTGGCGCCAGCGCCTGTTCAACCCGCAGCCGCAATAAAATCGCCCCTTCCAGACTCAGCCACGAAAATACCCCCATCCCGAAAAACAGCCAGGCATAGTCCGTGAATCCCAGCGCGGCGAACGCCGAGGTGCTGACAAACGCAGCGGCGACCGTTGGCAAATACACCACCGGCGTCGTTGCCGCGAGCGTGTGTAAACCGCGCCACAAACCCGCCGCACGATACATGGCAAACGCCAGCTGCGCGCCAACCCCCAGCATCACAGCCAGCATCGCCGGCAGACGGGCATACGGCAAAAGCGCCATCGCCAGCAACAACAGCGTGATAGGGATCATGCTCAAAAAACAGCACTGCACCAGATCCTGCAAATCGGCGAGAAAATCCGCGCGGAAACGCCAGATCTTGACGGCATAAGCGGCGATCAGCAGCAGCCACAACAGCGCGGCGACCGCCAACAGCGCTTCAGCCGGCCAGGACGGTGCAAACCCCATTGCCGCGCCATAACGCCACGACAGCCCCAGTGCGGACAAACCAAGCGGCATACTGAAATAACTGAGCGGAACCGGAAACTTGCGCGACGGTGCAGCAGGCGAAGAAACAGACATGGCAGTGCTCCAGATAAAAGAAAAATTATAGACAGTGCCCGTCCTTGAACTGTCTCTAAAAACCATGTGCTTGGCTCGCCTGGTGAAGCCAGCGTTTACGCCGCTTGGCCGGAAGAGAGCATTTATCCAGTTTGACCATAGGTATCTACCTATCTTAAGCGCTGTAAAAACAACTGCGGAAACTAAGGAAAACTACTCGCCCGCTTGCGGGACTGGGACAGCTCGCGTAACGAGAAAAGGAGTGTATAGACCGGACACCTAGGTAACGGCGTGCGAGGACATAGGTGACAGTTCGGGGATAATCTATCAAGCCTTATTCAGATCAAATTCCTCCACAAACTGATGGCAAAAAATCGGCGTTAATGCACTTCGGCAGGCCGTAGCGCTCAAATACCTGCCGTAACGTCTCCTGCACGGTCGCGCAGCGCTTGTTGCTCTGTGCGGCAATACAGAGGCTGTAGCGTGAGGGTCATCAAGGAAAGCGTAAATAGCAGCTCGACTTTGCCAAGAGACAAGGCGGTACGCCACAAACAGACCATTCAGTACGGCAACGCCAGGTCAATACAGCAACGCCGTATTTTGGCAAAGGAAGCCGTTGTTTTTCTTGTGAATCTACGTGTGTCTGGCTAATAATACGGTGCGCCCTCAAAGCATTTTCAGAACTGCCCGCCCTCTCCCTTCATGAAACCGAACGCGCAAGACAGTCCGCCCGCGCCCGGCCTGCGGCTCGATGCCGCCTGCCTGGCACATGCAGTCAGCCCGCTCCTGTGGCTCCCGCAGGCAGCGCTCATTGTATGGGGCGTCTCGCGCCTGCACCACGGCGCAAGCGTCGCGGATCTTGTATGGCCGGCGGCAGGCATCGTCTTTACCGGCGTTTTGCGCGCCGTACTGGAGGTGTGGAGCGCCGGCTGCATGTTCGACACGGCGCGCGAACGTCTGAGCCGCTGGCGCAGCCGTACTGTCGCAGCGCTGGCAGCACGCTCTCCGCTGGATCGCGCCCGGATGCATGCCGGCGCTTCCGCCAGTGCATTGGCCGAACAGGCCGAAGCGATTCTCCCCTGGCTGACGCGTTACCGCAGCGCCGTCTGGCGCGCGCGCATCATGCCCGCGCTGATCGTGCTGCCGGTCGCCTGGTTTTCCTGGGCTGCCGCGCTGGTGCTCCTGCTGGCGGCGCCGCTGATTCCGATGTTCATGGCGATCGTAGGCCGCCGCGCCCGTGCCGCCAGTGAAGCGCAGTGGCTGCAAATGGGCAGTATGAATGCGTTTCTGCTCGACCGCCTGCGCGGCCTGCCGACACTGCGCGCGCTGGGTTGCGTGGCGCTGACGGCGCGCCGCCTGCGCGCCCAGATCGAGGATCTTCGCCAGCGCACGCTGCGCGTACTGCGCATCGCCTTTTTGTCTTCGGCGGTGCTGGAGCTGTTTTCCGCATTGGGCGTCGCCCTCGTCGCGGTTTACATCGGCTTCCATCTGCTGGGTTATCTGAAATTCGGCGCCTGGGGGCGGCGGCTCGATCTGGCCGAAGCGCTCTTTATCCTGTTGCTGGCGCCGGCCTTTTTCGAGCCACTGAGGGAGCTGGCTGCCGTCTGGCACGACCGTGCCGCGGGCCTTGCGGCGGCGGACGTATTGAACCGGCTCGCGGTGGGCGGACTGCCGCTGCTTGGCGGCGCGCCGGATAATCCGCTTCCAGCGCAAACGCCCTCGCCTTCATCGGGAGAAAAGGATGCGCCTGATCTGCCGCCGCAGGTCAGGATCGAAGGGTTGCGTTTTGCGTTTCCTGGCGAAGCCCCCGTTTTCCAGGACTTTGCGCTGAACGTAGCGCCTGGAGAACGGGTGGCGTTGATGGCGCCCAGCGGCACGGGGAAAACGGTTCTGCTCTCGCTGATGGCCGGGTTGTTGCAGGCCTCGCAAGGCCGTATCGAGATCGGCGGCACAGCCCTGACCGCCTCATCAGCGCAGCGGCTGCGTCAGCGCATGGCCTGGATGGGGCAGCGCCCGCACGTATTTTCCGGATCGGTACAGCACAACGTCTCGCTCGGACGGACGGATCCAGGTGAAGGCGATGGCGAGGCGTATGTGCAGCAGGCCATCTGCTGGGCGCAGCTGGGCAGCGTGGCGCAGGCGCATCCGGGCATCTCGCTGGGCGAAGGCGGAACGGGACTGTCCGGCGGCGAGGCCGTCAGGCTGGCCTTGGCGCGTCTGGCTGCCGCATTGCACATATCGCACGCGGATCTGCTGCTGGCGGATGAACCGACAGCGCATCTGGATAGCGAGACGGCCGCCCAGGTCACGCAATCTCTTCTCGATCTGGCGCGGGGGCGCACTCTGATCGTCGCCACGCATGACCCGGTGCTTGCCGCACGACTGGATCGCAGCGCGGTGCTCCCGACCCCCAACGGCGCCGTACACGCCGAGGCAGAGGCATGCGATGACGCGCAGATTCAGTGAGACAGCCTCGGTGCTGCGCCCCGTGCTCGGCGCCCTGTTCGCCGGGGTTTGGCGCCGCATGGCGCTGGGCGCCAGCCTGGCGGCAATCACCGTTCTTGCCGGCATGGGGCTGCTCGGACTGTCGGGCTGGTTCATTGCCGCCACCGCCATTGCCGGACTGCACGCCGCCAGTGCCCTGGCCTTCGACGTATTCGCGCCGTCGGCCGGCATCCGCCTGCTGGCGCTGGGGCGCACCGCTGCACGTTATAGCGAACGACTCGTGACGCATGACGCGACGCTGGCCGCACTGGCGGCACTGCGCGAGCGTATTTTCCGGGGCTGGGCGGGCGCCGCGCAGATCCGGGAACTGCTGCGCCGTCCGGCGCGGGCGCTCTTTCGGCTGACCAGCGACCTCGACGCGCTGGAATCGCTCTATCTTCGCCTGCTGACGCCGGCCGGTGCGGCGCTGTGCGCAACGGCGTTCGCTGCGGTAACGCTCGGTCTCATGACGCTCTGGCTCGGTATCGCCCTGGGAATATGGATGCTGGCGGTCGGCACGGCTGTCAGCGTCGGGCTGTTCTTCCGCTCCCGCCGACCCGCCTTGCGCCGCGCACTGCTCACGGAACGCCTGCGGGCGCAGACCGTCGATCTGGTCTCCGGCCAGACAGAGCTGGTCATGGCCGGACGTCTGGCAGCCCAATGTGCGGCGCTTGAGCAAACGGATCGTCGCCTGGCGCGCGCCGACCGGCGTCTGCACCGTCTGGACACGGCCGCCAGCGCAATTTACGGCATTGCCGGCAGCCTGACCCTGGCCGCCACCTTGCTCGGCGTCGGCGCACTGGTCGATCGCGGGCAGATCGGCATTCCCGCCGCGGTGCTGGCGCTGCTCATCGCACTAGCGGCCATGGAACCCTTTGCCGCACTCCGGCGCGGCGCGCTGGAAGCTGGCCGCATGTGGCTGGCAGCAAGGCGTCTGTCGCCCCATTGTGCCGAGTACGCCGAGCGTGCAGATTGTGCAGATTCGGGCGTAACGCTGGATGCCGCCGCTGCGCCTGATGTGCCCAATGCCGGCGATGCAGTCATCCTGCAACGGGTTTCGGCACGTTATCCGGGCAGTGCGATCGACGCGCTGCAATCGCTTTCCCTGACGATTGCCCGTGGAGAACGGGTTGCCGTCGTCGGCCCCAGCGGTGCCGGCAAATCGACGCTGATGGCGCTGCTCGCCGGCGAGTTGACGGCGCACGCAGGCAGTATCCGGCGGCTGCCCTTTGCCTGGCTGAGCCAGCGGACCGATCTCTTTCAGGATTCCCTGCGCGAGAACCTGCTGCTGGCCGCGCCCGAAGCCGGCGATGAGGCGCTCTGGCACGCGCTCGAATCAGCCGGACTGGCCGCCGATATACGCGGCCTGAATGCTGGACTGGAAACCCGGCTCGGCGAAAGCGGGCTGGGCCTCTCTGCCGGGCAGAGACGCCGTTTGGCGCTGGCGCGCCTGCTGCTACAATCCCATCCATTCTGGCTCCTTGACGAGCCGACAGAAGGACTGGACGCGGCAACGGCGGCGGATGTACTCGCGCGGCTTCGGATCCTGGGCGAAGGGCGCGCCTGGCTGATGGCCACCCATCTGAAGCGCGAGGCATCGCTGGCCGACCGTCTGCTGATACTGCGCAGCGGCCGCATTGAAGCCGAGTATCGCCGGAGCAGCCCGGATTTTGATGCCGTACTGGCCACATTGAGGCATGACTGATTCATTCGGATGCACATGAAGCCATATTCATAAGGGGAAACCGCCATGGATTTTGACATCGTCAGCCTGTCGCGCCTGCAGTTTGCACTGACTGCGCTCTACCACTTTATTTTCGTTCCGCTGACGCTGGGGCTGTCGATCCTGGTCGCCATCATGGAGACGGTTTATGTGCTGACCGGCCGTACGCTTTGGCGTGACATGACGAAATTCTGGGGCGGGTTGTTCGGCATCAATTTCGCCATGGGCGTCGCCACCGGCATCGTGATGGAATTTCAGTTCGGCATGAACTGGAGCTATTACAGCCACTACGTCGGCGATATTTTCGGCGCCCCGCTTGCTCTGGAAGGATTGATGGCCTTCTTTCTGGAAGCCACCTTTGTGGGCCTGTTCTTTTTTGGCTGGGAGCGGCTTTCCCGCGTGAAGCACCTGATCGTCGCCTGGTGCGTGGCGCTCGGCTCGAATTTTTCGGCCTTGTGGATTCTCATCGCCAATGGCTGGATGCAAAATCCGGTCGGCGCCCAGTTCAACCCGCAGACCATGCGCATGGAAATGACGGATTTTTTCGCCGTGCTCATCAACCCGATGGCGCAGACGAAGTTCGTGCATACCGTGACTGCCGGCTATGTGACGGCGGCCGTTTTCGTCCTCGGCATTTCGGCCTGCTACCTCCTCAAGGGACGCTACCCGGCGCTTGCCAAACGGTCCATGACCGTGGCGGCGACGTTCGGCCTGGTTTCCGCACTGGCGCTGGTGGCGCTGGGCGATGAAAGCGGCTACCTCGTCGCCAAACACCAGAAGATGAAGCTCGCCGCCATGGAAGCCATGTGGAAGACCGAGCCTGCGCCCGCCGCCTTCACCGCTTTTGGT
The DNA here is from genome assembly GCA_937923255.1 of uncultured Propionivibrio sp. GTDB lineage: Bacteria > Pseudomonadota > Gammaproteobacteria > Burkholderiales > Rhodocyclaceae > Propionivibrio > Propionivibrio hellwigii. The sequence continues at coordinate 54,328 of CALAIL010000028.1, read as the reverse complement.
TTTCCGGACCAGGCCGCACGCGAAACCCATTATGCCGTGCATGTTCCGTGGCTCATGGGGCTGATCGGCACGCGTTCCTTAACGACCGAAATTCCCGGCATCGAGGCACTGGTCGAGCAGGCCGAACGCCGCATCCGCGACGGCCTCACGGCCTACAACGCCTTGCAGCGCATCCGCGCCGCCAGCAAAATAGGGGCAGACATACCGCCCCAGGCACAGGCCGACTTTGAAACGCACGGGCATGCGCTGGGCCATGCGTTGCTGCTCAAGCGTTACACGGACGACCCGCGCCAGGCGAGTCCCGAACAAATCCGGCAAGCAGCGTGGGATACCGTACCGCAGGTCGCCCCGCTGTTCTGGGCGTTCCGCCTGATGGTTGGTCTGGGCTTCTTTCTCATTGTGCTGACCGCCGTATTTTCCTGGCTCTCGATACAACGCCGACTCGATGCGCACCGCTGGCTGCTCAAGATCGCCGCGTATTCCATTCCCCTGCCGTGGATCGCCATTGAATGCGGCTGGATCGTTGCCGAACTGGGGCGCCAACCCTGGGTGATCGAAGGCGTTTTGCCGACGGCCGTCGCCGTTTCAAATCTGGGCGCATCGACGGTGTTGTTCACGATCATCGGCTTTGTCCTGATCTACACCGTCCTGCTGCTCATCGAGCTGAAGCTGATGCTCCGCGCGATCCGCAAAGGCCCGGACATCGAGGCGCCGGACAGCGCTGACAGCCGGATAACCGCTGCCACCCCAGCGCCGGCACATTAACCCAACAACTTCTAGCAAGGAGCAAACGGCATGATCCTGACTGAACTGATCTCCTATGAGACACTGCGCCTGATCTGGTGGGCGCTGCTGGGCGTGCTGCTGATCGGGTTCGCCTTGACCGACGGCTTTGACCTGGGCGCTGCGACCTTGCTGCCCTTTGCGGCGCGCAGCGACATCGAACGCCGCACCGTCATCAATGCGATCGGCCCCGTCTGGGAAGGCAACCAGGTCTGGCTGATCCTCGGCGGCGGCGCCATTTTCGCGGCCTGGCCGCAACTCTACGCCGTATCGTTTTCAGGCTTTTACCTGGCGATGTTCGCCATTCTGTTCGCACTCATCCTGCGCCCCGTCGCCTTCAAATTCCGCAGCAAGCGCGAGGAAGCCTCCTGGCGTAATCGCTGGGACTGGGCTTTATTCATAGGGGGATTTGCGCCGTCGCTGATTTTTGGCGTGGCGGTAGGCAACGTGTTGCAGGGCGTGCCCTTCCGCATCGAAGAGGACATGCAGATTTTTTACGACGGTTCGTTTTTTGGACTGCTCAATCCCTTTGCCCTGTTGTGCGGCCTGGTTTCCGTCGCCATGCTCGTCATGCACGGGGCCGCCTGGCTGCAACTCAAAACGTCGGGCGCTGTGGCCGAGCGCGCGCGCCGTTTCGGCATCACGGCGGCGCTTACCGTTCCGGTGCTGTACCTGGCGGCGGGCGCCGTACTGGCGTTCTTTCTGCCGGGATACGTCATTACGAGCGAAATTTCCACCTCTGGCGTATCGAACCCGCTGCTCAAGCACGCCGTGATACAAAACGGCGCCTGGTTAGCCAACTACGCCGCGCGCCCCGTGCTCTGGCTGGTGCCCGGGCTGGGGCTGGCGGGCAGCGTAATCGCCGCGCTCTGCATGGCCGCCCGCCGCCCGCTGGCCGCCCTGATCACGGGCGGCGCGGGCATCGCCGGAATCATTACCAGCGTCGGCGTCTCGATGTTTCCCTTCATCCTGCCCTCATCCGCCAACCCCTCGGCCAGCCTGACGGTGTGGGATGCTTCATCGAGCCACCTGACGCTGTTCATCATGCTGATTTCGACGCTGATCTTCATGCCGATCATTCTCGCCTACACCAGCTGGGTCTTCTCGGTACTGCGCGGCAAGGTGGACGCCGAAGCCATTGAGAACGACAAAGAACACGCCTACTGACGCCCCGATCATTTCATTCATGGGATATTGAGCATGTGGTACTTAGTCTGGATTCTCGGCCTGCCGCTGGCGGCCGCTTGTGCGATTCTCAGCGCCATGTGGTTGGAGCTGAAGGAAGACGATGCGCTGCGACAGAATCTGCTCGGCCAACCCGCTCCGCTCGACGCCGACCGGCGCTGACCAAAACCGCCCGCTCCGCGCCATCAACGCTCTGCTGATATTCGCCGCGCCTTCATTCCGACACGGCGTGTAGGCGGCCGGTGCCGGCCCCATTCATTTCGGGCGGTTCATGAGAACGGCAGCAACGCCCGGCTCGATGACGCCGCCCGTTGGCGTTGCCATGTTCGCGGTTTGCGGCATTATGAAATGCGCTATGCACGAATACACCCGCGAAGCGATTTCTTTTATTTCGGCGACCACCGCGCTGTGATCCTATTGATGATCTTCTAGCCCGCTAGCCCAGTGTTTACGGGCGCTCCAGACCCGCCTATCCGCTAGCCCAGTGTTTACGTGGGTTTCCGGCTTGCCTGCCCGCAACTCCACTGTTTACGGGCACTTCCAGCCGGCCTGCCGGCAAACGCCCGATGGACAAGGGTTGCAGACGCGGCCGGGCTGAAACGCCCAAAAGACGCGGGGTCCAGGCCGACGAGTCATTGCGCTCCGCTGACTGGCAGGCTCGTGCTTGACCACATCTCTGGCGCACCGCCGGCAGTCGCAGACCCACCACACCCCCGTCACAATATCCGCTACCATGCCTGCCCCGACCCCCGCGGGAAAAGGGCATCTCCAGGTAGGCTGCCGCTAGCCCAGTGTTTACGGGCGCTCCAGACCTGCCTACCCGCCAGCCCAGTGTTTACGCGGGTTTCCGGCTTACCTACCCGTAAACCCACTGTTTACGGGCACTTCCGGCCGGCCTGCCGGCAAACGCCCGATGGACAAGGGTTGCAGACGCGGCCGGGCTGAAACGCCCAAAAGACGCGGGGTCCAGGCCGACGAGTCATTGCGCTCCGCTGCGGCCGGCGGGCTTATGCCTGCTCCATACGACCGGCGGCGTTTTCGCTTAGGGAACGTCGCCTTCCGCCAAACGTCGCCTTCCGCCAAAATAAAAATGCCGGCGAATGCCGGCATTTTTGCGCCCCTGGGCTTGAGTTAGGCGCCGGAGATGCGCGGAAGATTACCCCACCCACTTCCGCGCATTGCGGAAGATGCGCATCCACGGCGAATCTTCACCCAGGTTTTCCGGATGCCAGGACATCTGCACGGTACGGAACACGCGCTCGGGGTGCGGCATCATGATCGTGAAGCGGCCATCAGCCGTCGTCACCCCCGCCAGCCCGCCGGGCGAGCCGTTCGGGTTGTAGGGATACGTTTCGGCCGGCCGGCCGGCAGAGTCGATATAGCGCACGGCAAGCCGCACGTGCGCCGCCTGTTCAGGCGCATCGAACTCGGCGCGGCCTTCGCCGTGCGAGATGATGACCGGCATGCGGCTGCCGGCCATGCCGGCAAAAAACAAGGAGGGCGACTCGACGACTTCGGTCATGATCAAGCGCGCCTCGAACTGCTCGACCGCATTGCGCTCAAAACGCGGCCAGTCCGCCGCGCCGGGAATCAGCCCTTTCAACGCGCTCATCATCTGGCAGCCGTTGCAGACGCCCAAGGCAAAGGTATCGCCGCGCGCGAAGAAAGCGGAGAACTCGTCGCGCGCGCGGGGGTTGAAGAGAATCGTGCGCGCCCAGCCTTTGCCTGCCCCCAGCACGTCGCCATAGGAAAAACCGCCGCACGCCGCCGCCCCTTTAAAGTCGGCCAGCGAGACGCGGCCGGCAAGGATGTCGCTCATATGCACATCGACGGCGGTAAAACCTGCCCGATCAAAGGCCGCCGCCATTTCGGCCTGGCTGTTGACGCCCTGCTCGCGCAGGATCGCGATCCGCGGCCGCGCGCCGGCGGCAATGAACGGCGCGGCGATGTCTTCCGCCGCATCGTAGGTCAGCGCTACCGACAGCCCTGGATCGTCCTCATCGAGAATGCGGTCATACGCCTGCCGCGCGCATTCGGGGTTGTCGCGCAGCGACTGCATGTGGAAGCTGGTTTCCGACCAGGCGCGCTGCAGGTCGACACGCTTCTCGCACAGCACCGTCTCACCCCGGCAGGCGATGCGCAACTCGCCGCTGCGATCGGGCGCGCCGAGCAGTACGGCGGGAATACCCGCCGTCTGGAACATCGCCTGCACGGTATTGCGCACAGCGCGGCGAATCTGGACTACCGCGCCCAGTTCTTCGGCAAACAGCGCGCCAATGCGGCCTGCGGCCGAACCGTCGCACAGATTGCCGATATCGACGCTCACGCCGCAGTGCGCGGCGAAGGCCATTTCAGCCAGGCAGGCGAACAGCCCGCCGTCAGAACGGTCATGATAGGCCAGCAACATTCCGTCGGCGGCAAGGCGCTGAATCAACGCAAAAAAAGTCGCCAGCTTTTCCGGCGCATCAACGTCGGGCGCCGCCGTGCCCGTGGCATTGAAAGTCTGCGCCAGCGCCGAACCGCCCAGGCGGTTGCGGCCCATGCCGAGGTCGATCAGCATCAGGTCGCTCGCCTCGCCGCCGGTCTTCAACTGCGGCGTCAGCGTGTGCCGCGCGTCCGACACCGGCGCAAAGGCCGAAACAATCAGCGACAGCGGTGAGACGACCTGTTTTTCCCCCGCCGCCCCCGTTCCTGAGTCCGCTTGCCGCGCTTGCCAGGCCGTGCGCATCGACAACGAATCCTTGCCGACCGGAATCGAAATGCCGAGGCGCTGGCACAGGTCGGATACCGCGCGTACCGTATCGAACAGACGCGCATCTTCGCCGGGTGCGCCAGCCGCCGCCATCCAGTTGGCCGACAGCTTCACGTCGCCCAATTTTTCGATGCGCGCGCAGGCGATGTTAGTCAGCGCCTCACCCACCGCCATGCGCCCGGACGCCGGCGCATCAATGACGGCCAGCGGTGTGCGCTCGCCGATAGCGAAAGCCTCGCCGCGCAAGGTACGAAAGCCCATCGTCGTCACCGCCGCGTCAGCGACGGGCACCTGCCAGGGACCGACCATCTGGTCACGCGCCGTTTGGCCGCCGATCGAGCGGTCGCCGATCGTGATGAGAAAAGTTTTGTCGGCCACCGCCGGCAGACGCAACACGCGGTAGGCGGCTTCCTTCGGATCGACGGCCGCCGCATCGAACGGTATGCCGACAGCCGGCAGCCGCACGGCCTCGCGCTTCATGCGCGGCGGTTTGCCGAGCAGCGCCGCCATATCCATATCGACCGGCGCATCGCCAAAATGCCGGTCGGTAACGACCAGACGGCCGTCGGCGCTCGCCGTACCGACGACGGCAAACGGGCAGCGCTCGCGCGCGCAGATGGCGCCAAATTCGGGCAGCCGCGCGGGCGGAATGGCCAGCACGTAGCGCTCCTGCGCTTCGTTGCTCCAGATTTCCGCCGGCGACATGCCAGCTTCCTCGATCGGCACCTCGCGCAGTTCGAAGCGCGCACCGACGCGGCCACTGTGCGCCAGTTCCGGAAAAGCGTTGGACAGCCCGCCCGCGCCCACGTCGTGAATCGACAGGATCGGGTTGCCGTCGTCCGGCTGCGCCGCATCCTGGCGCGGAGCGCCCAAGCGCCAGCAGGTGTTGATGACTTCCTGCGCACGCCGCTGCATTTCCGGATTACCGCGCTGTACCGAGGCAAAATCGAGAGCTTCGGCATTCGCGCCGGTGCTCATCGAACTGGCTGCACCGCCGCCCAGGCCGATCAGCATTCCGGGGCCGCCCAGCTGAATCAGCAAGGTGCCGGGGGCGAATTCGGCTGCCTTGTACGCCTGGCTGGCGGCGATGTTGCCCACTCCGCCTGCCACCATGATCGGCTTGTGATAACCGCGGACAACGGCGTTTTCCCCTTCGCCGACGCACTGCTCATAGGTACGGAAATAGCCGGCCAGATTCGGCCGGCCGAATTCGTTGTTGAAAGCTGCCGCGCCAATCGGCCCGTCGAGCATAATCGACAGCGCCGAGGCAATGCGCGACGGCCGCCCGTAAGCCGCCATTGCGGCCTCCCAAGGCTGCGGCGCAGCGGGCAAATAGAGGTTGGAGACGGTGAAGCCGCAGAGGCCGGCTTTTGACCGGGAGCCGCGTCCGGTCGAGCTTTCATCGCGGATTTCGCCGCCGGAGCCGGTCGCCGCGCCGGGGAACGGCGAAATCGCCGTCGGGTGGTTGTGCGTTTCCACCTTGGCCAGAATGTGCGTCAGTTCATTACGGTAGCGGTACGCGCCGTCTGCATCGGGATAGAGCTGTTCAACCTCCGCCCCCTCGAAGACCGAGGAGTTGTCCGAATATACGACGACGTTGCCCTGCGGGTGCGCGGCGTGCGTTTCGCGGATCATGCCGAACAGCGTTTCCGGCCTTGGCTCGCCGTCGATGACCCATTCGGCGTTGAAAATCTTGTGCCGGCAATGCTCCGAATTTGCCTGCGCGAACATCATCAGCTCGACATCGGTCGGATTACGCTGCATCCTGCCGACGAACACCTCGAACAGGTAGTCGATTTCGTCCTCCGACAGCGCCAGCCCAAGATTGGCGTTCGCCTCGACCAGCGCCGCACGGCCGCCGGCCAGCGCATCAATATGCCGCATCGGTCGCGGCGCAACGTGGCGGAACAGCGCGGCCGTCCCGGCAAAGTCATCCAGCACGGTTTCGATCATGCGGTCATGCAGCAGCAACGCGACGCGCTCGCGCTGGTCGGACGCCACGTCCGACACGTAAAAGGCAATGCCGCGTTCAATGCGTTCCACGGCTTTCAGTCCGCAATTCCAGGCAATATCGGTGGCCTTTGACGACCACGGCGAGATTGTGCCGATACGCGGCGTGATCAGAAACAGTTGCCCCTGCTCACGTTCCTGTCCGCGCTTTTCGTCTTTCTCCGCCGGGCGTTCCTCCAGCAGTTCGGCCAATTGCGCCCGCGCTTCGGTGGGCAGTTCGGCGTTCAGCTTGACGAAATGCCAGTAATCGGCGGCAAGCAGCCTGGCTTTCGGCGCAACAGCCTGAATACGTTGCTGCAAGCCTTGCAGACGGAATGCGGAATACGCGGGCGCGCCGCGCAGAAAAAGAAGATCGCTCATAGTCGGCCGGAAAAAGAGTGGATCGGTTGAAAGATGGAGGAAATCGCAGGCAATTCGCCAGGACATCGCCCAAGCCCGCCGGAATCTTCCGCAGCCGTCGGGACGCCGGGGTCCTCCCGCTAGCGCTTCTCCGGCAAAAATTTTCAGTTCCCTCCAGCGCGCGGCTCCCGCGCGAACGTCGCATTATAGCCGAGCGCATTCCTCGTCTGGCCGACATACGATGCATCACGGCGCCAGCGGGTACCCGAGTTGCTCACAACGGGGGCATGGTGAATCATGTTGATGGGGCGCCACTCCGCCAGAATATTATCTGAACACAACGCAAAGCAATAAAAAACCCTGTGCGCCAGTAAATGGCGACAGGGTTTGAGGAACAAGAAAATTCTTTCTTCAGCCCTACTTTTTTCGACCAAACAAAAATGACAGGACAGACAGTACAAGAAAAACAAAAAACAGGATTTTCGCAATACCGACGGCACTGCCCGCGATACCACCAAATCCCAAGGCAGCCGCAATCAGGGCAATAACAAAAAACACAATAGCGTAATGGAGCATCACAACCCTCCAATCAAAAATACAACAATCCAGAGACTAATAAAATCAAAGAGCCATCAAATATCACCAAAGCCGGACATGAAAACGGGAGAGTGCCAGCGTCAACCGACATGCTCCCCCGCTCTCATCTGACGTCAGTTTTTGTCGAACCAATCACTCACTTCCTTTTCAACTTCTTCCTTGGTTCGGCCATAGCGTTCCTGGATACGCCCCGCCAACTGGTCGCGATGGCCTTCAACGATCTTCCAGTCATCATCCGTCAGCTTTCCCCAATTTTCCTTGGCCTTTCCCTTCAGCTGCTCCCACTTGCCTTCAATAATATCCATATTCATGGCATACCCTTTCTGAAAATAGTCTACGCACCCCATCTGGGGCGTTAATACACTAACACACAAACCCTTCAATATCGCTTGTTTGCCAAAAAATTTTCAACCGTGCATATTAATTCCAAATTGACCACCCAAGTCATCTCAAAACGAATCCGTTTGGATTGCTTCAGGCTGTCTTTGAGCTGTTTTCCATGGGCGCTAGAATTCGTCTACGAATCGGTCGAAACTTTTAACCCACGCTGGACAGGCCAACACGCCGCATGTCCTCGCAACTAGGAATCAGCACGCCATGCAGGTTTTCCTGAGCACCAGCGAAGTCTTCGCCACCAGGGCGCTTAGTCAGATCTTTCCCGTCCCGGGCAGTGGGCCACCGCCATTGTGTGCAATGTGAGCCATGCCTTGACATCCTGCTTCATCCCGCCCTCGTGAGCATCCTGCTACTCATCACTGGCAGCATCATGCTCAACCTGGACACGCCGCATGCCTGAGGCGTTTCAGTGTCAGCCCCGCTCATCCAACTTCATCTCCAAATCCATCCAAATCCATGACGAATCCGCAAACAAAATCCATGACCATGCCTGATCTTCTCTGCTGTGTTTCGGCGCTGCGCCGCATCGAAGCTGCCGCTGCCGGCCAGCCATTAATGCAGCGCGCCGGACGGGCCGCCGCCGAGCTGGCGGCGCGCCTGTGCCGTGACGATGGCGGTGCGATACTTGTTCTGGCCGGGCCGGGCAACAATGGCGGCGACGCTTTCGAGGCCGCCCGCTGGCTCCATGAATGGCATTTCACCGTGCATGTCGTTTTCCCCGGCGACCCGACGCGCCTGCCGCCGGATGCTGCGGCCGCTTATGCCCGCTTCTCCGGCGCCGGACTGCAGACGCAGCCCGACATCCCCGCTACCCCGCGCTGGTCGCTGATCATTGACGGACTCTTCGGCATCGGCCTCAGCCGCGCCATCGTTTCGCTTTATGCCGAGCTGATCGAAAAGGCGAACTGCCTCGCGGCCGCCTGCCGCTGCCCGCTGCTGGCGCTCGACTGCCCGAGCGGGCTCAACGCCGATACCGGCAGCTCGACCGGAACGGCCATCCGCGCCAGCCATACGATCAGCTTCATCGCCGGAAAACCGGGCCTATACACTGCCGACGGCCCGGATCTGTGCGGCAAAATCTCGATCGACGCACTGGGACTTAACGCTGAAAATCCGGAGATCGCGGCCAGCACCGACCGCAGCGCGCTTGCCACAGAGACTGCCGACAGGGCAATGCCCGCATCCGGCCATCTGACGGTGATGCAAGCATTCGCCCACTGGCTGCGCCCTCGCCCCCGCAACAGCCATAAGGGAAGCTACGGCAGCGTCGGCATCCTCGGCGGTGCCGCCGGCATGGCGGGTGCCGCACTGCTCGCCGGGCGAGCCGCACTACGCCTGGGCAGCGGTCGCGTTTATGTCGGCCTGCTGGATACCAACGCTCCCGCCTTCGACCCGGCGCAAGTGGAACTGATGTTGCGCACGCCGGAAGCCCTGCTGACGAGCGATCTTTCCGTCCTCGCCTGCGGCCCCGGTCTGGGTGTCTCGCCCGCCGCGCACGCGCTGCTGCTCACCGCCTGCACGAAGACCCGCGCGCAGACGGTTCCGCTCGTCCTCGATGCCGACGCGCTCAATCTGATCGCGGCGGAAAATGCCGCGGGGGAAGCCTCTGCGGGTTCGCTGACCACCGCCCTGGCGGCGCGCCAGGCGCCGACGCTGCTGACGCCGCACCCGGCGGAAGCGGCACGCCTGCTGAACTGCACTACGCAAGCCATTCAGGCAGACCGCATTGCCGCCGCCTGCACGCTTGCCGGGCGTTTCCGCGCCTGGGTGGCGCTCAAGGGCTGCGGCACGGTCATCGCCTCGCCCGACGGCCGCTGGCAGATCAATCCCAGCGGCAATCCGGGACTCGCCACCGCCGGCAGCGGCGATGTGCTGACCGGCTTCATCGCCGCCCTGCTGGCACAGGGCTGGCCGGCTGAGGCCGCACTGCCCGCTGCCGTTCATCTGCACGGCGCGGCGGCAGACCGGCTGGCCGCAAACGGCATCGGCCCCATCGGCCTGACGGCGTGCGAACTGATCGACAGCGCCCGGTGCTGTTTCAATCGATGGATCTCCGAAAACAGCTAGAAAATTTCCGGAAAATGCTGAAGAAGCAGGCCATTTCCGCATCATGCAGCGACCGTGCCATCGTATATGTTTCATGCACAACGACAGTGTGTTGTACGCCATGAAGCATGGCGGGCAACGCTGCTATTTCCAGCACATCCATAGCGGGTTTTCCAGCTATAATTGGCCGCCCGCGAATATGCCCCAATGCGGGTTGGGAAACATGCAAAAAAACAGGTTTTCTGAGAATCAAAGGTTTTGTTTTTCCGGCGGTACGCTGCGCCCTGCATTGCGACGCCCTTAGCCCAAGACAGGCCAGGACGGGCAGGCAGTACGTCGCATGACATTTAGGGCAACTTCGTATCCCCGGTTTATCCTACGAAAAGCGGACTACACAACGATGCATAAAATCAAACGCGGCCTGGATCTGCCGATTGCCGGCGCCCCCAGACAGCAGATCGACGATACCCCCGTCGTGCACAGCGTTGCCGTCATCGGGGCGGATTACCACGGCCTCAAGCCGACGATGGCCGTACAGGTGGGCGACCGCGTGAAGCTCGGACAACCGCTGTTTGCCGATAAGAATCAGCCGGGCGTACAGATCACCGCCCCCGCGACGGGCATCGTCAGCGCCATCCATCGCGGCGCACGCCGTGTGCTGCAATCAGTCGTCATCGATATCGACGAAAACGCCGGCGAGGACGACGCTCTGACCTTCGAGCGCTTTGATGATGCCCGGATCGACACGCTGGAAACCGTCCAGGTGCGCACTCACCTGCAACGCAGCGGCTTGTGGGCGGCACTGCGCACGCGCCCGTTCAGCAAGATCCCGGCGGTCGATGCGACGCCGGCGTCGATTTTTGTCACCGCCATCGACACGCATCCGCTGGCCGCTGATCCTGCACCCATCATCGCCGCACACGCTGACGATTTTCGGCGCGGCCTGCGCGTATTGTTGCGGCTATCGTCCGTTTTTCTGTGCAAAGCGCCTGGCGCATCCTTGCCCGGCGAAGATCTGCCCGGCGTGACCACAGAGAGTTTTGAAGGCCCGCACCCGGCCGGCCTGCCGGGCACGCATATTCACTTCCTGCAGCCGGTTGGCATTGAGCGCACCGTCTGGCACATCGGCTATCAGGACGTCATCGCCATCGGCAAGCTGTTTGCCAGCGGACGGCTATGGACCGAGCGCATCGTGGCGCTGGGCGGCCCGGTGGTCAAGAACCCGCGCCTGCTGCGCACGCGGCTGGGCGCCAATCTACTGGAACTGACGGCAGGCGCGCTTGAGGGTGACGATAACCGGATTGTTTCCGGCTCGCTTTTTGGCGGGCGCACCGCACAAGGGCCGTATGCCTTCCTCGGCCGCTACCACCTGCAAGTGAGCTGTCTGCGTGAAGGCAGGGAGCGCGAGATGATGCATTACATGCGCCTGGGCGCCAACAAGCATTCGGTCTCCAAATCGTTTCTCTCCTGCTTGCTCGGGCGGCGGCCGCTGGCGCTGACGACGACGACCAACGGCAGCCCGCGCGCCATGCTGCCGATTGGCAATTTTGAGGCTGTCATGCCGCTCGACATTCTGCCGACGCAGCTGCTGCGTTATCTCATCATCGGGGACACCGAAATGGCACAAAAGCTCGGCTGTCTGGAGCTGGACGAAGAAGACCTGGCGTTATGCACCTACACCTGTTCCGGCAAGTATGAATATGGCCCGATTTTGCGGGACATCTTGACCCGCATCGAAAAGGAGGGCTGATCATGGGCTTGCGATCTTTCATGGACGCGCTGGGCCGCCATGTACAAAAGGGCAGCAAATATGAAAAGCTGCATACTTTTTACGAGGCGATGGACACCTTCCTGTACCGCCCGGCCAGCGTCACCCGCACCACCTCGCATGTGCGCGACAGTCTCGACCTCAAGCGCATGATCATTTTGGTATGGCTGTGCACGTTCCCCGCCATGTTCTTCGGCATGTGGAACATTGGTTACCAGGCCAACACGGTATTCGCCGCGCATTCCGACCTGCTCGCTGCACAGACGGGCTGGCGCTTCGAACTGATCCGCCTGCTGGCCGGATTCGACCCGGGCAGCCTGTACGACAACATGGTTCAGGGCGCGATGTATTTTCTGCCGGTTTACATCGTGACCTTCGCCGTCGGCATCACCTGGGAAATTCTCTTCGCCACAATCCGCGGTCATGAGGTCAACGAAGGCTTCTTCGGCACCTCGATTCTGTTCGCACTGACGCTGCCGCCGACGATCCCGTTGTGGCAGGTGGCGCTGGGCATCAGCTTCGGCGTGGTGCTGGGCAAGGAAGTCTTTGGCGGCACCGGAAAAAATTTCATCAATCCGGCGCTGGCCGGCCGCGCTTTCCTGTTTTTCGCCTATCCGGCGGCGATGTCGGGCGATGTCGTCTGGAATGTGGTCGATGGCTATGCCGGCGCCACGGCACTTAGCCGGGCTGCTGGTGGCGGCGTTGCGGCACTGACGCAGGGCGGACTGAGCTGGACGGACGCCTTCTTCGGTTTCATGCCGGGGGCAATGGGCGAAACCAGCACGCTGGCCATCCTGATTGGCGGCGGCGCGCTGCTCATCATGCGCATTGCTTCCTGGCGCATTGTGGCGGGCGTCATGATCGGCATGATGGCTTTCAGCACCCTGCTCAACACGATCAGTTCCGCCACCAACCCCTTGTTCGCTCTGCCCTGGTACTGGCATCTCGTGCTGGGCGGCTACGCTTTCGGCATGATGTTCATGGCGACCGACCCGGTTTCTGCCGCCATGACGAATACCGGCAAATGGGTTTTCGGCATGTTGATCGGCGTCATGGTGGTGATGATCCGGGTGATCAATCCCGCCTTCCCCGAAGGCATGATGCTCGCCATTCTCTTTGGCAACCTGTTTGCCCCGCTGATCGACTACTTCGTCATACAGGCAAACATCAAACGGAGGGCTGCTCGCCGTGTCTGATCAGAAGGAATCCGTGGGCCGCACCCTGCGTGTGGCGTTTATGGTCTGTCTGGCATGTTCGGTGGTCGTGGCAGGCGCTGCCGTCGGATTGAAGCCCGAGCAGATCGCCAACCGGCAACTCGACAAACAGCGCAACATTCTGGTCATTGCCGGCCTGGCCAATGCCAACGCGTCAGCCGCCGAAGTCAAGCGTATTTACAACGAAAAGATCAAGGCGCGTGTCGTCGATCTCAATACCGGGCGTTACGACGATACGCAGGATGCCGCCCGCTTCGACCCGCTCAAGGCGGCACAAAATCCGGCCGCATCGAAAGCGCTGGCCGGCAGCGAGGACATCGCCTCGATCAAGCGCCGTGAAAACCAGACGGTGGTCTATCTCGTCGAGGGCGACAAGGGACTGGAAACCCTCATTCTTCCCGTGCGCGGCTACGGCCTGTGGTCAACGCTGCACGGTTTTATGGCGCTCAAGAAAGACCTGAAAACCATCGCCGGTTTTGGCTTCTATCAGCATGCCGAAACCCCGGGGCTGGGCGGAGAGGTCGATAACCCGCGCTGGAAAGCACTGTGGCCGGGCAAGGAAGCCTTCGACGATGCGGGCAAATTCGACATCACCGTCATCAAAGGCAGCGTCGATCCCCACAGCGCACGCGCCGTGCATCAGGTGGATGGCCTGGCCGGCGCCACACTCACCAGCAACGGCGTCAACCACCTGCTCAACTTCTGGCTGGGGCCACAGGGCTTCGGGCCGTATCTGGCTCAACTGCGCGCAGGAGGGAACTGATCATGGCACAACCCACCCTCAAGGAAGTCTTGCTCGACCCCATCGTCAAAAACAACCCGATCGGTCTGCAGATTCTCGGCATCTGCTCGGCACTGGCCGTCACCTCCAACCTTAAGACCGCCTTGGTTATGTCGATTGCGCTGACGCTGGTCACCGGGTTCTCCAGCCTGTTTATCTCGATGATCCGCAGCCAGATTCCCAGTTCCATCCGCATGATCGTGCAGATGGTCATCATCGCCTCGCTGGTCATCGTCGTCGACCAGATCCTGAAAGCCTATGCGTTCACGCTGTCCAAACAGCTGTCGGTATTCGTCGGCCTGATCATCACCAACTGCATCGTCATGGGGCGCGCCGAAGCCTTTGCCATGGCCAATCCGCCGGCACTGTCATTCTGGGACGGTATCGGCAACGGCCTGGGTTATAGCGCCATGCTGATACTGCTCGGCGTTATCCGCGAACTGTTCGGCGCTGGCAAGCTGTTCGGCGTCACGATCCTGCCCGTTGTCAACGACGGCGGCTGGTACGTGCCCAACGGCCTGCTCCTGCTGCCACCCTCGGCATTTTTCCTCATCGGCCTGATCATTTGGGCCTTGCGCACCTGGAAGAAAGATCAGGTGGAAGCGCCGGCATGGACGCTGGCGCCGCAGGTCAGCAACCGGGAGGGCGCCTAAATGGAACATTATCTGAGTCTGTTTTTCCGCTCCGTGTTCATCGAGAACATGGCGCTCGCCTTCTTCCTGGGCATGTGCACCTTCATCGCCATTTCCAAGAAGATTCAAACGGCCATCGGCCTGGGCATCGCCGTCATTGTCGTACAGGCCATCACGGTACCGGCCAACAACCTGCTGTTCCGGTTTCTGTTAAAGGACGGCGCACTGGCCTGGGCCGGACTGCCGGAGGTGGATCTGAGTTTCTTGGGGCTGCTCTCCTACATCGGCGTCATCGCCGCCATCGTTCAGATTCTGGAAATGACGCTGGATAAATACGTGCCCAGCCTCTACAACGCGCTGGGCGTATTCCTGCCGCTGATTACGGTGAACTGCGCCATCATGGGCGGTACGCTGTTCATGGTCGAACGCGATTACAACCTGGCTGAAAGCGCCGTCTATGGCTTCGGTTCCGGCCTGTCCTGGGCGCTGGCCATCGTCGCGTTGGCGGGGATCCGCGAAAAGCTCAAATACAGCGACGTGCCTGCCGGCCTGCAGGGATTGGGCATCACCTTTATCACCATCGGCCTGATGGCGCTGGGGTTCATGTCGTTTTCCGGCGTGCAGCTGTAACGAGAAAGGCAAAGCGAGATGAATACCGAAATCCTGCTGGGCGTCGTCATGTTTACGGCGATCGTGCTGTCACTGGTCGTCATTATCCTGTTCGCCCGTTCCAGACTGGTCTCCAGCGGCGATGTCAATATCGAGATCAACGGCGAGCGGACGATTACCGTACCCGCCGGTGGCAAGCTACTGCAAACGCTGGCGGCGAAGAACATCTTTCTTTCCTCGGCCTGCGGCGGCGGCGGCACCTGCGGTCAATGCAAATGCATCGTCGAAGAAGGCGGCGGCGAAATGCTGCCCACCGAAGAGCCGCACTTTACCCGGCGGGACGCCGCCGAGGGCTGGCGTCTTTCCTGCCAAACCGCAGTCAAGCAGAACATGAAAATCCGCGTGCCGGAAGAAGTATTCGGCGTCAAGAAATGGGTCTGCACGGTCGAGTCCAACCCCAACGTCGCCACCTTCATCAAGGAACTGACGCTGCGCCTGCCTGAAGGCGAAAATGTGAACTTCCGCGCCGGTGGCTATGTACAGCTCGAATGCCCGCCGCACACCGTGTATTACAAGGACTTCGACATCCCTGAGAAATACCGTGCCGACTGGGACAAATTCAACCTCTGGCGCTTCGTCTCCAAAGTGGAAGAAACCACGATCCGCGCCTACTCGATGGCCAATTACCCGGAAGAAAAAGGCATCGTCAAGTTCAATATCCGCGTGGCCTCTCCCCCGCCCAACCGGGACGACATCCCGCCCGGCAAGATGTCTTCCTGGGTATTCAACTTGAAACCCGGCGATCAGGTCACGGTGTACGGCCCCTTCGGCGAGTTTTTCGCCAGAAACACCAATGCCGAAATGATCTTCATCGGCGGCGGCGCGGGGATGGCGCCGATGCGCTCGCACATTTTCGACCAGCTCAAACGCCTGCACAGCCAACGCAAAATTTCGTTCTGGTACGGCGCACGTTCGCTGCGCGAAGCGTTTTACATCGACGAATTCAACACACTGGCGGCGGAAAACCCCAATTTCACCTGGACGCTGGCGCTCTCCGACCCGCTGCCGGAGGACAACTGGACGGGACCAACCGGCTTCATCCACAACGTGCTGTACGAAAACTACCTGAAGAATCACCCCGCGCCCGAAGACTGCGAGTTTTACATGTGCGGCCCGCCCATGATGACCGCCGCCGTCATCAAGATGCTGCTCGATCTGGGTGTCGAACGCGACAGCATCTTCCTGGATGATTTTGGCGGCTGACCTGCGGGCTGTACGGCTCCGCCTCAAACGGGTGCGAAGAATGTGGTCGATGCGGCAAATCCGCTCATCAATACAGTCAGTGGCAAGGCGGTGCCTTGTCCTGCTGCCCGTCTTCGCCGTACTGACAGCCCCGTTTCTGCTCACCGCCTGCCGGCAACAGTCCCCGATCGAACGTCTCTCCGGCCCGACCATGGGCAGCACCTACCAGATCAGCTACGTTCGCGCACAGGACGCCCCCGAAGCGCCGGTGCTTCATGCGCAGATCCAGGCCATGCTCCAGCAACTGGACAGCGCCGTATCTACTTACCGGGATGATTCCGCCGTCGCTCGTTTCAATGCAGCCGCCGCCGGCACCTGCATGGAAATGCCGGACGAAGCCGTTGAGCTGGCGCATCACGCACAGCAACTGGCCACAGACGGCGAAGGCGCGTTCGACATCACCTTGTTGCCTGCACTCGATGCCTGGGGATTTGGCCCCAAGGCCGCTCTCGCTGACCTGCCCGCAGACCTATCCACCATCCAGCAGCAAACGCCACCCCAGTCACCGTCGGACGCTCCGCCATCGAAAACAGAAACGGCCGACGCCCCCAAGCCAGGCCAGGCCGCCCATTTCGCAGAACCCACACCGGCCGAACTCGACGCCCTGCGTCCGCGCATTGGCCTGCAACACCTGCGCATCAAGGGCACGCGCTTGTGCAAGGACGCACCGATCAGCATTGAATTCAACAGCATCGCCGCCGGCTATGCGGTCGATCGCATCGCCGATCTGCTCACCGCATACGGCATTCACAACTACCTCGTCGAAGTCACCGGCGAAATCCGCGGCGCCGGTAAAAAGCCGGACGGCTCGCCCTGGCGCGTTGCCATCGAGGCGCCGCTCGATCAGCAACGCCAGGCGCAGAAAATCGTCGTACTCGATGGCCTGTCATTGTCGACCTCCGGCGATTATCGCCACTACCGCGAGGTCAACGGCCAACGCCTGTCACACGTCATCGACCCGCGCACCCTGCGCCCCGTCACCCATCATCTGGCCGCCGTGACTGTCGCCGCCCCAAGTGCGCTGGACGCCGACGGCTTATCCACCCTGCTCATGGCGTTGGGGCCGGCGCGCGGGCTGGATTACGCGCAACGGCACAATCTGGCTGCACTATTCGTCAGCCGCACGTCTAATGGCTTCCACAGCCAGGCCACACCGGCCTTTGAAGCCCGCTTTCCATCCACAGGAGAATAAACATGCTGACCTGGCTACTCGCCCTGCTCGTCCTGCTCATCATCGTCGCCGGCATGGCTGTCGGCGTCATGGCCGGCCGCAAGCCTATCGCCGGTTCCTGTGGCGGCCTCGCCAACGTCGGCCTCGACACTGCGTGCGCCTGCGGCAGCACGCCCGGCAAATGCAGAGCCGGCGCAGGGGATGCCGACAACGCGCAAGACCCGGCCGCCCCCCATTCAACGCACTGAAGCCACACCCCGGTGCCAGCCCTTGCAGAGAACGCAGCGCCGTACACCTCGTACACCTGCCCGCAACCCCGCGTGAACAGGGCATTTCCGAAGGGGCGCCCGGAAGCCCTTATAAATAGGGCATCTCAAGGCAGGCTCCTTGAACTTTTTTATCCGCGGGAATTTTAGGGCAAGCATTTTGCAAGTCGGGCATTTATGTTCGACGGTCGTTCATCTAACCATTTATCGGGCGCAGTATTCCAGTTTATGTTTTTTGATGCTCTGAACCCCTTGTGTTTAAAGGACCTCCGGGCATTTTATGTTTTCTGCCTTATTTTTTCGGGTTGCGGAAAAGCCGTTCCTACAGGTCGGGCGCTTTGTGCCCGACGGTTGTTTACATTTGTCGGGCATCAATTCCCGACCTGCCCAAGCATCGCCCTGAAACGCTTTATCCATAAGGATTTCAGGGCGCTCCCTCTCACACGCACCACCCAGGCGAACTTGCTGGCAGCGCAATGATCGGCATCTTTGACAGCGGCTTGGGCGGGCTTTCAGTACTGGCGGCCATTGCAAAGGCTTTGCCGGCCGCTGATATGCGCTACCTGGCCGACACGGCATACGTTCCCTATGGCAATAAAGACGAAGCCTTCATTCGCGCGCGCGTCCTGAAAATCGGCCGCTATCTCGCCGATCAAGGCTGTTCGCTGATCGTCGTCGCCTGCAACACGGCCACCGCAGCGGCCGTCACGATGTTACGCAGCGCCCTGCCGAACATTCCCGTAGTCGGCATCGAACCGGGCATTAAACCCGCCGCCCATTCAACGCGCAGCGGGCGCATCGCTGTTCTGGCCACGGAATCGACGGCGCGCAGCATGCGCTTGTCCAGTCTGATTCAGCGATACGCCGGAAACGTTTGCGTCGATGTCATCGCCTGCCCCGGCTGGGCAAACCGGGTCGAGTCCCTGCAACTTGACGATCCCGGATTTGCCAAATCCGCACATCATCATCTGGCACAAACGCTGGAAGCCGGCGCGGACCGCATCGTTCTCGGCTGTACGCACTACACGTTTCTCGCCCCGGCGCTTGCCCCTCTTGTCGCGGGACGCGCACAGCTCGTCGATGTTGCCGAGGCAGTCGCCCGCCAGTGCCGACGACTAGCGGGCACAACCGAAAATAGTCAGGGACGGCTCATTCTGCAGGCGACGGCGCACCCGGGACGCCTGCAGGCCGCGTTACCCGCACTGGGGCTGGCGCAGCTGTTGCCGCGTCTGCAAGAGGCCGCGGCACAAATAGACATCTGAGCTATCTGAACTGAACGCTGGCAATAAAAACCGGGCAGTACGAAATCCGTACTGCCCGGTTGCGCGACACACTCCAGGTCTGGTCGTCTCGACTGCTTAACGATAAACCAGCACCGGGATTTTCGAGTAAGTCAGCACCTTGCTGGTTTCGCTGCCCAGCAGCAGCGCCTTGATGCCGCTACGTCCATGTGAAGCCATGAAAATCAGGTCGCAGTTACCCTTCGTCGCCGCATCGATAATGCCTTCATAAACCATGGCGCTGGTAATACTAACCGTTTGGCATTTAACGCCTGCTTCCTGGCAGAGATTTTCGACAAAACCAAGCACTTTTCTGGCATAGGCTTCCGTATAAGAATCCTCGCTTTCATCCATCTTGGCCATGGCCAGAAATCCCTCTCCGTAGTACCCCATCGCCGAAAAATCCTGCTTGGCGTAAAACGCGGTAATTTCAGCGCCGATTTCCTTGGCGAAGGCAACCGCCCGCCGTACCGCGCGTTCGGAGAATTCAGAGCCATCGGTCGGTACCAGAATATGCTTGAACATCGCGTTCCTCCTTTTCCTGTATTTTCCCTCTGCTTGCGCAGCGTTCCACGCTGTGCAATCACGCCGGCGACCGGCGCATTTTCAGTATAGATCAGGTCTGCGCAGGCGCAAGCAATCTTCTCCATATCCGGGCCATCGACCGCCGGCCGGCCGTGCCGGACTCATTCCGAATCGGCGCCCACGCTGCTTTCGATTTCATAACGCTGGGTGTAAGCGGAAAAATCGGGCATTTCCCGCTGATATTCCGAGAACATCAGCGGCGATGAAATCAAAAAGTCCGCCGTGGCGCGGTTGCAGGCCACCGGCACGTTCCAGACGACGGCCAGGCGCAGCAGCGCCTTGACATCCGGGTCATGCGGCTGCGGTTCGAGCGGGTCCCAGAAAAAAATAACGAAGTCGACGAGCCCCTCTGCGATCATTGCGCCGATTTGCTGATCACCGCCGAGCGGGCCGCTCTGGAGCTTTTGGATTTGCGTGCCGAGCTCTTGCTCAATCAGTGATCCCGTCGTACCCGTCGCACAGAGGTCATGCATCAACAGTGAGCCGCGGTTAAAACGCGCCCATTCCACCAGATCCTGCTTCTTGTTATCGTGCGCCACCAGGGCAATTCGCTTGCGATGCGGAATTTTCGTACCGTGAGTTTCAGGCATGATCTATCTCCTGTCCGTCTTGAGAGCGCTGCCGCTCATAAAAATCCCGTTTATGTTAGCGTATTTCCAATGCCCCAGTAGCCATGTGGGCAGGCCTGCACCCCGTACAATCTGACTTCCTTGGGCTTTCCGGCATTCTTAGTATTAGTCTCATTCCGCGCCACGGCTACTCTACGCAACAAGGCCAACACGACCTGTTGGGGCGGTTTTTCCAGACCGCCTCCGGTATACTTCGCCCTTTTGCATTTTTTGTGCCTCCCGTACGCGCATACCCTCCGCCGCCCGTAACGGCATTTCTACGATTTCCACCATGACTTCCGACGCATCAAACTCCAACGCCTCCAGCACCTGTTCCTCGCCCACCGCCACGCTCTTTCCGCCCGATATTCTCAACGACGTCCAGAAACGCCGCACATTTGCCATCATCTCCCACCCTGACGCCGGCAAAACGACGCTGACCGAGAAACTCCTGCTCTTCGGCGGCGCCATTCAGCTTGCCGGTACGGTCAAAAGCCGCAAAAGCGCGCGTCACGCCACCTCGGACTGGATGGAAGTGGAAAAGCAGCGCGGCATTTCCGTCACCAGCTCGGTCATGCAGTTTGAATACAAAAACCACACGATCAACCTGCTCGACACCCCCGGGCACGAGGACTTTTCGGAAGACACCTACCGCGTGCTCACCGCCGTCGACGCCGCCATCATGGTCATCGACGCGGCCAAGGGCGTCGAAGCGCAGACGATCAAACTGCTCAACGTTTGCCGCATGCGCAACACCCCGATCATCACCTTCATCAACAAGCTTGACCGTGAAGTGCGCGAACCTTTCGAGCTGCTCGAAGAAATTGAAAATGTACTGTCCATCGAATGCGCGCCGGTAACCTGGCCGATCGGCATGGGCAAGACCTTCCGCGGCGTTTATCACCTGCACGATGACAGTCTGCTGCGTTTTATGCCGGGTGAGGAACGACGCACGACGGCAGAAAAAATCGACGGTATCGAAAACCCACTGCTGGACCGAGATTTTCCGCTCGAAGTCGGCCGGCTACGCGAAGATGTCGACCTTATCCGCAGCGCCAGCGCCCCGTTCAGCCTCGACGATTTTCTCGCCGGCCGGCAGACGCCAGTATTTTTTGGCTCCGGCATCAACAACTTTGGCGTGCAGGAAATCCTCCAGGCGCTGCTCGACTGGGCGCCGCCGCCGCAGGCACGCGATGCCGGCAGCCGTATGGTGCAGCCCGCCGAAGCGCCGTTCACCGGCTTTGTCTTCAAAATTCAGGCGAATATGGACCCGAAACACCGCGACCGCATTGCTTTTTTCCGCGTCTGTTCGGGCCGCTACACCGCCGGCATGAAAGTACGGCACGTGCGCGCCGAACGGGAAATGAAGCTGTCCAATGCCCTGACTTTCATGGCCAATGAACGGGTTCTGATGGAAGATGCCGTCGCCGGCGACATCATCGGCATCTACAACCACGGGCAACTGCATATCGGCGACACCCTGACAGAAGGCGAAACGCTGGCCTTCAAGGGCATCCCGTATTTTTCGCCAGAACTTTTCCGTATGGCACGCCTGCGCGATCCGATCAAAAACAAACAGCTGCAAAAAGGCTTGCGGGAATTGGGCGAAGAGGGCGCCATCCAGGTGTTCGAGAATCTGGCGACAGGCGCGCTCCTGCTGGGCGCAGTCGGCGTGCTGCAATTTGAAGTCGTCGCCCAGCGCCTGCAAACCGAATACAAGGTCGACGCCATCTTTGAGCCTGCCGACATTCACACGGCACGCTGGCTGACCTTTCCCGACGAAGCGACACGACGGAACTTCGAGCGCGAACAGCAGCATCGCATGGCTACCGACGTCGACGGCAATCTCGTTTACCTTGCCAGCACGCGCTACAACCTGGATGTAACGCGCGAAAAATGGGCGCAGATCGGCTTTCACGATTCGCGCGAACACGGCCAGAAAATGAGCTAACGGCATCACGCTGTACGCTGCTGCACAAACCCCACTTCATGAAACGCATCTTCTTTTTCGACATCGACCATACGCTGCTCGACCACCACAGCTTCACCATTCCCGCATCGGCGCTCAAAGCGATCGCCGCACTGCGGCGTGACGGACACACGATCGTCGTCGCCACAGGTCGCAGTTACGCCCAAGCGCGGCAATTTTCCGATCAGGTGCAGCCCGATTACCTCATCACCCAGAATGGCGCGCGCATCCTGAAAGACGGCCAGGAAAAACTGTCCATTCCTCTGTCGCATGCTTCGCTCATCGCCTTATTTGAATGGGCGCGCGCGCAGGGCTACCCCTTTGGCGTCAATCTCGACGGCCTCGGCTATCTCAGCGAAGCCGTGCCGTGCACCCTGGAACCCTTGGCCGCGACACGGACGCCTTATCAGACCGACGACCCGGCCTACCTCCGGCAGCCGGTACACCAGGCCTGGCTGTTTTACGACGAACGTCTTGACCCGCAAACCGCTGAAACCATCCTCGCCCGCTTCCCCGCTTTCGACCTGGTGCGCTGGCACCGGACGGCCATCGACATCATGCCCCGCGGTGTCAATAAATGGACGGGCTGCCAGTGGGTATTGCAGCAGACGGGCTTTCTTCCCGAGCAGGCGGTTGCCTTTGGCGACGGACTCAACGATATGCAGATGTTGCAAGGCGTCGGTCTAAGCGTGGCCATGGGCAACGGCCACCCCGATCTCCAGGCCATCGCCGATTACGTCGCGCCCGCACTCGACCACGATGGCATTGCCGTAGCGCTGGCGCAGCTTATGGAGAGCGGAAAAATCCCGCACCCTAGCGGATAGTCGCCGGCATGGAAAAAAGTGGCAGAAACCGGCCGCTGACCGGACACCGGCCAATCCGGAACAGCCGGCAACCCGTTTTTCGGCCACTATTTAGTTTCTCGCCCCGTCATCATCCCGAACGCTCATTCCCTTTTTCACCCTCTTCACTATCGCAGCAATTACGCTTGTCATTCCTATGATCAACACCTTTACCCTTCTTCTGCTATTCCAGCTTGTCGGCGAATTGCTGGTACGCGCTTTCGGCTGGCCATTTCCCGGCCCCGTCATCGGTATGACGCTGCTTTTCCTCGTTCTGCTCGTGCGCGGCACGGTTAGCCAGGAGCTGCGTCACGGCACCGGCAGTTTTCTGCAACACCTCTCGCTGCTGTTCGTGCCGGCCGGCGCCGGCGTCATGCTGCACTGGCAGCGCCTCGCCCACGAATGGCTGCCGATTGCCATCGCCGTGCTGGTCAGTACCCTGATTGGGCTGGTCGTCACCGTGCTGGTCATTAACCTGATGCGGCGCTGGACATCGCAAGAGCGTTCGGGAGAGCCGTCATGAGCGCCACCCTGAACGAACTTTCCTCCTACATGGCCGGCTCGCCGCTGACCGGACTCACGCTTACCCTACTCGCCTACCAGGCCGGCCTCTGGTGCTTCCGGCGCAGCGGCGGCCTGCCCTGGGCGAATCCGGTACTGATCGCCATCGCCCTCATCTGCGTCGTACTCTGGCTAAGCGGCATGCCCTATGCGGAATATTTTGCCGGCGCACAGATGATCCACTTCCTGCTCGGCCCCTCCACCGTCGCCTTGGCCGTGCCACTGTTCACGCAATGGAAAAACCTCAAGCGCATGGCGCTGCCGCTGATTGTCGGCTTGTTCGTCGGCTGCATCGCGGCCGCCTTCTCGGCCATGGCCATCGCCCGCTGGCTGGGCGCCTCGACGGAAACGGTGCGCTCGCTCGCGCCCAAATCGGCAACAACGCCGATCGCCATGGGCGTCGCCGAAAAAATCGGCGGGCTGTCTTCGCTCACCGCCATTTTTGTCATCCTCACCGGCATCACCGGCGCCGTCTGCTTCCCCGCGCTGTTTCGCCTGTTCAAGTTCCACAACCACGCGGCGCAGGGCTTCGCCGTCGGCCTCGCCGCACACGGACTCGGCACCGCGCACGCTTTCATGGTCAGCGAAAAAATGGGGGCTTTCGCGGCGCTCGGCATGGGGATGAACGGCATGCTCACCGCCTTGCTGCTGCCGCTGCTGATCTAGCGCCCGCCGCGGCGATGATCTGCGGCCGTAGTCATCGTAGTCGTCGTAGCATTTCGCAGCATCCAGTGAAAAGCGGCTTCACAGCCACGTGCCTGCTGCGTTTCAACGGCTTCAGCGCCGCATGTCCGCGTCCCGCCGTCTTTTCTGGTTTTCCGCCTGGCTTGCTGGTACGGGCATGGCGGCATGGCCCGCCGCCGCATCCGCCCTCACCCGCCAGAATGCGGCAAAGCGCGGAATTCCGTTTTTGGTGAACCCGCGATGGCGATAGGTGATGAGGCTGCCGATTGGCGGCGGATTCTCCCGGTCGGCATCGCTAAAGCCGGCGCCGATCCGAAAAACGCCACGCGCATTGCGGCAGGAGAGCGCTCCCAGTCGCCCCTGATGCCGGCCCTTGCCGGCATGGTGCGCAACGACGGTGCACTCGTCATCGAGCGTGCGCTTGAGCTTGAGCATCTGGCGGCTGCGCCCCGCCGTGTAAGGCGCCGCCGGATCGCGCACGATAACGCCCTCGCCGCCCTGTTGTTCGACCGCCTGCAAAAATGCCTGAAGATGCGCCCGATGACCGACCGGATACTGGGGAATAACGGTAATGTGCGCCGCCGGCCGTTCTTGCAGATATTTTTCCAGCACTCCCAGACGCTGCCGCAGATCGCCCGGCGCCTGCGGGACATCGAACACATGAAGCTTGAGCGAATGCCAGCCTTTGTCTTCCCCCGAGCGGACGATGGCAGCGATACGTTCGAACTCGCCGCGCCGGCTGAACAGTTCTCCATCGACCGGAAACGGCGGAAAACCATGCGTGAAATACGGCGGCGCCCTGAACACATTGCCCTGGCGACTGATGAGCCGCGCACCGTCCCAATACGCGCGCACGCCGTCGAGTTTTTCGCTCATCACCCATCCTTCGATCTCCGTGTTTTCCTGGAACACGTCCGCCAGCATCAGCGCGGGCGCCTCCTGCGCGGCGGCCAGGCAGGCGTACGCAGCGCCTATCCACGCTATCCACGACAGGCAAAAGCGCAGCGCTCTACTCATGGACATCCGGCGGTTCATGGCGTCCGGTGAAGGCAAGTGGTCTATGCATCTGCGCCCGACAGCAGGTTTGTTTCCGCCATCAACGCCGCGCCGACGATACCGGCGCTGTTGAGAAAACTCGCGGCAACCACCGGCGCACGCAGCGTCAGCATCGGGGCAAACTTGTACAGACGGGCGCTGACGCCGCCGCCGAGAATGATGAGATCCGGCCAGAGCAGACGCTCCATCATGCACAGATAACGGTTCAGACGCCCGCCCCACGACTGCCAGCCCAGCGCCCGCGTCACCCGCACGGTTTCGGAAGCGTAGCGCTCGGCCTCCACACCATTGTCGAGAAAAATATGCCCCAGCTCCGTATTCGGCAGCAAACGCCCGCCGCTGAACACCGCCGTCCCCAGACCCGTACCGATGGTCACGATCAGAACAACGCCGCCCTCGCTGCCGGCATGTCCTTGCCCTGCCCCAAAGCGCATTTCCGCCGTACCGGCCGCATCCGCATCATTGGCGACAAAACAGGGGCATCCCGTAGCCTGCGAAAAATAGTCGGCCACCGGCAGATCGATAAAGGCAGCGTCGATATTGGCCGCCGTGCGCGCCACGCCATGCTGGATCGCGGCCGGAAAGCCGATGCCCACCGCCCCCTGCCAGCGATGCAGGGCAATTTGCCGGATCAGCGCTTCCGCCAGCGCTTCAGGCGTAGCCGGCTGCGGCGTCGCCACGCGCTGGCGCGCATCGCACAGCGTGCCGGTTTCCGTTTCGACGATGGCCGACTTGATCGCCGTGCCGCCGACATCAATCCCTAATAGCCGCACATTTTCCCCTTCGCATTCTCCATACTCTTTTGCCTCCGCCGCTTCATTACCGATTGTTCTGACCGTCCCGCTCGCCCCGATTCCCCATCTTCCCGGTAAAATTGCGCCGAGTCGTGTATCTGCCCGCCGGGATGGCGCGATGCTATCAGCTTTTCACCTTGCCGCCACACAGTCCACCGCGCGGCAGGCGCAAAATGAGGCATCGCCCTGCCAGGTCAGACCCGTTCAGGCCGCATATCTCGCCGGAAAACCCGTTTCCCATGGATAAAGCCCTACCGAATCAGGCCGCATGCGTCCATGAGAACCGAAAGCCGGATGATTGGTCAAAAACCGGCAGCATCAGGCAAAAGCGGGCAGAGGCGACCAGAAACGGGCGCAGCGGAAACATCGCCGGGCTTTAAATTCTTTAAATCCATCCTGCCGTGCTTTCCAGCGCCCGCCAACGGATTTTCATTCACTTTCAACAAGGAGACATTATGCTCAGCAATACCATGATCGAACGTCTGAACCAGCAGATCAATATGGAACATTATTCCGCCAACCTTTACCTGCAAATGAGCGCCTGGTGCGATCATCAAGGCCTCAGCGGCAGCGCCGCCTTCCTCAAGCAGCACGCGGCGGAAGAAATGGAACACATGCACCGCCTGTTCCGCTACGTTTCGGAAACCGGCGCCCTGCCCCTGGTCGGCGCGCTGAAAGCCCCGCCGGTGCAGTACAAAAATCTTGCCGAAGTCTTTAAAGCCACTTACGAGCACGAGCTGGAAGTTACCCGCTCAATCAACGCGCTCGTAGCCGCTGCGCTTGCCGAGCAAGACTTCTCCACCTTCCAGTTCCTGCAATGGTATGTCAGCGAACAGCATGAAGAAGAACACCTGTTCAAAGGCATTCTCGACAAAATCGACGTCATCGGCATCGACGGCCGCGGCCTTTACTTCCTCGACGAAGAAATCCGCAAACTCGCCGTCGCAAGCTAAACGCACGCAGCGCACGGCAATACGCGCATCGGACATATACGGCCGCCCGCATGGGCGGCCGTATTGCATTTATGCCCCGCGCATACACGCGTTCTGCGCGCTCTGGCGTGAGTCCAGCCATGACAACCGGCGCAAAAGAAATAAAAGGGAATGTGAGAAAGAATGGGCAGAATGGGCGTGAAACGGAAAGGTCACGCACCGATTGGGCGAAATCCGGCGAGGTGCACCAATTTCTAGGCGCAATATGCCGCGAATTCGCCGGCTCTACGCGGCGTTGTTGGTGTGGCCGGCGCTGTTCGCGGCCTGTTCCCCCGTTGCCCCCGCCACGCCCATCTCGCTCCGGTACGCTTCGGCCTGCCCGTGCAGCCATTGGCCAAAGGCTTGTAGCGATGCCGATCCGGCGCGGTCTTCCGGATAGACGAGGTAATAACCACGCTGGCTGGAAAGCGTTACCGGGCAGGGGGAAACCAGTTCGCCGGAGGCCAGTTCCTTTTGCACGAAGAAATGCGGCACCAGCGCCACGCCCAGCCCGGCCTGCGCCGCCGGAATGAGCATGGAAAAGAGTTCATAGCGCGGCCCGCCCATCACGTTGACGCCGCGCACGCCCATCATGTCGAACCATTGCCGCCAGGCCTCCGGGCGCGAGGATTGGTGCAGGAGCGCCATTTTGGCCAGTTTTTCCGGCTCGATCCGCGTCTGGCCGTGCATCAGGCCGGGGTTGCACACCGGGATCATTTCTTCGCCAAACAGGTATTCGATCACGGCGCCCGGCCAGATCGGGTCGCCAAAGTGGATGGCGGCGTCGAAAGGCGTGTCGTTGAACATGAACGGCTCGGCGCGCGTCGTCAGGTCGATGCCGATGTTCGGGTGGCTGGCGTGAAAATCGACGAGCCGCGGAATCAGCCAGCGCGACGCAAAGGTGGGAATCGCCGCCAGTTCGAGTACGCCGCTGCCCCGGTGCGCCATCAAGGAAAGGGTATCGTGCTCGATGCGCTTGAGGTTTTCGCGTACCTGGCGGGCGTAGAGCCGCCCGGCCTCGGAAAGCAGAACGCGCCGCCGGACGCGGTTGAACAGGGCAACGCCGAGATAATCTTCCAGCGCGGCAATCTGCCGGCAGACGGCGCTCTGGGTCAGCGACAGTTCTTCGGCAGCGCGAGTGAAGCTCTGGTGCCGCGCGGCGGTTTCAAAAGCAATCAGCAATTCGACGCCGGGGATTTTCCGTTTCATTGCAGTGTCCTGAAAGTTGCCTGAAATTTCCGGAAGGCCGCACCGAAAGGCCGGCACGGTTTTCTCGATCAGACTGCCGCTTATTATATTCCCACATCGCACAACCAGTGCATACGGCAAGCACATCCACAACAGGGCAAACTCGCCTGTAGCCCAAATAATACGTGGGCTCCCGGCCAATCAGCCTGTCTGCAAGCAGTGATGATGACGGACAGAAAATTCCGTCTTTGCACAAATATTTCGGCGAGAACCGCTGCCTAACCGCAGGGTTCCGACACCTGGCAAGCCGCCCCCGCCCGGATTGTATAGACCGGATAACGGAGCGGGGGAATGACGCTCGATGGGTGGCAGGTGGCGGAGTGACGGGCGATGGGCGATGGGCGATGGGCGATGGGCGATGGGCAACGTCCAATCTACGCGGACGCCAAGCCGATCATGGCAAAACAACGCGCCGCAGCGCTACATACCCAGCGTGCGTCTCTCAACATGCTGGCCTTCCTGACCGGCATTTTTCATCCACATTCATATGGCGGCGACGGCAACGAAGCGCATTGATTTCCTGCGGCGTTGCGCAGGACTCCGCCAAGGCGCGGGAATGGTTAAAAAAAGCGGCTGCGCAGACAGAAAATGCAGAAAATACTGAAGCGGTGCGCAAAGCCCGGCAGGCGCTGGAGAAAATGCGCGGGAAGCGTTGAGTGCGCCAAGCGCGGCGGGCTGGACGTCCGCAGTGACCGGCCGCAACGACCGGCCGCAAGCCCACGTCTTTTGGGCATTTCAGACTGGGCAACGCTGAAGCCCGCGTCCCTAGGGCATTTCAGGCGAGGTGGCGCTGGGACCCGCGTCAATCGGGCGTTTGCGGGCAGGCAGGCTGGAAACCCGCGTAAATACTGGGCTGGCGGGCAAGGCGGCCGGAAACGCCCATTTCACGCGGGCTGGAGCGGTGACGATGGTGCGGTACACCAAGCGCGGCGGGCGCTGAAGAGAATGCGCCAAGGGCGTTGAGTAGATGCGGCAGACAGCCGCTCTATATAATGCGCCGTATCTTCATTTGCTCAACATCGTGAAGCAATCAAAGGGAGGATAAACGATGAAAAAGCTTTTGCTCGGCGTCTGCCTGCTCCTCTCCGCCACGCTGGCGCTGGCGCAAATGCCCAGGGAAACGCGACAGGCGGTGCTGCACGCGATGCAGCAAAAAAATTACGCCCAGGCCGTGCAATTGCTGCGCCCCTGGGCAGAGCGTGGCGATGCCCGGGCGCAGGGTGGCCTTGGTGCGATGTATTACGATGGTCAAGGCGTCGCCCAGGATTACGCCAAGGCGCGGGAATGGTTCGAGAAAGCCGCCGCTCAGGGAGAGGCAGGGGCGCAGTACAACCTTGGCGTGATGTATAGCAATGGTCAGAGCGTCGCACGGGACTCCGCCAAAGCGCGCGAATGGTATGAAAAAGCCGCCGCGCAGGGATATGCCAAAGCACAACACAACCTTGGTGTGCTGTATGCACATGGCCGAGGCGTCGCACAGGATTATGCCAAGGCACGCCAATGGTGGGAGAAATCGGCCGCCCAGGGAGATGAAAATGCACAATTTAGTCTTGGCTTGATGTATGGCCGTGGTCAAGGTGTTGCACAGAATGACGCCAGGGCGCAGGACTGGTTCGAGAAAGCGGCAGTTCAGGGACATGCCCAAGCGCAATTTAACCTTGGCGTGATGTATCACGATGGTCAAGGCATTGCGCAGAATGACGCTAAGGCACACGAGTGGTGGGAGAAATCGGCTGCGCAGGGAGTTGCAGAGGCACAATACGCCCTTGGCTTGATGTATCACGATGGCCAAAGTGTCGCGCAGGACTCCGCCAAAGCGCGCGAATGGTATGAAAAAGCCGCTGCGCAGGGGTATGCCCAAGCACAATACAACCTTGGCTTGATGTATGACGCTGGCCAAGGTGTCGTGCAGGATTACGCCAAGGCGCGCAAATGGTACGAGCAGGCGGCAGCGCAGGGGGATGTCAAAGCACAATATAGCATTGGCGTGATGTATAGCGCTGGCCGAGGTATCGCGCAGGACTCCGCCAAGGCGCGGGAATGGTGGGAGAAAGCCGCTGCGCAGGGGCATGCAGGGGCGCAGTACAACCTTGGCCTGATGTATTACAGTGGCCTTGGCGGCGCGCAGGACTCCGCCAAGGCGCGCGAATGGTTGGAAAAAGCAGCTGCGCAGACAGAAAATGCAGAAAATACTGAAGCAGTACGCCAAGCACGGCAGGCGCTGGAGAAAATGCGCCAAGGGCGTTGAGTGCGTGTGGTGACTAGCGGCCGCGCGCTGAATACTTGTAGTGACCGGCCGAACGACCGGCCGCAGGCCCGCGTCTTTTGGGCGTTTCAGGCAGGGCAGCGCCGGAACCCTCGTCAATAAAGTATTTGCGGGCATGTAGGCTGGAAATGCCCGTAAACATTGGGCTTGAAGACAGGCAGGCCGGAAACCCGCGTAAACACAGGGCTAGAAGAAAGGCATGCCGAAAATACCCGTAAACACTGGGCTGTCAGCTAGCCACCCCGGAGAAGCCCATTTTACGCGGGGTTCGGGGCAGGCTATTTTCGTGAGCCAGCGGGCGTTCCGCCTTCCTCCAGCTTCCCGCCTTCCCAGCTTCCCCTGCTCGCCTTCCGCTTCTTCCCGCCCCGGAAACAGGTCGTCGACGGAGCACAGGCGGTGGGGCGAAAGGCGATGCGCCAAGCGTGGCAGGCGCTGGAGAAAATGCGCCAAGGGCGTTGAGTGCGTGTAGTCGCTGGTGGCCGCGCGCTGAAACTTGCAGTGACCAGCCGAACGACCGGCCACAAGCCCACGTCTTTTGGGCGTTTCAGACCGGGCAGCGCCGGAGCTCGCGTCAATCGGGCGTTTGCGGGCAGGCCGGCCGGAAACCCGCTTAAATACTGGTCTGGCGGGCAAGGCGGCCGGAAACGCCCATTCCACGCGGGCTTCAGAGCATGCTTACCGGCAATGCTCTTTCCACCTTTCCGTCCTTCCACTTCTTCCACGCCTTCCATTTCTTCCACACCTTCCCCTTCTCCCGTGCTGGCGAATCCCCGTATAATCGCGCGATTGCCGGAACAGACAAGGCATCCGGCGACGGCGCGGCCAGGCCCCCACGATAAAAAACGCCGCGCCGGTTTTCATTGCCGTATTTCCATAACAATTGCAACATCGATTACGCCTGTACTGATCGCGCCATGAGAATTTTGTTGAGCAACGACGATGGTTATTTTTCACCCGGTATCGAACATCTGGCGCACGTTCTCTCGGAGGTGGCGGAGATCGTCGTCGTCGCGCCGGAGCGCGATTACAGCGGCGCGAGCAACTCGCTGACGCTTGACCGCCCGCTCTCCCTCCGGCGCGGCAGCAACGGGTTTTATCACGTCAATGGCACGCCCACCGATTGCGTACACCTGGCCGTCACCGGCGTGCTGGATACCTTGCCGGACATGGTGGTTTCCGGCATCAACCTGGGCGCCAACATGGGCGACGATACGATTTATTCCGGTACCGTCGCCGCGGCGACCGAGGGCTTTCTGCTCGGCATTCCCTCGCTGGCCATTTCGCTGTGCAGCAAGACGTTCGGGCATCTGAACACCGCCGGCCGCGTGGCGCGCGAACTGGTCGATGCGCTGATCGCCCGCCGCCCCGCCGAGCCGATGCTGCTCAACGTCAATATTCCCGACATTCCCTACGAGATGCTGCAAGGCCGCGCCATCACGCGGCTGGGCAAGCGCCACAAGGCCGAGGGGATGGTCGCCACCGTTACGCCGCGCAACGAAACGGTGTATTGGGTCGGCGCCGCCGGCCAGGCGGAAGACGCCGAGGAAGGCACCGACTTTTACGCCGTCGCCAGCCACCAGGTGTCGATCACGCCCTTACAGATCGACCTGACGCATACGGCGCAACTGCCGCTGCTGCGGGGATGGCTCGACCAATGAGCCTGAGCGCGTCCGGTCTGGGCATGACTTCGCCGCGCGCACGGGCACGCATGATCGAGCGCCTGCGCGCCGACGGCATTGCCGAGGAGCGCGTGCTGGCCGCCATCGCCGCCGTACCGCGTCACCTGTTTGTCGAGGAAGCCCTGGCTTCCCGCGCCTACGAGGATTCGGCGCTGCCGCTGGGGTTTTCCCAAACCATTTCACAGCCCTTCATCGTCGCGCGGATGATCGAGATTCTGATGCGCGGGCGCGAACTGGGCAAAACGCTGGAAATCGGCGCCGGTTCCGGCTACCAGGCCGCCGTGCTGGCGCAGCTGACGCCGGAAGTCTACGCCGTCGAGCGCATCGCGCCGTTGCTCGCGCGCGCCAGACTCAACCTGCGCAAAATCCAGCAGTTCCGCGTCCGCCTCAAGCACGCCGACGGGCAGCAAGGGCTGCCGGAGGCCGCGCCCTTCGACACCATCATCGTTTCCGCCGCCGCATCGGAACTTCCGCACGCGCTTTTGCAACAGCTGGCGCCGAATGGCAGAATACTGCTACCGTTCGGCACCGAACGGCAGACCCTCCGGCTTTTCGAACGCCGTGCAGAAAATATCGCCGAAATCCGGGTGGACAGCCTCGTCAATTTTGTTCCGCTACTCTCAGGACTCGAATGAAAAACATCGGCCACTTCAGCGCTCGCGTCAGCCCCGCACCGCTCATGCCACACGCCGTACATGCCGGCCTGCGCCGCGCCTGCCACCGCCTTTGCCATTTTTCCCTCATCGCTGCGGCCGCGCTGACACTGGCCGCCTGCGTCAGCAACGTCCCCGCCCCCGTCGAAGGGCGCGGCGGATACGCTACGGGCACGCCGGCGGGTGAAGCGTATTACACCGTCCAGAGCGGCGACACGCTCTATAGCATCGCCCGGGCGCACAACATGGATCCCCGCGAGCTGATTGCCCTCAACCAGCTCGAAAATGCCAACCAGCTTTCCGTTGGCCGCATCATCCGCCTGCGCCCGCAAGGCGCGGAAACCCCGGTGGTAGACGCCGCAACCGGCGTCGAAACGCAGCCGATCACCGATAACCAGGGCATCGAACAGCGCACGCTGGGCGGCACAGGCACGGATTCCGCCGCAGGCGGCGCAGTTTTTTCCGGCAGCGAGGCGGGCGGCAGCACCGGCCTCCTCAAACGCGAACCGAAAGCCGGCAAGGAACCCTACTCCGAACAAGCGCTGGCGCAGGCTGAAGGGCCGGCCTTGCCAAGGACGCCGGACGCAACCACGGCCGCAGCAGCAACCACTGCGGCGGGCGCCGCACAATCCGCCGAAGGCGGCAGGCAAGGCGCGGACTCCGCGGCAGACACGGCAGCCCACGGACAAAGCTGGAGCTGGCCGGCGAGCGGCGCCGTGCTCGGTCACTTTGGCAGCAACGGCAACAAGGGCGTCGATGTTTCCGGCAAGCACGGCGATCCCGTCATTGCGGCGCAGGACGGCAAGGTCATCATCGCCAACAATGCCCTGCGCGGCTACGGCAACATGGTCATCATCAAACACGCCGACAATCTCGTCTCCGTTTACGCGCACAACAGCAAGCTGCTCGTCAAGGAAGGCCAGCAGGTCAGTAAAGGGCAGAAGATTGCGGAAATGGGCAATACCGACGCCGACCGGGTGAAGCTGCATTTTGAGATTCGCACCCAGGGCAGGCCGGTCGATCCGATGAAATACCTGCCAGCGCGCTGACCGTGAACAGCAGAAACAAAACTGGCCGGCGCAAAACCCGCCATGCGGTTTCGCACGCGGGAACGCTGGCCGAAGCGGACGCACTCTCCACCGAGAAGTACGCGACGGAAACAACGGAAACATCGGATTCCGCCGAACCGGCCGATATGCCCCGCCCCGCTAAATCTCAGGGGGTGGGCGAGGCGGGCGATTCCGATGACTCCGCGGATTCCGGCGCCTCCCACGATTCACCGGGAGTTGAACTCCTCAACGACATCACCCTGTATTACCTGAACGAAATCGGCGCCAAACCGCTATTTACGCCACAGGAAGAATACGAATGCGCGCTCCAGATCCGGCAGGGGGATTTCGCCGCGCGCCAGCGCATGATCGAACACAATCTGCGGCTGGTCGTCAATATCGCCAAGCACTATCTCAACCGCGGCCTGCCGCTGCCCGACCTGATCGAGGAAGGCAATCTCGGCCTGATTCACGCCATCGAAAAATTCGAGCCGGAACGCGGCTTCCGCTTTTCCACCTACGCGACCTGGTGGATTCGCCAGAACATCGAACGTGCGATCATGAACCAGTCGCGCACCATCCGCCTGCCCGTTCACGTCATCAAGGAGATCAACCTGATCCTACGCGCCATGCGCCATCTGGAACTGGCCAGCGGCCGCGAAATCCGCATCGAAAACATCGCTCACCTGATCGACCGGCCGGCGGAAGAAGTGCGGCGCGCCATCGCCCTTAGCGAACATATCGCCTCGCTCGATGCGCCGCTGGAAATCGACCCCGAACACAACATCGCCGACATCCTGCCCGACGACAATACGCTGGAAGCGGAAAGCCTGATGCAACAACAGCGCATCGGACAGCTCGTCACCAGCTGGGTAAAGCAACTGCCCGAGCGGCAGCGCTACGTGCTGGCGCGGCGTTACGGCCTGCTCGGCTACGAAATTGGCACGCGCGAAGAAATCGCCGCCGAACTGGGATTAACGCGCGAACGCATCCGGCAAATCCAGACCGTGGCCTTCAACCAGCTGCGGCAAATGATCAAGCAGGACGGCCTCGCGCACGACACGCTGCTATAGCGCGAGCAGCCACGCAACATTCCCCCGCCTATTCAGCCCTCTTTAGCCCTATTCAGTCTATCCCGGCGGCTATCCGGCCACACTCCAGCCCCACTCCCCCCACGCCTGCCCTCAACGCCAAGCCCAACCGTTTCCCGCGCCAGGACAACGGCGATGAGAGACGCTGCTCATTCTGCGGCAATGTTGTTGCGCTGCCTGACTGCGTGTTCCGGCGGTGATGCGCAATTGGCCGGATCGGTCGGACTCGCTGGCCTGAACCCCACGTCTTTTGGGCGTTTCAGCCCGGTCGCCTTTGCAGCCCTTGTCCATCGGGCGTTTGCCGGCAGGCAGGCCGAAACCCCCGGCAAATAGGGGGCTAGCGGATAGGCAATCCGGGAACCCGCGTAAACACTGGGCTGGCGGGCAGCCCCTCCGGAGATGCCCGTTTTACGCGGGGTTCGGGGCAGGCATGGTAGCGGATATTGTGACGGGGGTGTGGTCGGTCTTCGACTGCCGGCGGCTATTATTCAGACGGTGATGCTTCCCCCGCGCCGCCGGCGGTGCGCCAATGATGTGGTCAGGCGCGAGCCTGCCGGCTGCAGCGAAACAGAATGATCCGTCGGCCTGAACCCCACGTCTTTTGGGCGTTTCAGTCCGGTCGCCTTTGCAGCCCTTGTCCATCGGGCATTGGCGGCTGCCCGGCATTTTTGGTGTTTTTGAATCGCATCGGCAGGCAAAGCCACCCCTGCTTGCGCCGGGCGTTTTCGTACCGTTTTTTATCCGCCCACGCCGGAAGAGGCAGAAAGAAACGGCCATCAGCGCCGCGGAGGCCGCGGCCGAACAGCCTGAAGCAGCACCCAGAGCGCCCCTTCGCCGCCATCGCAGGCAGCGGCATGGCAAAAAGCCAGGACGTGCCGGCTGCGGGCAAGCCAGCTTTTAACCAGCAAGCGAAGGACGCCCTGCCGCCCGGGGGAGCCATGCCCCCGCCCATGAACGATGCGCAGACAGCGTTTGCCGCTGGCCGCCGATGCGGACAGGAACAGGCTGACTTCTTCATGCGCCTGGTAACGGTTCATGCCGTGCAGGTCGATATGGTCCTGGATCGCCCAGCGGCCGCGCCGCAGATCACGCAGAACGCTGCGCGACAGCCCGGGGCGCAGATAGGCTTCCGCCTCGCCCATCGCCAGCAGGTCATCGATTTCCAGCGGGCCGTGCAGGGATTCGGCCACCGCCTGGGATTCGTCCAGCTCACGCTGACGCGGGCGCGGGCGCGGCTTGGGAGGTTCATGGAGCACGCGCCGCTCGGTTTTCAGCGGGACGACATCGCCAACCGCCGCCTGGAATGCGGCCATATCTTCCGGTGTCGGCAACGTGCTCATCGGTCGGGCAAGTGTAGATTCAGCCAGGCAATACGGCGCGCCGGCGTCCACCGGCGCAGGCGAGGCGGCATGGCCGATATTGCAACGGTTCGTGTTTCATCGCCGCCGTCCGCCCGATGCCTGATTTTAGCCGGCCAGATGTTCGAGATAGCGCTCGGCGTCGAGCGCCGCCATGCAGCCGCTGGCGGCAGAAGTACACGCCTGGCGATAAATCGGATCCTGCACGTCGCCCGCCGCAAACACGCCGGGAACGCTGGTCTGCGTGGCATTGCCGAGACGGCCGCCCTGCGTGACGATGTATCCTTTGTCCAGTTCGAGCTGACCGGCAAAAATATCGGTGTTCGGCTTGTGGCCGATGGCGATGAAGACGCCTTCCAGCGGGATATCCTCAAGTGCACCGCTGTGCACGTTTTTAAGGCGCATGCCGGTCACGCCGCTGGCATCGCCCAGCACTTCATCCAGCGTACTGTTCCATTTGATCGTGACCTTGCCGGCCTTTTCTTTCTCAAACAGCTTGTCCTGCATGATTTTTTCGCTGCGCAGCTTGTCGCGGCGGTGGACGAGCGTGACATGGCTGGCGATGTTGGCAAGATACAGCGCCTCTTCGACCGCTGTGTTCCCGCCGCCGATGACGGCAACGGGCTTGTCCTTGTAGAAGAAACCGTCGCAGGTGGCGCAGGCGGAAACGCCACGGCCCGCAAACGCCTCTTCCGACGGCAGACCCAGATACTGGGCGGACGCGCCGGTGGCAATGATCAACGCATCGCAGGTATACGTACCGGCATCACCGATCAGCATGAACGGTTTTTCGTTCAGTCGAACGGTGTGAATCTGGTCGAAAACGATTTCCGCCTCAAAGCGCTTGGCATGCGCCTCGAAGCGCTGCATCAACTCCGGCCCCTGGATGCCGTCGGCCTCGCCCGGCCAGTTGTCGACTTCCGTCGTCGTCGTCAGTTGGCCGCCCTGTGCAAGGCCGGTAATCAGCACCGGCTTGAGGTTGGCGCGTGCGGCGTAGATGGCGGCGGTATAGCCGGCCGGGCCGGAACCAAGAATGAGCAAACGGTTGTGGCGGGTGGCTTGGGTCATGGTGTTCTGTTCCTTTCGACAGTTTCAGCAATTTCAGCAAATGCTACGGCGCAGGCAGCAGCGGATGCGGCAAAAATTCGGCAACACAAGCCGCAATCCAAACAACAGCCTGCCTGGTTGCGCGATTATAGCGAAATAGCCTCCGGCAGCCGCTGCACGCCCTGACGCAGCCGGATCGCCGCAGCGATGCTGCCCGTCGCCGGAAAAGAGGAATGCCGGAAACGGAAAATGGAGAACGGAGGAATGAAGCAATGGGCGATGCCGCGTGAATAGCGTACAATCGGGCGCGTTGCCAGATTAATAACGCAGACCCTCGCTCGCTGGGGGTATTCCAAGGAGGTTCACTATGGCAAAAGCGCCCGCATTATCGTCAGAACAGGCCCGACTGGCCGCCTTGCAGAACATTCCCCTGTTTGAAGGATTGACCGACGCGCAGTTGCAGATGTTCGCCCGTGTCGCCGTCAGACGCAGCTTTCCGCGCAATAAAACGATCGTCTACGGCGGCGACAGTTCCGACGATCAATCCCTGTTCATCATCATACGCGGCAGCGTCAAGGTTCTGAGCCGCGATAACGAAGGGCGCGAAGTCATTCTTTCCTTCATCGGCGAAGGCGAATGCATCGGCGAAATGGCGCTGATCGACGGCGAGCCGCGCTCAGCCGACGTCGTCGCCTTCGACAACTGCGAACTGCTGGAAATCTCCCGCGAGGATTTCACCCACACCCTGATGGAAAACCCGGAGCTTTGCCTGAGCATCATGCGCAGCCTGGTGCTGCGCCTGCGCCGCGCCACCTGGAAGATCGAAAGCCTGGCGCTGATGGACACCTACGGCCGCGTCGCCAAGCTGCTGCTGGAGCTGTCGGAAGAAGTCGACGGCGAACGCCAGGTACGCCGCAAACTCACCAAACAGGATATGGCAAAGGTCGTCGGCGCTTCGCGCGAAATGGTCACGCGCGTCATGAAAGACCTGGAAACAAGCGGCCACATTCGCCAGGACGACGGCCACATTATTATCTGCAAGCAGTAAAGCACCTACCTCCTGACCGAGCCGGCAATTTGCCTTTTACGGGCAAACTGCTGGCTCTTACACTGCCGCACGAGCGCCCCGCCACGGCGGCAGCGCGCCGATCATGCCGTTGCTCGAACACGGCTCCCTGCGGCCGCCCCTACAGCCGTTCCTCATCCGCTTTCTGCCCCGGCTGTCTTAGCGCAGCGCCCAGAAAATGGAAAAGCAGACAAAATTTACTCTGCCGGCGGCCGGGCAGAAAAAAGCCATTGGTGGCTGATACACAGCCCGACATGCTGCTTATGGAAACGCCGGCATGTGCAAACGTCGTCGCTTCAGGATTGGAAGAATTTATTCTGAAAACCCTTAAACCCGCCTCAGCTCCTGCACAGGAGAAAAGACTATGGCCTTTGTCAATGAAAAAATCCCGGAAGCGGACTTTGAGAAATACGGACTAAGAAAAATAGACTACGAACTCTTGTCGATAGGCAAGACTTACAGCCGGGACTGGACGATCGACCGGGTGCGCGACATCTATCTGCGTGAAGTAGCGATGGGGCGGGACGAAGAGTCTCACCTCTCGACCTGGACCTTCTACTGGAAAGGCGCACTGATCTGGTTCAAGCGGGAAGGACTTGCTTTTAAGGGGGAGCGAGGCGGACCGTGCTGGCTGCATTTCAAGGTCTATGATTTCAAGATTCCTGAATCTGTCCAAAACTGTCGTGAAGAAATATTTCAGGATCTGCGTGAAGCTTTTCTTGCCTACCGGGGAGCGGGTATCTACGCTACCTGTACCGAATACAGTCAACAACTCGATATCGAAGCTTAACCCCTACTAGGAAATATATATGGACTACATAACGGCAATGGGAATTGTCCAGATAATCATTTTCCTTATCTTTTTTCTTTCTATTCTTGCTTTAGTACTTGCCTATACTTTACCCAAAACTGATCGTGGGAAAATGATTGCGGTATTAATCGTTATTGTCCCAATTGTCGGTTTTCCTACATACTGGTGGTGGGATAATAAACAGGCACAGAAAGCTAACCAAGCTTATACTGAAAAAGTAAATCTACTTTTTGAATCTGCCTGTCGGAAAGCTGAAGAGTTTATCTATCACACAATAGAAAATATTGATGGAGTCTTATTGTTCTCACCTCGTCAAACTGACCACAACAAACAATATCCGAAGGATGAGTATGAAGTAGATTACACAAATGAAAAATTTGATATAGAAAACTTCTTCCACACCCCATTCAGGATAAAAATAAATATCCAGAAACTCTAGGAAAGGATGAGGAAAACTTTCGTAATAAATATCGTGGTTACCGCTATATTGAGGTTATTGACCCTGTAGATGGTAAGCGATATCGCTACACAGGCAAGTTCGACGAACCATGGAAACGTAATTCACATTCTTTGGAAGGGCACCGAGTTTTTGTACTTGAAAAAACACCGGTGTCAGTCTTATCCACACCTCAGCCTCGTTACGGTGTGACATATGAAGATATTTCGACACCAGAAGAGCGTAAATACTGGGTAACAGGTAGTTCTCTAAAGATAATCGATCTTCAGACTAATGGAATAATTGCTGAACGTATTATTTATCTACACAATTGGGAAACATGTTCACCAGAATATAAGGATGTGCAACCTCGTACCTTTGTTCAGAAAGTTCTTAAACCTAGCTTGGAGAAATAATCATGACCAGTTCCACAATTGCCAACACCCCTAAGTATACTGAATTATAAATGGTAGTAAGAGGCTTTCTTGGTGAATTATAGTAAAAATCCAGTAAATACAAATGATCTTAAAAGTATATTTAAGATGTACAATAAATGAGCTCCTAAATTTACTAATATACAGATAACAGAGTTTATTAAGCATTGGAAAGTTATTGCTCGCCGTCCAAATACTACCTCCAGGCTCTCTGGAACATTATTTTAATGTGCCGGAAATAATTTGAAAACTAGTAGTAAAGAAATCAATAAATCTGAATTTTTACAAACTGCCTGATATAGGCGTATTTATTCTACTTTGGAAGATAATCATAATTAGATTTACTAATATTTAAGCCGCCTATTTTATGAAAAGATATTGGATAGTCTCTGGAAATTGTCAATACCGATGCGATAACAGTGCTTTAAGCGCCCCTCTCAGCCAACGCCCATAACGCATCGATCAGCCGACATCCATAAAACACCAGCGAGGAAAGACCATGGCCTTTATCAATGAAAGAATTCCGGAAGCGGATGTCGAGAAGTATGGACTGGAGAAGATAGACGATTCCTTATTTGGTGCAGGAAGAACCATCAGCCGAGCCTGGACCGTCGACCGGGCGCGCGACATCTACTTGCGCTGTGTGGCACGCGGTCGGGACGAAGAGTCACACCTTTCGACCTGGACCTTCTACTGGAAAGGCGCACTGATCTGGTTCAAGCGGGAAGGACTTGCTTTTAAGGGGGAGCGAGGCGGACCGTGCTGGCTGCATTTCAAGGTCTATGATTTCAAGATTCCTGAATCTGTCCAAAACTGTCGTGAAGAAATATTTCAGGATCTGCGTGAAGCTTTTCTTGCCTACCGGGGAGCGGGTATCTACGCTACCTGTACCGAATACAGTCAACAACTCGATATCGAAGCTTAATCCTCACCAGGAGCCGAAATGGACGGCTACATTCTGACCCCGATAGGCGTTATCGTAATTGCGACCTATTCGTTCCTGATTTTTCTCATCACAGTCATACTGCGCCGATTCGTAAAACGATTTCCGTGGATATGGCGCGGGCTGAAAAGCCTTGCCGTTATTCTCCTTCTGCTTCCCTGGCTGGAAGAAGCCTGGATTTCCTGGCATTTCGCACAAGCCTGCAAGGATGCCGGCGTTAAAGTGTATCGGCAGGTGGAGGTGGAAGGATGCGGTTTCAGCCGAAAAGACCTAACAAGAAAAGACGTGACCGAAGGCGAGCAGTTTCCATACGACCCGACCCGAGTCGCGGATTTTGAAGAAATGGGTTTTCGATTTTACGAAGATATATTGGCTGACGGCAGTGCAAGGCATCTCGAAAGAACCGGCAACCGGGTCATGGTCACCTTAAGAGATGTACCGGAAGCAAGATACTATGAGCGCTATGCCTACCAACCCACCCCTTTTCGTACAGTTGAGACGATTGGATGGAAACTGGAAAAAGGTGAGGAACAAGTTGTAGATATTCAAACTGGAGAGATTCTTTCTCAGAGTATTACAATATATCGTATTCTCCCTACATACGAAACATTAATACTGGGTTTATTGGGCCCTCCTGTTCTAAGCTGTCCAAAAATACCAGAGACATCTTTATGGAAGAAAACACTTAAGCCTAAGAAAACCAAGTTAAAAACTTTGCCGTAATAATGTTTTTATTGGAAAGGAAAAGCCATGTCTAACTTCATTCAATACTATGAATATTCCAAACTGGCTTCTGCCGCTTATGTCAATTTAACAAGTTTGAATGAAGAAGCTATCACCGAGAAAGCTGAAGAATCTAAATTCCTATAAACTGCCTGATATAGGTGCATTTATTCTACTCTGGAAGAGAATTTAATTGGATTGACTGATATCTAAGCCACCCGTTTTATGAAAAGATATTGGATAGCCTCTGGAAATGCAGAAAAAACAATACCGTCGAAACCTAAACTGGATTTAGCTGCCGGCAATTGCCGCGTTTTTTATTACTTCATGTAGATTTTCAATCCACTGCCCAGTGACGAATAAACCTATTGCAGCGCCACTTTTCCCCGTTCAATGCATGATCTGATTTGAAGATAAGGAAAATAGAAGCATGTTCGACCATTTCTATATGACTGGTGTTGGCATGGCGGGCTATGTGATTGTTTATGTCCCGCTGGCGCTTTTTATTTCATTCTTGATTGCTATCCTTTTGCGGAAACTGCCTAAATTCTTGCGCTGGTCGATTCCGCTGGCGCTTGCCGTTTTTCTGGTTTCTGCGCCATTGCTGGAAATATTCTATATTAGTTACAAAGCCAGCCGGTTATGTCGTGCGCACGCAGGGCTGAAGGTCTACAAGACGGCGCAGGCGGACGGGTTTCGGTGGAGTGAAAATATTGAATTTTTTTCGAAGTATGGCTTTTCATTTGTGGAAAGCGGCGGAGGTACTCCAGACAATCCGATAATAACCAGGCATACCATTGAAGATGGAAAACCTGTCGTAACCCAGGTGAAACAATATGCATCGGAGTATGAAATAACGTATAAAGACCCGGTTGTCTTGTATAAATACTTTTCCATGGAGAGCGTCATGGTCGTCAATATACGGACAAGGGAAGTGCTTGGCGAGCTGATACGGATTGATATCTATCCCTCTTTCATTGACAGCCTGTTTATCGGCCTGACCGGAACGGGTTCAGGCTTCTCGCCTTGGCATTGTGGCGAGGAAGCGACGCCAGAATATCCGAATAGAGTTAGCTATAAAGAGCTAATTCTTGCCACTCTCAAACCTGCGCGTAAATCTGCACAAGGAGATTGAAATGAACATCCAGAGCCTTTTTGAATACTCCGCGCTTTCCAACCTGGCCTATGTCAACTGGACCAATATCAATGATATTGATGTCATCATAAAAGACGCCAATGAGGCAAAACGCGTTCCAGGTGAGCGGGAGGGTGATTTGGACACCTTGGGCGAGAAAATCTTCCAGCCGACGGCGAAAGGCGGGCTGGGCGACGATGAGCTCATCGG
The DNA here is from genome assembly GCA_937923255.1 of uncultured Propionivibrio sp. Taxonomy (GTDB): domain Bacteria; phylum Pseudomonadota; class Gammaproteobacteria; order Burkholderiales; family Rhodocyclaceae; genus Propionivibrio; species Propionivibrio hellwigii. The sequence goes on along the minus strand of CALAIL010000028.1, from coordinate 10,978 downwards.
CGGCGCGGGGAACAATACCTATGAATTTAACGGCGCTTTCGGCCCATATGTCAGCGCCAATTACCCCTACTTCTACAAAGAGACCACTTAAATGGCCGCACTGCTTATTTTCTTTCTGACCTGGCTGTATTACCGCGCCGTCCGGAAAGTGCTTGAACGGGTTAAATCCTATTGGGGCAAAGCGCTGGTGATCGTGATTGCCCTGTTGATTCCCACGGCCGATGCAGTGTATGGCCGCCACAAGCTCAAACGGCTGTGTGCGCAGGAGGGCGGGCTGCACATCTATCGGGTTGTAGAAGGGGTGAAAGGCTTTGAAAGCCCGAGTATTCGGCCAGATAAAGCCTGGTTAAGCGCCGGGGAATATCAATTTATGGAAGGTGAAGATTCTCCTGGGAAGTATTCACGCCTTAGCCTGCGCCCTGACGGAACGTACTTGCACGAGGTCGACATTATACCAATGAGTGAATACGCTTATAAATACAAACCTGGGAATCTTAAAGATATTTATTTACGTAACGAAGATCTTGTTTACGTTCGGGCAACCGGCGAAGTACTTGGGCGTTACGTCAATATCTCCTATGCTGGCGGCTGGGTAGAAAGAGCCATCAATGGCCTGTATGCTGCTCGCGGAAATTCCGGTATATGTGAACGTCGTATCATGCATAGAGAAGAGTTCATTCTGAAAGTCCTCAGACCCGCCGCAGCCTCCGCAAGCTAAGCGGCGCAGCCTTTCTGCCCTGGCCGAGCGACCTTGCCGGCAGTTTCAGTATAATTTCGCTCCATGAAGCTTGCTTTCAATCTGTTTCCATCTTCTTTCCGCGCGTAAAGCATGGCCATCTTGCGTAAATCTTCCGGCAGGAAAAATGGCGCTGGGGGCGCGGGGCGCGCAGGCGGTACGGGGCGCACGGGCGTCAATGATCCCGCGCCGCTGCCCAAGAAACTTGTCGCGGTGCTCCAGGAATCCCGCTGGCTGGTGCTGATCGCCCTGTGCGCTTTTCTGACCTTATCACTCTGGGGCTACCGGCGCGGCGACCCGGGCTGGTCGCACGCCGCCTCCCATGCCATGTTGAGCAATCCGGCCGGCCGCAGCGGCGCCTGGCTCGCCGATTTGCTGCTTTATGTCTTCGGCCTGTCGGCGTGGTGGTGGGTGGTCTTTTTGCTGGCCTTTATCTGGTGGGGCTATCGCCGCCTCGACGGTTTGCGCGGCGCCGACCGCCGCCCCGTCTACATCGCACTTGCCGGTTTTGTCCTGCTGATGCTGTCTAGCTGCGGGCTGGAAGCGCTGCGCTTCCATTCGCTTTCGGCACAATTGCCGCTGGCGCCGGGCGGCATGCTGGGCGTGGAGCTGGGCAATCTTTCGATGCGCTATCTCGGCTATACGGGCGCAACGATTACCCTGCTGGCGCTGTGGATGCTGGGCTGGAGCGTCTTTTCCGGCATGTCGTGGCTCAACGCCGCCGAATGTATCGGCGCGGTGCTGGAAATGAGCGTCACCGGCGTTTACCGCCTGTTCGAGCTGTGGCAGGACCGGCGCATCGGCCGCGAAGTGGCGCGCGAGCGCGAAGCCAGGGTCGAAGACGAAAAGCAGCGGATGCCGCCGCACGAGCCGATTTTTGTCGAAGCGCCCGACCCGGTCATCAAGCGTTCGGCCAAGGCCGACAAACGCATCGAACGCGAACGCCAGGCGGCGCTGTTCCCGGAAGCGGTTGTCGGCGGCCTGTTGCCGCCCCTGCACTTACTGGAACCGGCGCCTGAGTCGACCGAGCAGGTCGACGTCGAAACGCTGGAATACACCTCGCGCCTGATCGAGCGCAAGCTGGGCGAATTCGGCGTCCAGGTCAAGGTGCTGGCGGCCTATCCCGGCCCGGTCATCACACGCTATGAAATCGAACCGGCCGTCGGTGTCAAGGGCGCGCAGATCGTCAATCTTTCCAAGGATCTGGCGCGCGCGCTGTCGATGGTTTCGATCCGCGTTGTCGAGACGGTGCCCGGCAAATCGTGCATGGCGCTGGAGCTGCCGAATGCCCGGCGGCAGACGGTGCGGCTGTCCGAAATCATTTCCAGCGCGGCCTATCACGACATGCACTCGCCGCTGGCGATGACGCTCGGCAAGGACATCGGCGGCCAGCCGGTGGTCGTCGATCTGGCCAAGATGCCGCATTTGCTGGTCGCCGGCACCACCGGCTCGGGCAAGTCGGTCGGCATCAATGCGATGATTCTTTCCCTGCTCTACAAGTCCGAGCCGGAAAACGTGCGGCTGATCCTGGTCGACCCGAAAATGCTCGAACTCTCGATCTACGAAGGCATTCCCCACCTGCTCGCGCCGGTCGTCGTCGACATGAAGCAGGCGGCCAACGCCCTCAACTGGTGCGTCGGCGAAATGGAGCGGCGCTACAAACTGATGTCGGCGCTGGGCGTGCGCAATATTGCCGGCCTCAACAGCCGCATCCGCGACAGCGAAAAAAGCGGAACGCGCCTGACCAACCCGCTGTCGTTGACGCCGGAAAGCCCGGAACCGCTCAGCCCCATACCCTACATCGTTGTCATCATCGACGAGCTGGCCGACCTGATGATGATCGCCGGCAAAAAGGTCGAACAGTTGATCGCCCGGCTGGCGCAGAAGGCGCGGGCGGCCGGCATTCACCTGATTCTGGCGACGCAGCGCCCATCCGTCGACGTCATCACCGGCCTGATCAAGGCCAATATCCCGACGCGCATTTCCTTCCAGGTCTCCTCAAAAATCGACTCGCGCACGATTCTCGACCAGATGGGCGCGGAAACCCTGCTCGGACAGGGCGACATGCTCTACCTTGCGCCCGGCACGGGCTACCCGACGCGCGTGCACGGCGCTTTTGTCGCCGACGATGAAGTGCATCGCGTTGTCGAACATCTGAAAACGACGGCGCCGCCGCAATACGTTGAAGAAGTGCTCGTCGGCGGCGACGAAAATGAAAACGGCGAACGCGGCGGCGAAGCCTCCAACGATGCCGAATCCGACCCGCTCTACGATCAGGCCGTCGACATCGTGCTGAAGAACCGCCGCGCCTCGATCTCGCTGGTGCAGCGCCACCTGCGCATCGGCTACAACCGCTCGGCGCGGCTCATCGAAGCGATGGAAAAAGCCGGACTCGTCTCGCAAATGGACGAACGCGGCGGCCGCACCGTCCTGGCGCGCGGCGAAAACCAGTAAGCCATGAAAACCGCCGCGCGGCCGCACCGTATCCACATTGACGCAAAGAGGTCTGTCATGCTGCCAGAAACGAGGCTGGAAACACGCTTTTTTCGCTTTTCCTGCTTTTCCCGCTTTCCCCGATTTTCTTCGCCCCATCCCCCACGCCCTTCGGCGTCCGGACGTGGGCAGCAGGAAGCGCGCCCCGTCACGATGCGGCAAGAACCCGACGCCAACGTGCGTCCGGCGGCAAATTTGCGCCGGTTCTGCGCATGCGCAAAACGCCTCATTCTGTCCGCGCTCCTCGCCCTCCCGCTCACCGCGCAGGCAGGCGGCATCGACCGCCTGCATCATTTTCTTGAAACGGCCAAAACGCTGCGCGCCGACTTCACGCAAACCGTCACCGCCCGCAATGACGCCCATGGCCGGCGCCCGCAGGAATCTTCCGGCGTCATGATCTTCTCCCGCCCCGGAAAATTCCGCTGGCAGATCGATAAACCCTACAGCCAGCTGCTGGTCGGCGACGGCAAGCAGGTCTGGATTTACGACCCCGAACTCCGGCAGGTCACGGTCAAAAAAATGGACGCGGCGCTCGGCAGCACGCCCGCCGCGCTGCTGGCTGGAGGCGATGACGGCAAAGGCGGCAAAAGCACCCTCGAAAAGAATTTCACCCTGCACGAAGCGGGCGAACGCGACGGGCTGACGTGGGTCGAAGCGCGGCCAAAAAATTCCGACAGCGGCTTCGAGCGCCTGCAACTGGGCTTTTCCGGCAACACGCTGAAAGCGATGGAACTGTTCGACAATTTCGGCCAGACGACGCGGCTGCGCTTCTCCAACCTGGAGCACAACCCGGCGCTCGACCCTTCGCTGCTGCGCTTCACGCCGCCGGAAGGCGCCGATGTCATCCGCGAATAAACAGACCGCCCTGGCGGCGCACCGGACACCCCGCAAACGCTCATTCCACGGGCGCTTCCGCCGGCCTGAAGCCCGCGTCTTTTGGGCATTTCAGCGGGGTGCGGATTTTTCTGCCTCTCCAACGTACCTAGAATTTTCAGCGCCGCATCGTTTCACTTTTCCAGCCTGCCCGGATTCCTCAGTCCCTCCAGCGCTTCTGGAATTTTCTGTATCCCCAGCGCGCACAAAATCTTCGACACGGCATTGTTTTATCTTCCCAGCGCATCCGGAACGTTCAGCGCTGCACCAGTCACCCCGCAAACGCCCGTTCCACCGGCATTTCCGCCGGCCTGAAGCCCGCGTCTTTTGGGCATTTCAGCGGGGGACGGGTTTTTCTGTCTCTCCACCCTGCCCGGATTTCTCAGCCTTTCCGGCACATCCGGCGCCGGATGCTTCCGGCGCGCTGTTTCGCAGGGCCGTCCTTCGCGGCAAGCGTCCCGGCTGTGATCAACCTTTCGGCGCACACGCATCATGAGCACGGCAAACCATGATCTGTTCGGCGATGCCGCCCCCGCCGCCTCGACGCCGCTGGCCGAATTGCTGCGCCCGAAAACGCTCGATGAGGTCATCGGCCAGCAGCATCTGCTCGGCCCCGGCAAGCCGTTGCGCCTGGCTTTTGAGGCGCGCAAGCCGCATTCGCTGATTTTCTGGGGGCCGCCGGGCGTCGGCAAAACGACGCTGGCGCGCCTGATGGCCGACGCCTTCGATGCCGAATTCATCGCCCTGTCGGCCGTTTTTTCCGGCGTCAAGGATATCCGCGAGGCCGTCGCGCAGGCCGAGGCCGTGCGCGCCAACCCCGCCCATTCCGGCCGCGCGACCATTCTTTTCATCGACGAGGTGCACCGCTTCAACAAGGCGCAGCAGGACGCTTTTCTGCCTTACGTCGAAAGCGGTCTGCTGACGCTGGTCGGCGCGACGACGGAGAACCCTTCCTTCGAGGTCAATTCCGCCCTGCTTTCACGCGCTGCGGTGTATGTGCTGCATCCGCTCTCGGCCGATGAAATGGGTGCGCTGTTCGCGCGCGCCTGCGCCCGGGCGCTGCCCGGTCTGTCGTTCGACGAGCACGCCCGCGCCCGGCTGATCGGCCATGCCGACGGCGATGCGCGCCGCCTGATCAATCTGCTCGAACAGACGCGAACGGCGGCGTCCGCCGCCGGGCGGACGCATATCGACGGCGATTTCATCGACAGCACGCTGGCGCAAAGCCTGCGCCGCTTCGACAAGGGCGGCGAGGCGTTTTATGACCAGATTTCCGCCCTGCATAAATCGGTGCGTGGCTCCAGCCCGGACGCTGCGCTGTACTGGTTCTGCCGCATGCTCGACGGCGGCGCTGACCCGCGTTATCTGGCGCGGCGCATCGTGCGCATGGCCTGGGAGGACATCGGCCTGGCCGATCCACGCGCGGCGCAGATCGCCGCCGCCGCGGCGGAAACCTACGAGCGCCTCGGTTCGCCGGAAGGCGAGCTGGCGCTGGCCGAAGCGGTCATTTATCTGTCCGTGGCGGCTAAATCGAACGCCGCCTATGTCGCGTATAATTCAGCGAAAGCTTTTGTCGCCAAGGATGGCTCGCGGCCCGTGCCGCTGCGCCTGCGCAACGCGCCGACGAAACTGATGCGCGCACTCGATTACGGCAAGAACTATCGCTACGCGCACGACGAGGCCGAGGCGTATGCCGCCGGAGAAAACTACTTTCCCGACGACATGCCGCACGCGACGTGGTACCGGCCGACGCCGCGCGGGCTAGAAGCGAAAATCGGCGAAAAACTGGCGCATTTGCAGGCGCTGGACCGCGAGGCGGCCAGGCTTGCCGGGCGGGCGGCGCGTACGGATCGCTCAGCGCAGGCAGCGTCGGCAAAAGCCGCGCCATCGGGCAGTGACGCGAATACGGACAATTCCGCAACAGACGAACCTCCGGCGCCGCCGGAGCATACCAAGGGAGCTTAATCATGCTTGACATCCAACGCCTCCGCAGCGACATCGACGCCGTTCGCGAACGGCTGGCCGCACGCGGTTACACGCTCGACATCGCCGCGTTCCAGAAACTTGAGGGCGAACGCAAGACCTTGCAGACGCGCACGCAGGATTTACAGGCAGCGCGCAACACGCTGTCCAAGCAGATCGGCCAGCTCAAGGGCAAAGGCGAGGATACGGCCGCGGTCATGGCCGAAGTGGCCAGGCTCAAGAGCGATCTGGAAGCCAATGAAGCGCGCCTGGACACGCTGCTCAAGGAAATGGAAGCCTTCGTTTCGACGATCCCGAATCTGCCGCAGGAGGATGTGCCCGTCGGCGCCTCGGCCGAGGACAATGTGGAAATTCACCGCTGGGGCACGCCGCGCACCTTCGATTTCACCGTCAAGGATCATGTCGATCTCGGCGAGGCGTTGGGACAAATCGATTTTTCCACGGCGGCCAAGCTTTCCGGCGCACGCTTCTCGCTGCTCAAAGGCGGCATCGCGCGCCTGCACCGGGCGATCGCGCAGTTCATGCTCGACGTGCATACGCAGGAACATGGCTACACCGAGGTCTATGCGCCCTATCTCGTCAACGCGGCCAGCATGTTCGGCACCGGCCAGTTGCCGAAATTTGAGGCCGACCTGTTCAAGATTCTGCGCCCGGACGCCGAGCCGCTGTATTTGATCCCGACGGCCGAAGTCCCCGTGACCAACATCGTCCGCGATGAAATTCTGGGCGCCGAGGCGCTGCCGCTCAAATTCGTCTGCCACACGCCCTGCTTCCGTTCCGAAGCCGGCTCCTACGGCAAGGACACGCGCGGCATGATCCGCCAGCATCAATTCGACAAAGTGGAACTGGTGCAGATTACCACCGCCGCGCAGTCGAACGCAGCGCACGAAGCGCTCACCCGGCACGCCGAAACCATTCTGGAAAAACTGGCGCTGCCGTACCGACGCGTTGTCCTATGCACCGGCGACATGGGCTTTTCCTCAGCCAAAACCTATGACCTGGAAGTCTGGCTGCCCGCGCAGAACACCTACCGCGAAATCTCGTCGTGCTCGAATTTCGAGGCGTTCCAGGCGCGCCGCATGCAGGCCCGTTACCGCAACGAGAAAAACAAGCCGGAACTCGTCCATACGCTCAATGGATCGGGACTGGCCGTCGGCCGGACGCTGGTGGCGATTCTCGAAAACTACCAGAATGCGGACGGTTCCATCACCATTCCGCAGGCGCTGCGGCCGTATCTGGGCGGGGCGGAAAAAATCAGCCGCTGAACAGGCTGCTCAGCCTCATCCGCTCACCAGCCCCGGCAGATCGACCCATCGCCTGATCGCCCGATTTTTTGCCGGGACGTGCCGATACGCCGCATCGACTTGCCGGCGGGTTGTGTTAGAATCCGCGCCCAGACGGAGAGGTGGCAGAGTGGTCGAATGTACCTGACTCGAAATCAGGCGTAGGGTGTCCCCTACCGTGGGTTCGAATCCCACCCTCTCCGCCAAACATTCAATAGAATCAAGAATTTATTGCGCTATCTTGATTCTATCCTACATAGAAGCCCACAACAAAACAGTAGAATAGCAGTTGTGGGGCTTTATTCGAGAACGGTTCCGCCGTTACGCTCCCCAAGCATCGCCCAGAACTGTTTCCCCCAATCTGTCGAATGGCCGTCTAGGTAGCGTGACTTTCCAAGGGCTATTCCAAAGCTGCCAATCAAAGCGTTGAACCCGGCATCGCTGGGATTGGCGGCCATCCAGACCCGACCAAGCACATAGGCCAGTAGGGCGTGGTACAGGGTGATACGCGTCGCCTTCTGTGCGTCATAGGCGCGGGGGCGCATTTCGATGATTGCCGTTAAGTCTTCGCCGGATTCTGTCGCAGTAGGCAGACGATGAAGCCGAAGTTGCCATTGTGCCAAGCTTCGTCCGTAGTGCGCATATGGCTGGATTGCCGCCGCAAACTCGCGCATGAATACGGCCCAAGGTTCGTTCCAAAGTCCATTTCCGTAGTTCTTCCATACGTTATTTTGCAACCAAGCGCGAAGCTTACCCGGCGTAATTCGATCTTCGTCCCACTGTGCAAGGACGGCTTCGGCGTTGGCATGGCCGCAAATGCCCAGTTCAATGACTCCGACCGCTTCGATACATTGGCGGGTCAGTGCAAGGGCGTTCGCGTGCATTCCATCCCGGTTCGCTTGGTTCGCAAGAAATAGGGAATCAAGCATGAACCAATGGGCAAGCATGGGGGCAAATTTCACTTGCAATGCCATGTTGTTCGACGCAACTGCGTCGGCAATACGCTTCATCGTTTCGGAAGTCGTTGCGTCGGTCAGTTTGAACCATTCGGGAATCGGGCGTACCACTTCAATCATCCATGTGTTGAATACATCCATTGTTCAGCATAAAAAAACCCGGCACAAGGCCGGGCAAAAGTCCCCAATGGCACGACTGGGTTCGGTCAGACTTCGACGCGCGATTTCGCACGCGCCGCAAGCGTTGGATTGTGGAAGCTGCCTTTCACGGCCTGAATGGTGCGGTCGTACTTCGCGGGCAGTTCGACCAGCTTTACAACGGCGGTCATTTTTTCCCATGCCTTCGGCGCGTACTGTTCGACGGTTTCAAAGCGGATTTTGTGGAAGTTTTCGGCGTTCATGTTCAACAGGTACGACTTCGTATTGAAGAACACGGCGGCGGCTTCCTGCCCGGCTTGTGTCAGGTATTCGGCGCGTTCGCTGATAGCCGTTTTCGCCTTTTCCAGTGCTTGAACCGTGCGTTCGGAAAGAATCGCAGCGGCTTCGTGCTTTTGAACAAGCGTGCGGGTTTCGTCGGTTTTCAAGGCGGCGATCTTGGCGACGTTATTGCGAAGAATGATAGCGGCTTGGGTAATGTTCGGCCCTACACCCGCTTCGAACTGTTCGGAGTCGCCTAGCATGGCCTTTGAGCCGGTCTCGGTCGCTGCCATCGTAGACAAAAACCCCTTCTTAGAAATCCTGTCGTAAAAACCTTGGCGCAAAGGCCGGGCGAAATTTCCTCAATGACCCGTCAGTTCGTCCCGTCTGGCAAAGTCCCATCCGAAACAGTCCGGTTTTCGACGTAACGATGACAATACAAGCCCGCGTACCTGAGCGTTGCGGGCTTTTTCACAGGCCGGCGCTGCGCACGGTACAGGCGGGCGGTATCCTGCTTTCCCGCTTTCCTGCCTCCCTGGAGACGCCCACTTTCCGGGCGCCGTATCGAACCATTCATTAATCGCCCCGCCAAGCTATACTTGTTGCCGGCGTTTTCAATACAACTTTTTCATGTCACTGCCCGTGACGAGGAGACATCATGCCCACCTACCGACTTGGCAATCTTGCCCCGACCCTCGATCCAGAAAGCTGGATCGCCCCCAACGCTGTCGTCATGGCCGACGTGGAGATGGCAAAAAATTCTTCTGTCTGGTGGGGCTGCACGGTGCGCGGCGATACGGACAAGATCATCATCGGCGAAAACAGCAACATTCAGGACGGCTCCATCATCCACACCAATCGCGGCATCGTCGTCCGCATTGGCAAGGGCGTCACCGTCGGCCACATGGTCATGCTGCACGGCTGCACCATCGGCGATAACTGCCTGATCGGCATGGGCGCGGTGTTGCTCAACCATTCAGTCATCGGCCGCGATTCCATTGTCGCCGCCCACACACTGGTGCCCGAAGGTAAGGTCTTTCCCGAGCGTTCCTTGATCATGGGCGTGCCGGGCAAGGTTGTGCGCCAGCTGACGGATGATGAGGTAGCCAACCTGCCGTCCAGCGCCGAGCGCTATGTCAGGAACTGGCGGCGCTACCGCGACGAGCTGGCGCCCTGCTGAATCGCCCGGCCCTTCGCACGCGCCGTGCGCTCCAAGGAAGCACTGGCCGCCCCGCCCTCACACACGCCCGCCTTTACGCACGCCCTCTATCCCTGGCACTGCCGATGCTTCCAGCGTCCCTCGCCGCGCCAGCCGTCCTGGTCTCGGCGTTCCGCTCCGCCACAATCCTTGCCGTGATAATTCGGGCGACGGCAAGGCTGGACGGCAGCAGTAAAGGGATTACTGCCCTCTCTCTGAACCCCGCGTCAATAAAGGGATTTCGGGCACCCCTCTCTGAAACCCCCGTAAATAAAGGGCTGCAAGGCAGCCTGCCCGCAAACGCCCAATCCATACGGGCTGCGGGGCAGGCGGTCATGCGTGCGGACGATGTAACGAAACACCGTACAAGCTGCATCCTTGGCGCGGCGCAGTAAATGCAGTGAATGATGCGTTGGGCAGCCGGGGATTGCGCATGGCCTCGCCACTGGCCGGCCTAAAGCCGACGCGGCAGCCGGCGTATGCATTCGCTGCCTCATGGCCTTGCACACGCTCAATCCCGTACCGCCTGGGCGGCGTCAGCCTTCCCTGCCTCTTTCGTTTCTCCCGCGCTTCCGGCATTTTCCGCATCATCTGCCGCCGGCGACCAGTCGCCGCCCAGCGCCTTGATCAGCGCCGCGGCAGCCAGCAGGCGGCGGCCGGCAATGTCGATGGCGCTGCGTTCGGCATTCAAAGAGGCGGCCTGCGCCGAAACGACATTCAGATAACTCACCGTTCCCGCCAGGTACTGGTCATCCGCAATCTGCAAAGCCTCGGCAGCGGCGCGCACGGCCTCTTCCTGAATGCCGGCGGCTTCGGCCAGCAGGCGCAGGCTCATCAATGCGTCCTCAACTTCCTGAAACCCCGCCAGCACGGTCTGCCGGTACGCCGCCACCGACTCATCGTAGGCCGCGCTTGCCCGCGCCTTGGCGGCGGAACGCGCCCCCGCATCGAACAGGTTCATGGCCAGTGCCGGGCCGAGCGACCAGAAGCGATTGGGCAGGCTGAGCAGGTGCGACAGGCTCGATCCCTGATAACCGCC